>JAFTZY010000079.1 GCA_017460955.1 Oscillospiraceae bacterium
GGAACCGAGCCTCGCCGAAGGCAAGGGGGCGCGGGGGGGACGAAGTCCCCCCGCAAAGAAAAAAGAAAAAAGCCCCCTCCCCTCCCGCGCAGCGGGAGAGGGAGGGGGTTTGGGGGTGGGCGTCCGAAGCGCGGGCTCCCCCCCTTGCCGGGGTGCAGGGGTGTCCCCGCATCACCGCCCCTTAAAGATCACGATCGGGATGGGGGGACAGTTCTGCCGGTTGACAAAGGGCATCTCCACGACGGTGTACAGATCACTGTCAAGCGTGGGGAGGTAGGAGAGCAGGGCATCGCGCTCTGCAAAGCCCGTCTCCCGCCCGTAGTAGAGGATCAGCGTCATGATGCCGTCCGGGCGCAGGAGCCGCAGTCCCTGTTCGATCGCTTCAATGCTCGTGTCCGGCCGGGTGAAGATGTTGTGATCCCCGCCCGGGAGCCAGCCGAAATTGAAGGTGACCGCCGAGAGCGTCCCCTCCTCCAGATATTCCGCCATCCGGCTGTGGCTCTGGAGCAGCACCGTGCAGCGCTCTGCCATGCCGTTCGCTTCCAGCAGCTGCGTTGTCGCCTCAACGGCTGCCGGCTGGATGTCAAAGGCCGTCACATGTCCCGATGCGCCCACATGCTGCGCCAAAAAGAGCGTGTCCCGGCCCTTGCCGGCGGTGGCGTCCGCACACAGATCCCCCTCACGCAAATGCAGATCCAGTACATGATGGATGATCTGGAGTGCGGAAAAATGCGTCCTCGGATCCATGGCACTCACCTGGTCTTGCGGATGATGACGCCGTCGTTCTTCCAGATGCTCTCCTCCGGGACCACACCGCGTACACAGCTCGTCGGGTAGATCGTGGACTGCGGCCCGATGACCGTGCCGGGATTGAGGACGCTGTTGCAGCCGACCTCCACATAATCCCCGAGCGCCGCACCCATCTTTTTCAGGCCCGTTTCGATCGGCTCACCGTCGCATTTGATGACCACGGGGGTCTTGTCGGACTTGACATTCGAGGTGATCGAGCCCGCACCCATGTGGGAACGGTAGCCGAGAATGCTGTCCCCCACATAATTATAGTGCGGCACCTGGACCTTGTCAAAGAGGATAACGTTCTTGAGCTCGACGGAATTGCCCACCACGCAGCCCGCGCCCACGAGCGCACTGCCGCGGATGAAGGCACAGTGGCGCACCTCGGTGTCCGGACCGATGATGCAGGGGGCGCCGATGTAGGCAGTGGGGAAGACCTTGGCAGTCTTGTGGATCCATACGCCCGGCTCGGGGGAATCGTATTCCTCCGGTGAGAGGGTCTCCCCAAGGGCAAGGATCATGTCCCCAATGCCGGAGAGGGCCTCCCAGGGATAGGTGAAGCCGGAGAGATACGCGGCAGCCAGGGTGTGCTCGAGGTCGAACAGTTCGGAAATGGTCGGTTTCATAGCTTTACCTCATTTCATGTTTATTGAGAGGGAGCACGGATGAGATCCGGCAAGCAGATCGCGTGCCAAGCCGCAAGGCGTGATCGCATCAGTGATCCCTTAAATGGCGCAGGAGCAGGAGCCAGATGAGGACATAGCCTGCACAGGCGCCAAGGGTGTTGTGGAGGACGTCGTCCGTTTCGCACAGTCCCCGCCCGGTCAGGTACTGTGCAGCTTCGATGCTGCATGACACGAGCATGGCGGCTGCTGCCGTCCGGGGGAGCCGGCGCATACAGGAGAATGCGCACGGCAGGAGGATCCCGAGGGGGACGAGCATGAGCAGGTTCCCGAGGATCTGTCCGGCATAGAAGCGCCGCATGTTCCCTTCGAGGATCTGTGTGATCTCAAAGAACGGCCGGAAGGCATGGCGCCGCTGTTCGACAGGCCGTCCGAGGAGTGTCAGGCGCAGAACGATGTACGCATAGGGGAGTAGCAGGATCCTTGCTGTGCGGGCCAGCGCACGCGGTCCGGTCATGGTGCTCACCTCCTGGATGGTTCTGGTTCCTATTATAGCACGAAACCGGGGGAGATGCAAGGGGGTGCGGGAAAAAAGGTTTGCCCGTGCCTTGACATACTGCCTGTGATCTGGTATAATGGACTTATTCCAATTCTCGTTCAAACGATCGATCACATCAATCGTTTGATTAGAAATTAGTATTACTCGGAAACTGGACAAGTGAGACGGTGCTTTGGAAGTTCCCGAGGAAGTCTAATGAAAAAACAAGAAAGGGGGCGGATACTGTGGAAAACGAACAACGCGGGGATTTTCTCTATGAGCTGGAGACCTGTCTCCCCGAACGCTTTTTTATCAAGGAAATGCATGATCCGAAGCTCCGGATCTTTACCATCCTTCGCCGGGTCCTGTTTGCGCTCATTATCCTCGAGCATGTGATCCTGCTCATTCTCGATGACAGCGCCGTGTGGTGCATCCTCCCGCTGGTCGGCCTGTTCTGGCTTGCCATGGATCTGGTCTTCATCCCCCATAAGCGCCGCCAGCGGTATCAGAAGATCCATGAAGCGGGCGAGGACTACCATCATTATATATTTTATGAGGACCATGTGGAGGTATCCAGTCCCACCGCCCAGCTCTCCCTCACCTATGATACGGCGGAATCCTATACGGAGGATGACGAGCGTCTGATGCTCTTTTTCCAGTTCGGACGCGCCCTCACCATTGACAAATCCCTGTGCGATGAGGAAATGCTGACCTTCTTCCGTGACATCGTTCCGGTGCAGAAGCAGCGCACGGCACTGAAAAAGACCCGCCGGCGCCTGATCGTGCGCATGGCCGTGCTGGCGGCCTATCTCATTCTGTGTACCTTCCTTGTCGGACTCTATGTCCGCATCGAGCGGAATACCTACCACACCTCCTATCCGGGCACGACCTATGAATCCTTTGCTGCGTGTGTGGAGGACGGCACCATCAAGGATGTGGTCATCATCCGTGACCGGTTTGTGGAATACACCTACACCGGCCACCGCAGTGACGAGCGGTATTATACGGAATGCCCCGAGGATGTCAGCGAGCTGACCACGCTCCTCGACCGTGAAAACGTGAACTGGCGGACGCAGCCGTGAATGCAGGTTAGAAGTGAGAGGTGAGAGGTTAGAAGGGACTCTTAAAATGGAGAGGCTCCTTTTCTGGGGAGGGGTTGCCCACCCCCCACCCCCC
>JAFTZY010000080.1 GCA_017460955.1 Oscillospiraceae bacterium
ATGCGCCGCTTTGCGGCGCTGCGGGGGCTTTGCCCCCTGCACCCCCACTGCGGGGCTCTGCACGCTCTTCTCTTTGCCGTTTCTATCTTCAAGTGGCAAGAGGTGAGAGGCAAGATGCGCCGCTTTGCGGCGCTGCGGGGGCTTTGCCCCCTGCACCCCCACTGCGGGGCTCTGCACGCTCTTCTCTTTGCCGTTTTTCTCTTTATATATTATATTTCTTCTTTGCTAAATGCACCGTTCTCCCGCCCCGCTTCTCTTGCTTCTTGCCGCTCATTCTCCTGCCTCTTGCAGCAAAAGTTGCAAATCGGTATCGAAACGGGAACAGGAATGTAATAATTCGGAAAAAATCCCGGATTTTGCTTGTGATTTCTGTACGGATGTGCTATAATGGATGCGGGCATTTTCAGTAACGATGGGAGGTGGGACCATGACACATCCGCTTTTGAACGATATCGACCGCAGCCGGACGCTGTGCTTCACCGGGCACCGTCCCGAAAAGCTGCCGCGCGATCCCCGCGCACTCTATCAATGCCTGCACTACCACATCGGACAGGCACTTGCACAGGGGTACCGGTGCTTTCTTGACGGCCTTGCCGACGGTGTGGATTATGCCGCGGTGATGTCGCTGACCGCCTGGCGCAGGGACTACCCGGATCTCACGGTCATTGGTGTGCAGCCCTGTGAGGACTACGAGGAATTCTATCTTTCCCGCGGCTATGACGCCGGGCATCTGTCCCGGATGCGCGCAAATCTCGACCGGCATATCATCCTGCCGGGCAGCTACCGCAAGGGCAGCACGGTCTTTCTGGCACGCAACCGCTTCATGGCCGACCACAGCAGCGCGATCATCGCGGTCTGCGGCGCCGGACGCTCCGGCTCGGACCAGGCACTGCGCTATGCAAGGAAGCGGGCTCTGCTCTATCTGCGCATCGATTCACATACTGTGGATGCCGAAACACCCGAGGACTGGGTCGCCGAGCGCTGCGGCCTGTGACCGGCAGTACTTTTATTATAGCACTACTTTCAAAAAAAAGCAAGTGGCACAGGAAACTTTCCAGAAATTCATGCGGATGCCAATGGAGGACATCCGGCAACCGGCTTTCCGAAGGAGGAGCATTATGGCAAAAAAGAAGAAAAAGAACGGACATGTGGCCATTCCGTTCCTGCTCGCATTCCTGCTGGGGATCGTGTGTATCGGCGGCGTCGCTGCGTTCATTTTCAGCAAGATCAGTGACAAGGAGGAGCTGCGTCCGATGGCGTCGAGCATCGTCAAGCCCACCGAAGCGGACAATATGACGCTGCTCTTCGTGCTCGACGAGCCGGACGGCACCTGTCCGGTGACTATTCTGGTGGCAAGGGTGCTCCCGTCGGACAAGAAGATGATGCTCGTCTCCCTCCCCTCGAACATGCTCGCTGCCGTGGACGGCAAGCAGCAGTCCCTGTCGCAGTTCTACCGCTCCGGCGGCATCTCGATGCTCGAGCGTGCCATTGAGAGCGAGGCCGGCATCACCGCCGACCGCTATATCATCCTGGGCAGCGAGGGCTTCCAGAAGATCTGCAACATCTACGCGGGCGTGTACTACACTGTTCCCACGGGTCTCAAGGGCTTCACGGATTCTTCGGATCCGCAGTACCTCGGGCCGGGACAGATCGAGAAGCTCCTGACCTACCCCGCCTACGAGCGCGGGGAGAGCGAGCGCAGCACCAAGACGGCGGACCTGCTGTGCGACATGATCAACCAGACCGATTATGAGCGCATCGCCGCCTCCATGGACAGCAATTTCAAGATCCTTGTGAACATGATGGACACCGACATCACCTCCATCGACTACGGCGACCACAAGGAAGCACTCAAATATATGTACAAGTACGGCAACAAGATCTGCACCTTCCGCATCGCCGTGGGTACGGATACGGAGGACGGATACTTCATCCTGGGAAGCAGCTTCAAGGACACCGTCGCCGACTACTTCACCGATGCACCGGCTGCGGAGGGTGAATGATGTACCAGGGGATCTTTGACACCCACGCTCATTATGCGGACGATGCCTTTGCGCCCGACCGCGAAGAACTGCTCGCACGCCTTCCTCAGGAGGGCGTGCGTTATGTGATGCTGGCAGGATGCAGCGTGGAGGACACGAAGGCCTGCATCGCCCTGTCCGAGCGCTGGCCGTACATCTGGTGCAGTGCCGGGGTGCATCCGGAATATGCGGATGCCTCCCTCCCGGAGGGCTGGGACGAGGAGATCCGCACACTTGCGCGTCACGAGCGCATCCGGGCCATCGGGGAGATCGGGCTCGATTACCATTACGAGGGGTATGACAAGGAAAAGCAGCGGGAGGTGTTCTGCCGGCAGCTTATGATCGCCCGGGAGCTGGACCTGCCGGTGATCCTGCATGTCCGCGATGCCATTGCCGATGCGCTGGAGATCCTGCGGGAATACCGCCCCCGCGGCGTTATGCACTGCTACAGCGGCTCTGCGGAGACAGCCAGGGAGGTCGTATCGCTCGGACTCTATGTGGGCTTTACGGGGGTGCTGACATTCAAGAACGCCCGCAAAGCGGTGGAGACGATGGCGATGCTCCCGCCCGACCGGATCCTGCTGGAGACCGACTGCCCGTATATGGCGCCCGTCCCGCACAGGGGCAAGCGCTGTGACAGCCGGATGATCGCTTATACAGCCGAGAAGGGGGCACAGATCCGGGGCATGGGGACGCAGGAGTTCATTGATCTGTGCTGTGAGAACGGGAAGAGGCTGTTCGGCCTTTAGAAGTTAGAGGTGAGAGGTAAGAGGTGAGAGGCTTAGACTTGGGAGGTCTGTTGTGGGGGCTCCGCCCCCGGAGAGGCCCCTTGATGCGGGAGTCTCCCGCACCCCCGCCAGAGGGGGTCTTGCCCCCCTCTGGACTCCGGGCAGCAGGGCTGCCGCCCTGCACCTGCTTTAAAGCGTTCAGGGATTGAGAGTCCTTCGGTGCAAGCTTCCCATGCGACCGAATTTCGTGCCACAATAAGACCTTGGCGCGTTCTCCGGAGAAATGCGTTCTTGACTTGTTACCGCAGTGCCAGGCGAACAAGGTACGTATGCGCGGGAGGTCCGGGAAAAAGGCAGAGGAAAACTCACACCCGAAATGTGCTTTCTCAAGAACGCACCTCACGCATCGAACGAGCATCACAAC
>JAFTZY010000081.1 GCA_017460955.1 Oscillospiraceae bacterium
CTGACGGGCGGGACGCACACGCTCACGGAGATCACGGGTGCGGTGACGGATCTGATGATGGAGCGCCTTGGCGGGGAGCGGTTTGACTTTGTGGATGCGGCGTGGTATGAAAACGGCGGGATCCCGGCGAGCCTTGTGCCCGCAGCCCAGGGGGACCGGATCCCCTGCTCGCTGCGGCAGATCACGGTGCGCGACTATGCCGACGGCACGCAGGGGGTGGAGCTCACCTACGGCGTGACGCTGCGGGGGATCCCGGTGACGCCCTACCGTGCGCAGATGATCCCGGACACGGGGATGGAGGGCGCGTCGGTGACGGTGCGCGTGGAGCGCTGGGGGTATGTGGATGCATACCGGACGGACTGCGCGGGGCTCCCGGCGTCGGAGGTACAGCTCACGCACCCGGCGGGGAAGGACTACATGGAGGGAAGCGAGCTGTTGTCGCTTGAGGAGGCCTGCCGGATCGCGGACGACCACCTGACCGATCCGAAAACGGCCTACCGTGTCCGGCTGCAATACGCCATCCTTGCGCTGAAAACGAATGATGTGATCCAGGGCCGCGTGCTCACGCCGGTGTGGCAGTTCGAGTTCTTCCACGAGGATCCCTATACATTCCAGCTCACGCCCCGGGAGTCCGGGGGATATGTGCTGGATGTGGATGCCTTGACCGGGGAGGTATACGGTTGGCTGGCGCAATAGCAGCCCTTCTCCCTTTCCGAACATGCACAGAAGCCAAAAACCCCCTCCCTCTCCCGCATCAGCGGGAAAGGGAGGGGGGTTTGTATGAACGGCCGAAGCATAGGCTAACAAGTCTGAGTTTCTAATCAAGCTGTTGAAACAGCATGATTAGAAGCGTGCGCTATTTTCGTCTCATGCCATTCTCGACGCCGCCTGCAGCGGCTATCAAACGATCGATGTGATCGATCGTTTGAACGAGAATTGGTATAATAGTATTCCTCTGAAAGCGCCTGCCGCCCCGGGGTGATACTTGTTCCCGGGAGTGTCCGGATCCCCAATCATGCAGACCCGACTTCCGTCGCACGATCAGCGGCAAAGCAAAATCACTGCCAGCGCGGGCTCCGCGCCTCCGCGCTTATTCAAACATGGGGGTGGACAGATAGCGCTCACCGGTATCGGGGAGCAGTGCCACGATGGTCTTGCCCTTGTTTTCCGGACGCTTGCCGAGCTCAATGGCAGCCCACAGGGCAGCACCGGAGGAAATGCCCACCAGAACGCCCTCCGAGCGGGCAATGGCTCTGCCGGTCTCATAGGCAGCTTCATTCTCTACAGCAATGACCTCATCATAAATGTCCGTGTTCAGGGTCTCCGGTACGAAGCCCGCACCAATGCCCTGGATGCCGTGACGGCCGGATACGCCCTCGGACAGTACCGGCGAGCCCTTCGGCTCCACAGCAACGACCTTGACATCCGGATTCTGTGCCTTGAGATAGGCACCCACACCGGAAACCGTACCGCCCGTGCCGACGCCGGCTACGAAAATATCCACCTTGCCGTCGGTATCGTTCCAGATCTCCACGCCCGTGGTGGCCTCATGCACAGCGGGGTTGGCAGGGTTCGTGAACTGCGACGGGATGAAGCTCCCCTGGATCTCCTGGGACAGCTCCTGTGCCTTCTCAATGGCACCCTTCATGCCCTTGGCACCCTCGGTCAGTACCAGCTCCGCACCGTAGGCCTTCATCAGGTTCCGGCGCTCCACACTCATCGTCTCCGGCATCGTGATGATCAGCCGGTAGCCTCTTGCAGCTGCCACGGAAGCCAGACCAATGCCCGTGTTACCGCTCGTCGGCTCGATGATGACACTGCCCTCATGCAGAAGCCCCTTGGCCTCGGCATCGTCCACCATCGCTCTTGCGATCCTGTCCTTGACAGAGCCCGCCGGATTGAAATACTCCAGCTTGCCCAGGAGTGTTGCGCCCAGACCGTTCGCCTTCTCGAGTGCCGACAGATGCAGCAGCGGTGTACCGCCGATCAGATCCGTGACCTTTTCATATACCTTGCTCATGATGATTACTCCTTTCAAAGCAAATAATTATCTAATTCCTATGGGAATTGTATGCTTTTACACCATATATTATAGCACGTTTACCGTGCTTTGTCAAGGACTATTTTCATGCGGGGTGCGGTGGGGGGCGCCCTCCCCCTACCCCCTCCCTAAAGGGAGGGGGAAAATGCGGGGGCTTCGCCCCCGGACCCCCAGCAGGAGCCTGCGGCCCCTGCACCCTGCTTTCGGGGACTATATCCCGGACCCGGCAGGGTGTGCGGCGCAGCGCCCCCTCTTTCCAGGAAGGCTGCACCGGACACAAAATTCTTACTTTACCGCCGCAAAGCCATGCTCGAGGTCGGCGATGATATCGTCGATGTGCTCGGTGCCGATGGACAGACGCACGGTGGTCGGCTGGATGCCGGCGGAGAGCAGCTCCTCCTCGGACAGCTGGGAATGCGTGGTCGATGCCGGATGGATCACGAGGGACTTCACATCGGCAACATTGGCCAGCAGCGAGAACAGCTCCAGGCTCTCCGTGAACTTCTTGGCGGTCTCCGCATCCCCCTTGATCTCAAAGGTGAAGATGGAAGCAGCCCCCTCCGGGAAGTACCGGTCATAGACCTCCTTGGCCCTGCCCGTGGCAAGGGACGGATGGTTCACACGCTCCACCTGCGGGTGGTTTTTCAGGAATTCCACGACCTTCAGCGCATTCTCCACATGGCGCTCCAGACGCAGGGACAGCGTCTCCAGACCCTGCAGCAGCAGGAAGGAGTTGAACGGCGAGATGGCAGCACCCTGGTCACGCAGGAGCGTGGTGCGAAGCTTCAGGATGTATGCCAGATTCCCGCATGCCTGCGTGAAGACCACGCCGTGGTAGGAGGGATTGGGCTGGGACAGGCCCGGGAACTTGTCGTTCTGTGCCCAGTCGAACTTGCCCGAATCCACCACAACACCGCCCATTACGGTACCGTGGCCGCCGATGAACTTCGTGGCGGAATGCACAACGATGTCCGCACCGTGCTCGATGGGGCGCAGATAGTAGGGGGTCGCAAAAGTGTTGTCCACGATCAGCGGGATGCCGTGACGGTGTGCGATCTCCGAAATGGCCTCGATGTCAATGACGTCGGAATTGGGATTGCCGAGCGTTTCAGCATACAGAAGCTTCGTGTTCTCCTGAATGGCCTGCTCGAAATTCTTAGGATCCGCCGGGTCCACAAAGGTGGTGGTCAGGCCCTGCTCACGCAGGGTGTTGGCAAAGAGGTTATAGGTGCCGCCGTACAGATTCGAGGAGGAGACGATGTGGTCCCCGGCCGTGGCGATGTTCTGGACAGCGTAGCTGATGGCAGCGGAGCCCGATGCGGTGGCCAGTGCGGCGGCACCGCCCTCGAGTGCGGCGATGCGCTGCTCGAACACGTCCGAGGTCGGGTTCATCAGACGGGTGTAGATGTTGCCGCTCTCCGTCAGTCCGAAGCGTCCGGCTGCCGTGGCGGAATCCTTAAAAACGTAGGAGGTCGTCGCGTAGATCGGCACGGCCCTTGCGTCCGTTGCCGGATCCGGCTGCTCCTGTCCTGCATGGACCTGGATGGTCTCAAAACGATACTGCTTGCTCATGGTGCATCTTCCTTTCTGATCTTTCATATTTTTCATTTACTTCCCATTTTTACCGCCCATTCGCTATTAAACCTATCTGTTAGCTATGCTATAGGCGTTGTCTATAGTATAGCACGGTGCAGCGGGTTTGTCAATAGGAAAACAGGGATTTCCCCCATTCTGAAAAGCAAGAGGCTGTAATAGATTTTTTCTATAATGAATCTCTAAAAACTTTTTTAGAGAGGCGGGCGCGGGGCATAGCCCCAAAAACAGCCATTGGTATTTTCGTAGAAAAGATAAATGGGGCGTTATTAGAGTCGCCTATAGCTAAAGACTGTCTGCATAGCAGCGCTTCCCCTCGATCAAACGTGTTCGGCAGTCGCGCCGCAGACGGCGGGATCTCCGCGCTCCCGTCCGGGATTTTGTCTAAATATCACATTCCCCGCCCCTCCAATTTATGCGTTATGCCAAAAATCCGGCAGCCCCTTGACTTTTGCGGGAAATCGTGGTACACTAAACTTAGCACTCAAAGAGTAAGAGTGCTAACACTGCAACACATCAACTGCCAGAAAGGAGCGTATTCCTTTGAATGAACGGAAGCTGAAGATCTTAGCTGCCGTAGTGGAGGAGTATGTGCGCACCGGTGAACCGGTCGGCTCCAAGGCGATCGCCGCATTGCCGGACATCGGGGTCTCCCCCGCGACGGTCCGCAACGATATGGCGATGCTCGAGCAGCTCGGATATCTCGAGCAGCCCCATACCTCCGCCGGCAGGATCCCCACCATCAGCGGCTACCGGCTGTATATCGACAAGCTGATGACCCCTCCGGAGCTCCCCTTTGATGAAAGGGAGCGGCTCGATGCCATGCTCGCCGAGCAGGGCCCGATGTCCGAGGAGCTCCTGATCCAGAACGCCACGACCGCCTTGGCGGAGCTGACACAGTGCGCCGCGGTGGTCTCGGACTTTTCCCCGAAGTTCTCCGTGATCTCCAAGGTCGAGGTCATTCCGGCGGGCAAGCGGGTGTATGTCATTCTCCTCATCACATCGGGGGGCAGCATCAAGAACAAGGCGTGCCGGCTGGAGTTCGATCTGACGAATGAACAGCTTGCCATGTTCTCCCGGTACCTTGAGGAGCACCTCGAGGGCATCTCGGTCGCCGAGCTGTCCGAGGAGCGCATGGAAAATCTCACCGCTGCCATGAGCGCGTATATGATGACCATGGCGCCGCTCGTGCAGGGACTGTGCGAGCTGTCCCGGGACCTGCGGCAGCATGCACTGACCGTGCGGGGTGAGCGGAACCTGTTCTCCTACGAGGATCTGGATAAAATGGAGGTCGTCCGCTTTATTGAGCACAAGGACGAGCTCACCCGGCTCCTGGACGATTCGTTCAGCGGCATCCGGGTGGTGTTCGGAGAGGGCGATGACAGCTTTGTCATCGGCAATTCGAGCATGATCGTTTCCAAATACCGGAAGGGTGACCACAATGTTGGTTCCCTCGGGGTGATCGGGCCGATGCGGCTCGACTATGCCAAGGTGATCCCCTATCTGGAATATTTTTCACAGAAAATCACGGACCTGATCTCCGAGGAGGAGGATCCGGCTGAAAGAGGTGAACCCGATGAACGAAATGAAGGATGAGCTCCTCGAGGAGGAGCAGGACGAAGACCTGGAGGAGGACATCGAGGAGGAGGCCGCCCCGGAAGAGGACGAGGAGGAGCGCGAGATCGCCGAGGATATGCTCGATGAGATCGACGGCTCGGATGCGCTCGAGGCAGAGCGTGAGCGGTATCTCAGGCTTTATGCGGAGTTTGACAATTTCCGCAAGCGCACGGCCAAGGAAAAGCTCGAGACCTATGGGGAAGCGACTGCGCGGACAGTCGAGCAGCTGCTGCCCGTGGTGGACAATTTCGAGCGTGCCGTGGAGGCACCGTGCAGCGACGAGCAGTACCACAGCGGGATGGAGATGATCCTCCAGCAGCTGAAAACCTTCCTCGACAAGCTCGAGGTCAAGGAAATCGACGCACTCGGCGCGGCCTTTGATCCGAACATCCACCAGGCCATCAAGCAGGCAGAGTTCACGGAGGAATACCCCGAGGGCACGGTCTGCGAGGTGTTCCAGAAGGGCTACATGCTCCGGGACCGCCTGATCCGTCCGGCCATGGTCGCCGTGGCATCATAGCCGCCCATTCCGTCACAGCAGCTACATACGGCAGAGAGCCGTATGATGCACCATACACCATATATAATAAGAGAAGGGAAGCATGACTTATGAGCAAAATTATTGGTATCGATCTGGGAACCACCAACTCCTGCGTTGCCGTTGTAGAGGGCGGTAATGCCGTTGTCATCCCGAATGCGGAGGGTGCCAGGACCACCCCGTCCGTTGTTGCATTTTCCAAGACCGGTGAGCGTCTGGTCGGCAAGGTCGCCAAGAACCAGGCCATCACCAATCCCGATAAGACCATCAGCTCCATCAAGCGCCACATGGGCAGCAACTACAAGGTGGACATCGACGGCAAGAAGTACACCCCGCAGGAGATCTCCGCGATGATCCTGCAAAAGCTCAAGTCCGATGCAGAGGCCTATCTGGGTGAGACGGTCAACGAGGCTGTCATCACGGTACCGGCCTACTTCACCGATGCACAGCGTCAGGCCACCAAGGATGCCGGCCAGATCGCAGGCCTTGTGGTCAAGCGTATCATCAACGAGCCGACAGCCGCCGCACTGTCCTACGGCATCGACAAGGAGGAGGACCAGAAGGTCATGGTCTATGACCTGGGCGGCGGTACCTTCGATGTCTCCATCATTGAGATGGGCGAGGGCTTCCAGCAGGTCGTTGCCACGGCCGGCAACAACCACCTGGGCGGCGACGATTTCGACCAGCGCATCATCAACTGGATGGTGGCTGAATTCAAGAGCGAGCAGGGCATCGACCTGTCCGCCGACAAGATGGTGATGCAGCGTCTGAAGGATGCTGCCGAGACAGCCAAGATCGAGCTGTCCGCCACCCCCACCACGAACATCAACCTGCCGTTCATCACGGCCGATGCCAACGGTCCGAAGCATCTGAACATGACTCTGACACAGGCCAAGTTCAACGAGCTGACTGCGGACCTCGTGCAGTCCACGATGGAGCCGGTGCGTCAGGCACTGTCCGACAGCGGCATGAGCGCCTCCGAGCTTGACAAGGTACTGATGGTCGGCGGTTCCTCGAGAATTCCGGCTGTACAGGAGGCTGTCAAGAAGCTCATCGGCAAGGATCCGTTCAAGGGCATCAACCCGGATGAGTGCGTGGCACTCGGTGCGGCGCTCCAGGGCGGCGTGCTCGGCGGCGATGTCAAGGAGGGTCTGATGCTCCTGGATGTCACCCCCCTGTCCCTGGGTATCGAGACCGCAGGCGGTGTCTGCACGAAGATGATCCCGAGAAACACGACCATCCCGACCAAGAAGTCCGAGGTGTTCTCCACCTATGCCGACAACCAGCCGGCTGTGGACATCAACGTACTCCAGGGTGAGCGTGAATTTGCCCGCGACAACAAGCAGCTGGGTACCTTCCGTCTGGACGGCATTGCACCGGCCATGCGCGGTGTGCCGAGGATCGAAGTGACCTTCGACATCGACAGAAACGGTATCGTCCATGTATCCGCCAAGGATCTGGGCACGGGCAAGGAGCAGAACATTTCCATCACCGCATCGACGAACATGTCCAAGGAGGATATTGACAAGGCTGTCAAGGAAGCCGAGCAGTATGCCGAGGAGGACAAGAAGCGCCGTGAAGAGGTGGACACCAAGAACCAGGCCGAGAACATGGTGCTCCAGAGCGAGAACACCCTCAAGGAGCTGGGCGACAAGGTGCCCGAGGCCGATGCTGCGGACATCCGTGCGAAGGCTGCGGACCTCAAGACGGCTGTGGATGCCAATGACACCCAGGCCATGAAGGACAAGATGGATGTCCTCCAGAAGGCACTGTACGAGGTAGGCGCAAAGCTCTACCAGCAGCCCGGTGCAGCTCCCGGTGCAGAGGCAGCCGGTGCAGCACAGGAGGAGGCACCGAATGCCGGCGGTGACGATGTGATCGACGCCGACTTCACCGAGGCATAAACCGCAGAACAAGCGCATATACCGGCAGGGGCGGAGTTTCTTCGCCCCCATCGCCGGTTATTGAAATGTAGGAAAGGAGCGCCGCATCCGGCGGCGGAGGAATATGGCTGACAAACGTGATTATTATGAGGTCTTAGGACTGCAAAAGGGTGCCGGGGAGGAAGAGATCAAGAAGGCCTACCGCAACATGGCACGCAAATACCATCCGGACCTGCATCCTGACAATGTCGAGGAATGCGAGGAAAAGATGAAGGAGATCAACGAGGCCTATGCCGTACTGTCGGATCCGGAGAAGCGCCAGCGTTATGACCAGTTCGGGCATGACGGTCTGGATGCATCGGGCGGCTTTGACGGCTTTGCGGGCGGCTATGCCGGGGACATGGGGGACATTTTCGAGAACCTGTTCAGCGGCATTTTCGGCGGCGGCGGAGCCTACCGGAGCAATTCGGCCAATGCGCCCCGGCGCGGCAAGGACATCAACTACGGCATCAGCATCAGCTTCATGGAGGCATGCACGGGCAAATCCGAGGAGATCACGATCACCCATCAGGAGCGCTGTGCCGCCTGCAACGGCACGGGTGCGGAGCCCGGGACCTCATCGGAGGCCTGTCCGGACTGCCACGGCCGCGGCAGCATCAAGGTGACGCAGCAGACGCCCCTGGGTTCGATCTCATCCACAAGGCCGTGTCCGCACTGCGGCGGCAAGGGAACGATCATCAAGAGCCCGTGCCAGAAGTGCCGCGGTGTAGGCCGTGTGCGTGTACAGAAGCGTGTATCGATCAATGTACCGGCGGGTATTGACGACGGGCAGACCCTGCGTGTCTCCGGAGAAGGGGACAGCGGTCTGAACGGCGGCCCGAACGGCAATCTGAATGTGAACGTGAGTGTCCGTCCGCATCCGATCTTCACCCGTGAGGGGTACGATGTGCATTGTGAGATCCCGATCACCTATGCACAGGCGGTGATGGGGGAGGAGATCACGGTGCCGACGATCGACGGCAATGTGAAATTCAACATCCCGGAGGGCACACAGAACGGGACCCGGCATCGTCTCAAGGGCAAGGGCATCAAGCGTTTGCAGCGTGAGGGACGCGGGGACCAGTATGTCCGGCTGTACATTGAGGTACCCAAGAATTTGACCAAGAAGCAGAAGGAGCTGCTCAAAAGCTTTGAGGACTCCCTCTCCGAGAAGAACTATGCCAAGCGCGGCACCTTCTTCGGCAAGCTCCGCGAACTGTTCGGCCAATGAGCGCCCCATAAAAACAGAAAATGCAGCAAAGCGATCGCTTTGCTGCATTTTCTTTTACTCATCTGCCGACCTTTGACCGCCTTATGGCGGTCATTGGGAGGCAGCTCAAAAGTTTTTTGCTCCAGCTTTTTTTCAAAAAAGCTGGTCAGAGTCCAGAGGTGAAACCTCTGGTCGCTCGCCGCAGCGAGCGAAATCTCTTTCCTGCTTATCGTAATTTAGCCCCGCAAGGGTATCTGTCGTCCGCAAACTGCACGACCACGCTGCCGTCGGGCAGATCCGCTGCACAGATCATGCCGTTCGATTCCACGCCGCACAGCGTCACGGGCTTGAGATTTGCCACGATCAGGACCTTCCTGCCGATCAGATCCTCCGGCACATACCACTGCGCAATGCCGGAAACCACCTGCCGGCCGCCCATGCCGTCATCCAGCTGCAAGCGCAGGAGCTTCTTCGACTTCTTCACCTTCTCGCATTCGACGACCTTCGCCACACGCAGGTCCACCTTCGTGAAATCGTCAAATTCGATCTGTGCTGCCACCGGATCCGGCGTGTAATCGGGCTCCTCCGGCTCCTCGGGAGCGTTCGCACCCAGGATGGCATTGAGCGCCTCGATCTCCTTGTCCACATCAATGCGCGGGAAGAGGATCTCCCCCTTGTGTACCGTCACATTCTGCGGCAGAACGCCGAATTTCGCAGCGTTCTCATACGTCACGTCCGATGTGCCCGCACCGATCTGCTCCCAGACCTTCGGGGAGGTCTGCGGCATGAACGGCGAGAGCAGCGTGGAAATGATGCGGATGGCTTCGAGCAGATTGTACAGCACGGCTGCCAGTCTTGCCCGCTTGGTGTCATCCTTGCCCAGCTTCCACGGCTCGGTCTCGTCAATATACTTGTTGGCTCTGTCCACGAGCGTGAAGATCGTCTCGAGCGCCTGCTTGATCTGCGTATTGTCCAGGTAAGCGTCCACCTTGTCCCGGATGGTCAGGGCAAGACTTTTGAGCTCCTCGTCCACGGGGGCCGTTTCGCGCTCCTCGGGCAGTGTGCCGCCGAAATACTTGTCCGCCATGGCCACTGTGCGGGAGACCAGATTGCCGTAGCCGTTGGCAAGGTCGGCATTGATACGGCTGATGAGGATCTCGTTCGAGAAATCGGAATCGGCGCCGAGTGCCATTTCACGCAGGATGTGGTAGCGGATGGCATCGCAGCCGTAGCGCTCGCCGAGGATGAACGGATCGACCACATTGCCCTTGGATTTGGACATCTTGTCGCCGTTGAAGGTGATCCACCCGTGTACGGCCAGATGCTTCGGGAGCGGCAGGTCGAGTGCCATGAGCATGGCGGGCCAGATGAGCGCATGGAAGCGCTGGATGTCCTTGGCGACCATGTGGACGTCGGCGGGCCAGAACTTGTCGAAATCATCATACTGCCCGTTCATATAGCCCAGGGCGGTGATATAGTTCGAGAGCGCATCGATCCAGACATAGACCACATGGTCCGGATCGAAGGTCACGGGGATGCCCCACTTGAAGCTGGTGCGGGACACGCACAGGTCCTCCAGGCCGGGCTTGATGAAGTTGTTGACAAGCTCCGTGGCGCGGGTGCGCGGCTGGAGGTAGTCAGTGTTCAGCAGCAGGTCCTCGAGACGGTCAGCAAAGGGGGACATCTTGAAGAAGTAGGCCTCCTCCTCGGCGTCGATGACCTCGCGGCCGCAGTCGGGGCATTTGCCGTCCTTGAGCTGGGAGGAGGTCCAGAAGCTCTCGCAGGGGGTGCAGTACTTGCCGACATACTTGCCCTTGTAGATGTAGCCCTTGTCATAGAGAGCCTTGAAGATCTTCTGGACGGACTCGACGTGGTAGTCGTCGGTGGTACGGATATAGCGGTCGTAGCTGATGTTCATATAGCTCCAGAGCTTTTTGAAGATCTCGACGATGCCGTCCACATAGGCCTTGGGGGTGACGCCGGCCTCGGCAGCCTTCTGCTCGATCTTCAGACCGTGCTCGTCGGTGCCGGTCAGGAACATGACATCATGCCCCTGCATCCTGCGGTAGCGTGCGAGGGAATCACACGCAACGGTTGTATAGCAATGGCCGATATGCGGATTCCCCGAGGGGTAGTAGATCGGCGTTGTGATGTAGAACTTTGACATGGAATGTGTCCTCCTTATGCTGGTGGATTTTCCGCCTTCGGCGGGGTTTATCCTTATTATAACATACTTTTGGGCATTTGGCAAGAGCTTTTAGAAGATAGAGGTGAGAGGTGAGAGGTTAGATACTCAGACTTGACAGGTCTCTTGTGGGGGCTCCGCCCCCGGTGAGACCCTGATGGAGGGGCGGACCCCTTCACCCCCGTCAGAGGGGGTCTTGCCACCCCCTCTGGACTCCGGGCAGCATGGCTGCCGCCCTGCACCTGCTTTCAAGCGAACAGGGGGAGACAGTTCTTCGGTGATAGATTCCCACTCGACCGAATTTCGTACCTCAATAAGACCTTGGCGCGTTCGCTGGTGGGATGCGTTTTAACCTTGTCAGCATAGTGCCGGGCGAACCAGGTGCGTATGCGCGTAAGGTCTGTGGAAAGACAAGACCTTCTTACACCCGAAACGCTTATCGGAAAGCGCACCTTGTTCGCCCGGCACTGCGGCAGCAATCTAAGAATGCATTCCTCCGGAGAACGCGCCTGGGTCTTAGTGATGTGAGAAACGCGGCCACAAGAATGCCATTCACCGAAGCGAGGTCTCCCCCTTACCGATCCAAAGCAGAGTGCAGAGGGCGCAGCCCTTTGCTGCACGGAGTCCAGAGGGGTGGGCAATCGCCCCTCTGGCGGGGTGTAGTAACATTATCAGATCAAGAGAAACCAGCCGGGGCGGAGCCCCACAAGAGGTCTATCAAGTTTCACTCCATATAAAAGCTCTCCAAAACCTCCATCCCCCTCGGATACACATTCACATCCGCGCAGGCGATGGTCACCAGCACATAGGTATGGTCCCCGATCTCATAGACGCCCATGAGATGGGGGTACTCCAGATCGCTCGTGCCGCGCTCCAGGCGCAGCCAGTACCCCGTCCGGCCGTCCTGCGAAGTCAGCTCCCCCGAGATCACCCGGGAACCCTCGAAGCTCTTTTGCAGCGAATTGGCACGGTCCTCGAGCAGCCACGGCGTGCTCTGCATGTACGGCAGATGCATCCACTCCGCCCGCAGGTACATCCGGCCGCTCCCGCCCTCGCAGAGGGTGCGGTATTCCCCGTTCAGATCCGACTGCGCGGGCTCGTCCGGGATCGTCACCTCCAGTGTCTCCGGCACCGTGAACGTCACAGGATAGGGGCTGAGGTCCACCGTGCATGTGCCGTCCCCGTTGTCCGTGACCGTCCCCTCCATCGCAGGGGCGGGCGGCTCCGTGGGCGGGGGACTGCTCGGGATCTGCGCGGCAAGCTCCTGCGTGTCAAAGCGCTCGACATTGCTCACCACATACCGGCTGCCGCTTCCGTCCTCCATTTGCAGACAGGCCGTGTACTCCCCGTCCCAGCCGACATGGAATTCCATGGATGCCTCGCCCGCAGGCCAGGGGGTCCCCTCCCGGAGGACCTCCCCGTTCAGGTACACCGTCAGGACAAGGCGCTGCCCCTCCGGCGGCACGGGATCGACGTGGTACGCGCTGTCCTCGCGCTCAAAGTGCAGTGTGTACAGCTCCGCCCAGGGCGTATCCGGCATCTGTGCATCCGGCATCCCGGTCTGCGCTTCGTCCGTATCGGGGAGCTCGCATATCAGGCCGCTTTCGCGATAGAGGGAGTAGGCGCCGTGGAGTGTCCCGCTCAGACGCCTGTAGTCGGACTCGGTGATCTGCGCCGCAGTCCGCCCCTCCGGATCCGCAAGGCAGTATTCATACAGGGTCACGCGGCGCGAACCGGAGCGGCTGTGCGAGCGGTAGCTGTAATCGAGGGAGACGGGCGTGAGGACGGCTTCCTGCGCCGGCACCGGCTCCGGATCATGCATATCCTGCTCGAGTGCCAAGATCATGGCAGCCGTCTGAAAGAACCCGGGGCCCTCATAGCCGTTTTTCTCAAACTGCACCTCCCAGCCCGTGCGCTGCGGAAAGGTAAGGAGCATCGTAAAAAAGAGCACGATGCTCAGCGCCCACGGCACGGCACGCGGGAGCCGGATCTGCCGGTGCTCGTCACGCGCCTGCGCCTGTCTGCGTGCCTCCATCCGTTCCATGAATGCCCGCAGCTCCGGATCCTTCTGCACGGAGGGGAGCGCATAGAGGGCGGTCATGCGCTGCTGCTCCTGCCGCTCGGTCCGGTCGCGCAGCAGGAAGGCGGCGGCATACCCGATCCACACGCTCAAAGCGGCCGTCAGGGCCTTGAGGAGCGTGCCGAAAAAAAGCCAGTACAGATACAGGCGCACCTGCCGCAGCCCCTCCGGCCCGATGGCGGTGCGGGGGGCGAGCTGGTGGCGCACGGTGGAAAACAGAACGACGGATAAAAGGATCCCGGCTGTCATGACAAGGGCAGGGACTGTCATCGCCGGGTCGTGTTTTTTAGTTGATCTCATAAGAAAGCTCCTGTGCGGGAGTGGTTGCCGCCTGAAGGCGGCAAGGAAAGACTTGCTAAGATTGGTGGATAGGGCGCGCTTTTTTGCAAAAAAGCGCCCCTCTTCAAAAAACAGTCCACCGGACTGTTTTTTGAATTCACCCCTGAAAAAAGCGGCGGGTAAAAGGATTTCGCTCGCTGCGGCGAGCGACCAGAGGTTTCACCTCTGGACTCTGACCAGCTTTTTGAAAAAAGCTGGAGCAAAAACTTTTAAGCCGCCTTCGGCGTGAATAAGGACAGATTACTTTGAAACCATGGGGGCTCCCCGTGCGTCAGTGACCTCTTGGAATGCGCTGCATCTGGCCGCGTTCGGTTTTGAGGTCGGCATAGAGCAGGTCGATGAGGATCACGGCAAGCGGGACGAGGGCGAACCACACGCCGCGGCCGGAGAAATGCCGGCACAGGACGGTCGAGGTGATGCCGCCCGCGACAAAGAGCGCGAGCATCCCGGCATGAAAGCCCATGCGCCCGAGCGCGGCAAGATCCCGGTGGCGCAGGGCCTTGGTGAAGAACACGCCCGTCTGCCGGACATGGTTCGTACAGAAGGTGGTGGCCATGGGGATGCCGTCGGCCTGCCGGAAGGTATTGTACTGCATCGAGCAGATGAAATTCACGGCGATCTGTGAGATCTCATAGGGGGCCGCATCCGGGATGAAGCCGAGGATCACGACCACGAGCATCTCAATGAGGATGAGCAGGGTATCCCACCGCACGAGCCCGAAGCGCTTGACCGCATTCCCCAGGACCTCGGAGACGACCGCGCCGAGGAAGTAGGCCGTGATGGGGAGGATGAGATAGCGTGCCATCTGCCAGTCGCCGTTTCCGACGGACATGGCCAGCAGCACGAAATTGGCCGTCTGCGCGTTGCAGAAGATGCCGCCGCGCACGGTATAGGTAAAGCCCCCGAAGAAGCCGCCGATGTACATGAGCATGGCCAGTACCCACCAGCGCTCACAGGCAAGGTATTTCTGGTTCAGCTTGCATCCCCTCCGGCGGTATCGTGCCCGGTCAGCCGGTCAATGGCATTGGCATTGAGCCGGGCGGTCAGGCGCAGGCGGTCGTTCTCGCGTTTTAAGGCATCATGCGCTTTTTGCAGGGCATCGTGCGCCTCATGCAGTGCGGTGAGCTCCTGCTGCATGTCGATGACCATGCTGCCCAGTGCCTCGATCTGTGCGGTGAGGTGCTCCGTTTCCGAGAGGAGCTTTGCATTCAGGGCATTCTGATTGGCGCCGAACCGTTCCAGCGCGGCACCGGTCCTGCCGATGCCGTACATCGGTTCATAGGTTTTCGCATCCATGGCTCACACGATCCCGAAATTCTTGCGGTTATGGGCGAGCATGGTGTGCAGTGTCTCCTCGAGACTGTACTGCGGTTCCCAGCCCGTATCCTCCCGGAGCTTCTGCACATCCGCCTCGATGATCGGCACATCGGACGGACGCATGCGATTCGGGTCCTGCTCGACGGCGATGGACTCCCGGCTCAAAGACAGGAGCGTATCGAGCAGCTCCTCAATGGCGACCGCCCTGCCGCTGCCAACGTTGTACGTCTCCCCCGATCTGCCGCGCTCCATGAGCATGACATACGCCCGCACGACATCGCGCACATCGGAGAAATCCCGCTTGGCAGCAAGGTTCCCCACGCGCATCACGGGCGGCCGGAGCCCTGCCTCGATCTCGGCGATCTGCAGGGCAAAGTCCGCTGCCACAAACTGCGGGGACTGTCCCACGCCGATGTGGTTGAAGGCTCTGACCATCACAATGGGCATCCCGTAGGCACGGGCATAGATGCTGCCGATCATGTTCTGACATGCCTTGGTCACGGCATACAGATTGCCCGGACGCAGCGGCTCCTCCTCGGTCACGGGACTTGTGCGGACATACCCGTATTCCTCCCCGGAGCCCACCAGGAGGATGCGGGGGTAGTATTCGTCAATGGAGCGGATGGCATCGAGCAGATGCAGCACGCCCTTGATATTGACATCGACCGTCAGCTGCGGATTCTTCCACGACACAGCCACGGAGCTCTGCGCGGCAAGATGGTAGATCCGCGCCGGCCTGTGCGCCAGCAGCAGCTCCCGGATCCCGCGCTCATCGCCCAGGTCCAGGTCAAAGACCTCACAGCCGTTTATCTGCACGCTCTCCCCGGGAAGCTTCGTCGCACCCAGCTCCCCGCCGGTTTTTTGCAGCTCCCGCAAAAGGTATTTGCCGACAAATCCGCCGGCACCGATCACTAACGAATCCATAATGACACCTGCTTTCATAGTAGGAGATTTCGCTCGCTGCGGCGAGCGACCAGAGGTTTCACCTCTGGACTCTGACCAGCTTTTTGAAAAAAGCTGGAGCAAAAACTTTTTAAGCCGCCTTCGGCGTAGCTAAGAATGGGTTCTTTATTAAAGAATGGTTAGCAGCCTTCGGCTAAAATATCGTAGATCCTGTGCATATTGGTATCCAGATCGTACTCGGCCCGGACTCTTGCGGCGGCATTGCGGCCGTATTCCTCCCGCAGGCGGGGACTGTTCACAAGGGTCTGGATGGCCTGGGACAGCGCGGTCACATCCTTCGGCGGCACGGTCAGGCCCGTTTCTCCGTCCACGCTCACATACGGCACGCCCGTGGGCAGTGCGGTATTGATGACGGGATGCCCGTAGACCATCGCCTCCTGCTGCACGATCCCGAAGCCCTCGGAATTGGCCACCGACGGCAGCACGAAGATGTCGCAGTCCGCAAATGCGGATTTCAGGTCCTCATCACTCAGCCTGCCCAGAAAATGCACGGGCAGATCTTCGGCCTTCTCCCGCAGCTCCTCCTCCAGCGGACCGGTCCCGCAGATGAACAGCTCGCACCCGTCCACCTTCTGCATGGCCTCAATAAGGTACGACACGCCCTTGTAATAGACGAGCCTCCCCGTAAAGAGGAGCTTCACGCTCTTTTTGTCATGCAGATGCTGCGTGAGCACGGGGGTGCGCCTTGCCCGCTCATACCGGGGGATCTCCAGCGGATACGGCACGATCCGGCATTTGTCCGCAAATTCCGGCAGGAACGACGAGCTTTTGATATGCCCGGGTGTGGCGGTGATGATCGCATCGGCCCGCTGCAAAAATTTGTGCAGCAAGGGCTTATAGAGCCGCAGCAGCCGTTTTTGCTTGATGACATCGCTGTGCCAGGCGATCACCACACGGCATTTGCATTTTGACAGGATGCAGGCCGCATCCCCCAAGGGGAAGGGCGTGTGGATCTCGACCACATCGGCCCACTCGGCAAGCTCCTTGAACCGCCGGAAGAAGGAGAAGGACACGGGGCAGGAGAAATAGGTGCCGATGCTCCCGCACCTTGTGACCTCCACGCCGTCGATGACGGACACATCCCCCTCCCCCTTTTCCTGACAGACCAGCACGCGCACCTCGGTATTCGGGTAGGCGGCAAACTGCCGGGCACGCTGCTCCACGAGCGTTTCGATGCCGCCGATATGGGGGGCATAGAATTTATTCACCTCTAAAATTTTCAGCTTGCCCATATGACCTCCTACAAGAGCTCCTCATAGACCGCATACAGCGCCTTCGCACTGTTTTCCCAGGTAAAGCCCTTTGCCCGTTCGTACCCGGCCAGGGAGAGCGTTTTCCGCAAAAGCGGGTCGGCATGGAGCTCACCGAGGCCCTCGGCGATCTTCTGCGTATCCTCGGGCGGGACGACCACGGCGGCCTCCCCCGTGACCTCCGGCAGGGAGGCCGCATCGGACACGAGCACGGGCACCCCGCAGGCCATTGCCTCGAGCGGGGGCATCCCGAAGCCCTCATACAGCGAGGGGAACACGAAGGCCAGCGCCCCGCACATGAGCGGACACAGGTCCGCCTCCTCGATATACTGCGTGAACAGCACAAGCTGCTCGAGCCCGAGCTCCCGGACCTTTGCAAAGATGCCGTCATACAGCCAGCCCTTGCCGCCGGCGAGCACGAGTGCGGCCGGATCCTCGAAGGCGGCGGCATAGAGCGCATAGGCGTCGATCAGGCGCTCGAGGTTCTTGCGCGGCTCGAGAGTGCCAAGGTAGAGAAAGTACTGCTCGGGCAGACGGTGCGTCTCCCGCACCTGCGCGATGCGTGCCTCATCCCTGCACGGTGCAAAGCGCTGCAGGTCCACGCCGCACGGGACGACCCGGAGCTTTTCGGCATAGGCAGGGTAGTACTTGATGATCTCCGATTTGGAAAACTCCGAATCCGTGACGATGAGGTCCGCACGCTTCATGGAGCTTTTAAGACCCAGGTCCAGCATATGCCTTGTGCGGCCGCGCACCGTTTCGGGATAGGCCTTGTAGACCATGTCATGCACCGTCACAACGGTTTTCCCGCCCACATGGGGAGGGACGATATAGTTGAAAAAATGCGTCAGGTCGTTCTTCCCGCCAAAAAACCACCGGTACGGCACCGGCACGAACGTGGACAGGAGCCTATAGCCGTAGGGGGACAGGAAGGCATGCCGCGCCTCCACATTGTCACGCAGATAGGAGGCAAGGTCCGCCCTGCGCTCGGGAAGGTGGCGCATGGCAAAATAATTGAGCGCATACCGGTGCTCCGGATGGAGCCGGGTGAGCGCCTGCACCTGCCCTGCCTCGCAGTAGCCGATGCCGGTCCGCCTGCCCATCAGGGGCAGGGCATCAAATGCAATGTTCATCCGTCCCTCCTGTGGCAAAAGGGCACGTCTCTCTGTGAAGATCGTGCCCCTTTTTTGCTTGTTATCCGTTCCTATGCCGATCAGAGCTTGCTGACAGCGATCTCCTTCTCGACAATGGCAAGATCGTTCCTGACCATGCGCTCGACGAGCTCCTGGAAGGAAATGTCGCGCTTCCAGCCGAGTTTTTCCTCTGCCTTGGCAGGGTTGCCCAGCAGCACGTCCACCTCAGCCGGGCGGAAGAACTTCTTGTTGACCTTGACGATGACCTTGCCGGTGGCCTTGTCCTTGCCGACCTCGTCCACGCCCGTGCCTTCCCATACCACGTCAATGCCGGCGGTCTTGAAGGCGATCTCGACGAACTCACGGACCGTTCTGGTCTCGTTGGTGGCGATGACATAGTCATCCGGTGCATCCTGCTGGAGCATCAGCCACATGGCGCGGACATAGTCCTTGGAGTGGCCCCAGTCGCGCTTGGAATCCATATTGCCCAGCTCCACATGGTCCTGCACGCCCAGCTTGATGGCGGCAACGGCATGGGAGATCTTGCGGGTAACGAACTCAATGCCGCGGCGCTCGGACTCGTGGTTGAACAGGATGCCGGAGCAGGCGAACATGTTGTAGCTCTCTCTGTAGTTCTTGGTGATCCAGTGGCCGTAGAGCTTGGCAACACCGTAGGGACTTCTCGGATAGAACGGGGTCTTTTCCGTCTGCGGCATCTCCTGTACCAGACCGAACATCTCGGAGGTGGATGCCTGATAGAAACGGCACTCGGGCTTGACCGTGCGGATGGCCTCGAGCATGTTGGTCACACCGATGGCATCAATGTCGGCCGTACCCAGCGGCGTATCCCAGCTGGTAGCCACAAAGGACTGTGCAGCCAGGTTGTACACCTCGTCTGCCTGGGAGATCTTCATCGCGGAGATCAGGGAGATCGGGTCGGTCATGTCGGCATAGATCAGATGCACCTTGTCCTTGAGATGCTCGATGTTGCCGTAGTCCACGGTGGCCTTTCTTCTCCAGATGCCGTATACCTCGTAGCCCTTCTCGAGCAGCAGCTCTGCCAGATACGATCCGTCCTGACCGGTGATACCGGTGATCAATGCGTGCTTCATACTTGTTTTCCTCCTGAAATTTTCATTAGACTGCCTCGAAAGCCTACGAAGCACCATCCTGCTTGTCTCTTTTGCGCATGGCTTTGCGCCGTGTCCTTGCAATACACAAAGTATCGCTGCGGACCCGCCACTTTGCCATGCACAAAATATCCTGCGCATTATGGCACTTCTCCGGCTTCCGAGTCAGTCCGTTATCATACGCATAGTGTTGCGTCAGTAACCTTACAGCAGCTCTTCTCTGCCCTCTTCGCGCAGCTTGGCAAGGACCTTCTTGATGTCCTGTGTGCTGTTCTTGTCGCACACAAGGAGTGCATCGGGGGTATCGACGATGACCATGTCCTCGAGTCCTAAGATGGCCACGGTGCGCTTGCCGCCGCAGACCGTGCAGTTGCGGCTTGCGATGCTCACGATGTCGCCGTCGAACATATTGCCCTCGACATCGGTGGTGTTGATGCGCTCGAGTGCAAGCCAGCTTCCCACGTCATCCCAGCCGAAATTGCCGGGGATGGTGTAGATGCTCTCGGCCTTCTCCATGATGCCAAAATCAATGGACTCCGACGGCAGGCCGCGGAATTTCTCATCGAGCACCTCTGCAAACGCCGGTGTGCCGTAGCTTTCGGCGATGGGCTGCAGGCCATTGTAGAGAACGGGCATATAGGCGCGGATGTTGTACAGGATGGACGAGGCCTTCCAGATGAACATGCCGCTGTTCCACAGGTAGCCGCGGTCCTTCAGATAGCTCTTGGCGGTGGCAAGGTCGGGCTTTTCCACAAAGCGCTCCACGCCGTATACGCCGTCACGGCCGCTGCCCTTGATGAACTTGATATACCCATAGCCGGTCTCGGGATAGGTCGGGGTGATGCCGAGGGTCACAAGGTTGCAGCCCTCCTCGGCGGCACGCGCTGCCTTGCGCAGGGTGTCGATGTACATCTCCTCGGCATGGATCAGGTGATCCGACGGGAGCACGAACATGATCGCATCACCGTACTTCTTCTCGATGATGGAGGCCGCCAGACCCACGCAGGGCGCGGTGTTGCGCGGTGCGGGCTCTGCGATGATGTTCTCCTTGGGAAGTCCCGGGAGCTGCTCGTGCAGAAGGTCCAGATACGCGGCATTGGTGACGATGTAGATGTCCTCCTGGGACACCAGGGGCTCGAGGCGCTTGACCGTTTTCTGGATCATCGTCTCGCCGTCACTGGTCAGCGACAGGAACTGCTTGGGACAGGTCACTCTGCTTTTCGGCCAGAAGCGTTCGCCCTTGCCGCCAGCCATAATGACTGCTGTTCTTTTCATGTGAATTCCTCCTTAGCTCTTCTGTTCTTTATTCTCTTTCTTTTCCGGGTGCAGCTCCGGATGCAGAAGCTCGGCATTGCTCTTCTGGATCGGGAACAGCGTGGTTTTCAAGGTCAAAAGACAGATCTGGATGTCACGGAACATCGAATAGCTCTCGATATACATCAGATCCATCTTGAGCTTGTCATAGGGGGTGGTGTCGTACACGCCCGTGACCTGCGCATAGCCGGTCAGACCGGCCTTGACATGCAGGCGGAAGCGAAATTCCGGGAACTGCTTCTCGTATTCCTCGCACAGCTCCGGCCGCTCCGGACGCGGTCCCACCACGGACATTTCGCCCTTGAGGATGTTGATGAGCTGCGGGAGCTCATCGAGCCGGCACTTGCGCATGAAGCGGCCCACCGGCGTGACCCGCTCGTCATGGTCCGTGGACACCTGCGGCGCACCGTCATGCTCGGCATCCGGGATCATGCTGCGGAATTTATAGACATAAAAGGGCTTGCCCCACTGGGTCAGGCGCTTTTGCTTGTAGAGCACGGGACCTCCGTCACAGAGCTTGATGGCAAGGGCGCACCCGAGCATCAGGGGGGAGGTCAGCACCAGAAAGACGATGCTGAAGGCAAGGTCAAAGGCGCGTTTCATAAACCGCTGCTCGAAGGTCAGGCCGAAATTGCGGCACAACAGCAGCGGCGTATCAAACAGGCGGATGTCATCGGCGCCCCGCAGGATGATGTCGGAGATCTTCGGGGCGATATAGGCACGCAGCTGCTTGTCAAAGCAGAACTTGACAAGATCGTTTCTGAGCTGTGCCGGGATGTCGCAGATGATGACGCCGTCAAAGCGCAGGACCTTCTCACAGATCTCGTCAAAGCCGGCCGAGGCGCTCACGGATTCACAGATCATATACTTGTCCACCCGGTAGCTCATCTTCATGACGAGGGCCGCCGCCGCGGGACTGCCGTAGACGATCACGAGCCGCCTGGGCGGGTACAGGATGAAGTAGAGCCGCTGCGCTAAGAGCGTCCAGCACACGAGCACGATGAACTCCGCGAGCGTGAGCAGCACGATGGGGCGCGGTGCCACGAAATCGCGGGCGATCAGGCTGATCTGCAAATAGGTGATGAGGTTCGAGCCGAGCACGGAGAGGATCTGTGAGAACAGCACGTCCGTGCGCCGCAGGTACCCGACCTTGAAGCCGCCGTAGACCTTGAAAAACAGAAGCAGCAAGGCGGCGTAGATGGCAATGACGACCCAGTTGCCCTTGCGGTAGAAGGGCAGCACGATGGTCTCCGAAAAAAACGTATACCAGACATATCCGAACTGCACCGTCAGCAGTCCCAGCAGGATGACCGCCGAAAAGAAGGAGACCATATGCTTGTACTGCTCGCGGCTGCGCACGGATCTGCCGGACTTCCCCGTTGTTTGCAAGTCTTTCGTCCTCTCTTGAGCCGGTGTGCGCCTGACAGCGCCGCTCCGGCGTGATACCCTGTTCTTTCTGTATGGGCGATCCTACATATGTTCATTATAACAAACTGCCCCCCCGCTGTCAATAGCTTGACACTTTTTTTCAAAATGATTTGTGATTTTCTACAATTTCTCCTGGAAAATCTGCCCAAATACGGGCATTTCCGGGTTGGCAGGGGGCCGTATGCGTGCCAAAAATTCCCCCGCGCCTTGCACAGCGCGGGGGAAGGGGCACGATCGTGTACAGCAGCGCATCACAGCGCGAGCAGCAGCTGCTTTAAAAGGGTGAGGTCCGTGACATTGAGGGCTTTGTCCTCGTCCATGTCGCCGTTCCTCCAGCTTCTGACGGAGGCAGCCTTGCCGAGCAGGCGCTTTTGCAGCGCAACGACGTCCGTGACGTTCAGGACACCGTCGGCGTTGACATCGCCCTTGAACCGCTCCGTGCCGGGCTCGGCGGTGTTGTCGTACAGATAATAATGGTAGGGGGCAAGGTTCGTGTTCCGGTCCACACCGAGCGCCGCCACTTCATCGGGGGTGAGCTCGAGCGCGTCGAGGTACTTCGCATCGACAAGGCCCTGCTCCGTCAGCACGGCAAGGGTGGACAGGCTGCTGCTGGAAATGGCGCTGCTGTCCGCCTTCCAGAGCCCTTCCGTTTCCTTATAGACAAACCGCACGGTTTTGCGGGTTTCGGTGACCTCCACATTGGAATAGATGTATTCATAGCTTCCGGTCTCGCTGTTGTATTTGGATGTGCGGTCATAGGAAAGCGTCGGGACGGGAACATTGTTCAGGATGATGTCGGCGGTCGGATGATCGGCAAACACCGCACCGGGGACATAGGCCTCATACTGGTTGAGATAGCGTCCGTCCACCCAGGCATCGGAGGCATAGCCCAGACTGCCGCTCCAGTAGAGACTGCCGTCAAGGGCGGAAGCGGTCGTGCTGAAGTAGTTCCGGTCATCCTTCCTGTACAGGTAGGCATACATATTATAGGTGCCGCCGTAGACGGAGGCCATCCCCACCATGCGCACCCATGCGCCGTCACCGACGGTATCGCAGACCTGCTCCCAGGTGAGCCGGTCGTCCTGCGGCACGTCATCCTCCACGGTAAGGGCGGCATAGGCATCGAGCACGGCGCGGCAGCGGTCGAGCGTCAGGGACAGGTCGCTGCCCCGGAAGGTATAGACATGGGAGATCATATCGGCATCAATGCCCTGTCCGCTGCCGTTACCCTGCCCGCCGTAGCTGCGGGTCTCGCCGTTATAGGTCACGTCGATCTCGGCATGGTAGGCGCTGTTGCGCTTGGTGGTTGCCGTGCTGTCAAGCCGCTTTGCCACGCTTCCCATCATGGACGGGAAGCCCAGTGAATCATAGCGGAAGGGGTAGACCGCCGTTGCAAAGAGGGACTGATTGTCCTGCCGGCGGTAGGGGCTCTGGATATAGAACGCCTGATCGGCATGCGCACTGTTCGACAGGAACCAGTAGGGATTCGTCCGCTCGACCGTCCCGCGGATATAGGAGCCGCTGTAGAGACAGATGGACGAGAAGCCCTCCTGCACGGCATCCATGTTGTCAAAGAAGCTGTCCTTGGCGGCATAGGTATGGATGAGGTAGTCCACATCATCGTACAGCTCCGGCAGGGTGAAGGTGGTCTCCACATCCGCCCAGATCGGGTCATAGTCATAGACGATCGTCCATTCTCCCGTGGACAGGTTCAGGGACTCGACCGGACGGGGCGGCTCTGTCTGGATATCCAGCTGGAGCGTGACCGTGCCGCCGTCCGTGTAACTGCTCTTAAAGAGGTAGCCGCCGTTTACCCGCAGCGTCTCGGCATCGTCATACTGCACATCCGCAAAGACGGTCTCCACGGCCTCGATCCCCGCTTCCTCCTCGCTGTAGACCGTCTCCTTGTCTGCGAACCGGAAGGACTTCGGGTCGGGATTGTCCGTGCGCACAAAGAAATACTCGTTGAACGGCGGGAGCAGGGGAATGATCTCATAGGTATAGGCGGCAGCCGGACTTCCGAAAAGCGCCACGAACTGCCTGTCATACATCTTGGCATAGCTCTGTGCCAGCGAGCCCTCATAGCCGTAGATCACGGTTGTCTCGGGCAGCGCATAATCATCCAGACGGGTATACATACCCTTGACGGTCACTTCGGCAAGCGACGAGCAGTCGACTAAAGCAGCAGACCGCACGATCCGGAGGCTCTCCGGGAGCGTGATCGAGGTCAGTGCGGTGCAGCCGTCAAATACCTGATAGCCGATCTCCTCGATCCCCTCCTCCAGCGTCACCTCACACAGGGCGCTGCAGCCCTCGAAGAGGACCAGCGGAAGGCTCTTGATGCTGCCGGGGAGCGTGATCGAGGTCAGCGCGGTGCATTCGCCGAATGCACTTTGCCCCAGCTCGGTCACACTGTCAGGGATCGTCACGGAGGTCAGCTTGCTGCACCAGTAGAAGGCATCGCCGCCGATGCTGGTGACGCCCTGCGGGATCGTGACCGATTCCACCTTGGAATTGAAGAAGGCACTGTCTGCGATCTTGGTGACACCGTCCGGCACGGTGACGTCACCGGTGACGGACGCACAGATCAGGATCCCGTTAATGACTACCATCGGATCCTCCTGAATCCTTGCCTTCAGCCACGGCGTGCGATCGAAGGCACTGCCGCCGATCTCCGTGACACTCTCCGGGATCGTCACATCCGAGAGCTGCTCACACAGGTCGAATGCCCCCTCGCCGATGAAGGTCACGCCCTCCGGGATATGCGCCTGCTCAAGAAGATCGCACCAGTAAAAGGATTCACTTCCGATCCAGGTCACACTGTCCGGAATGTTGACATCCTGCAGCTTATGGCAGCAGTAGAACAGCCTGCCGGGGATCTGCGTGAGCCCTGACGGGAGATGTACAGCCGTCAGTGCGGCGCAGTTGCTGAACACACCGTATTCGAGCTCCGTGACACTGTCCGGAACTGTGACCGTCTCCAGCTTCCAGCAATTATAAAAGGCGCAGCTGTCGATGGTTGTCAGGCTGTCCGGCAGGGAGATCGCTGTGAGACTCTTGCAGTTGTAGAACGCATACTCGCCGATGCTTGTCAGGCTACGGGACAGGGTCAGGCTTTCCATCGCCTCACAGTAGGAGAACGCATACTCACCTATGCTTGTTACGGTATCCGGCACAGTGACCGACAGCAATTGCGGACAGTCGATGAAGGCACGGTTTCCGATGCTTGTCAGCCCCTTTGGGAGTGACACACCGGTGATCTTATCCCGGCTGTCCTTCCACGGGAGCTTGCTGACGTTGCTCCAGTTTTCCATCGCTCCGTAGCCGCTGATCGTGAGCATTCCGGTGTCCGCATCGAACTGCCAGTTCAGGTGCTCGCCGCAGCTGCCGGAAGTGGGCGCCTCCGTAGCCGCCTGTGTCTCGGCCTCGGCCGCATAATACGCCTGTGTGAGGGGCTCGGCCTCCTCGGGGGAGGGCTCGCTTTCCGGAGCATTTTCCTCGGGGGATGTTTCCACATCGGTCTCCTCGGCAGGTGCTTCGGTCTCCTCGGCGGGCACATCGGTCTCCTCGGCGGGCGCATCGGTCTCCTCGGCGGGTGCTTCGGTCTCCTCGGCGGGTGCATCGGTCTCCGGCTGCACCGGGAGCGTTTCGGTATACAGCGGTGCAGTCGGGTCCTCGGCGCGCACGGGGAGTACGGCAAGCGGACTGAGCGTCATGGCTGCCGCGCTGAGCAGGGATATCATATGTGTGATGGATCGTTTCATAGGCTGCCTCCGTTTTTTAATGGGTGGGTCTCTACAGTATGATTGTAGCAGAAAACAGCGAAAATGTCAATCATTTCCTGCGATGCGCCGCATATTTTGGCGCTTTTGCACAAGTGGTCCACCCTCCTTTTTGTATATTGCGCCGGGACATAAAAAACCGCTGTACGAACATGTACAGCGGTTTATCAAAACAAGTGGTCGAGGTGACAGGATTCGAACCTGCGGCCCCTACGTCCCGAACGTAGTGCTCTACCAAACTGAGCCACACCTCGTCTCAACATTCCCTATTATACCACATCCGCGGAGATTTGTAAAGGGGCAAACTGCACAAATTTCAAAAAACTTTTTTTGCGTTTTTATTGACGAAATCCATCAGAAATGTTATAATAAAAGGTATACCGCTCACAGTGTGTATATGTGATTGACGCGGGGAAGAATGATTCTCATTTTTCCCATGTCCCAAAATCCCAGAAAGAAAGGACTGGATGCAACATGGCAAGATATGATTATGCAAGCGCTGCCACCCCGCTCATCGAGGAACTGGCAGGGATCTGCTGTGACGAGTTCCCGATCGATCCGGAGCTCTATACAAAATTCGATGTCAAGCGCGGTCTGCGTGATCTCAACGGCAAGGGGGTGCTCGCGGGTCTGACCAACATCGGCAACGTCTGCGCCTCCAAGGAGGTGGACGGCAAGAGCGTTCCCTGCGACGGCAAGCTCTACTACCGCGGTGTGGACGTCGAGGAGCTCGTGGCGGGCTTCATAAGGGACGACCGCATGGGCTTTGAGGAAACGGCGTACCTGCTGCTGTTCGGGCGTCTGCCGGACCGCACGCAGCTTGCGGATTTCCAGAAGCTCCTGGCGGATCTGCGCTATCTGCCCTCCGTGTTCACACGCGATGTCATCATGAAGGCACCGAGCGACAACATGATGAACACGCTGGCCAAGTGCGTGCTCACGCTCTACTCCTACGACAGCCGCGCCAATGACGTTTCGATCCCGAACGTCCTGCGGCAGTGCCTGTCGCTCATCAGCCTGTTCCCGCTGATCTGCGTATACGGCTATCAGGCGTACCATTTCAAGGCGGGGCAGGACCTGTTCATCCACCAGCCGAACCCCTCGCTCTCGCTGGCGGAGAACATTCTGTACATGCTGCGCAAGGACTCGCAGTTCACGCCGCTCGAGGCAAAGCTGCTGGACATGGCGCTGGTGCTCCATGCCGAGCACGGCGGCGGCAACAACTCCACCTTCACGGTGCATGTGGTCTCCTCGTCGGGGACGGACACCTATTCTGCGATCGCGGCTGCGCTCGGCTCCCTGAAGGGACCCAAGCACGGCGGTGCGAACATCAAGGTATGCCAGATGTTCGACGATCTCCAGGCACATGTCAAGGACTGGGAGGATGAGGACGCACTGCGGGACTATCTGCGCAGTCTGCTGCACAAGGAGGGCTTCGATCATTCGGGGCTGATCTACGGGATGGGACATGCCGTGTACTCCATCTCGGATCCGAGAGCGCGGGTCTTCAAGGGCTTTGTGGAGAAGCTGTCGGTCGAGAAGGGGAGAGAGAAGGAATTCGAGCTGTATGCGCGTGTGGAGCGTCTGGCATCGGAGGTCATCGCGTCGGAGCGCCGCATTTACAAGGGCGTATGCGCGAACGTGGATTTCTACAGCGGGTTCGTGTACAGGATGCTCGGCCTGCCCGAGGAGCTGTTCACGCCGATCTTTGCGGTAGCAAGGATCGCCGGCTGGTCCGCTCACCGCATTGAGGAGCTCATCAACTCCAACAAGATCATCCGTCCGGCATACAAGGCCATCGTCGATCAGGTGGCATATGTGCCGATGGAGGAGAGATAATAAAAGCCCCCGCAAGGGGGCTTTCCCTTTTAGAGGTGAGAGGTGAGAGGTAAGAGGTTAGATTCTTAGACTTGATAGACCTTGAGTGGGCCTTCGGCTTTTAGAGGTTAGAGGCGAGAGGTTAGAGGTTAGATTCTTAGACTTGATAGACCTCTCGTGGGGGCCTGCGGCTTTTAGAGGTGAGAGGTAAGAGGTTAGAGGTTAGATTCTTAGACTTGATAGACCTCTCGTGGGGGCCTGCGGCTTTTAGAGGTGAGAGGTAAGAGGTTAGATTCTTAGACTTGATAGTTCCTGGATTGGGGGCTCCGCCCCCGGCGGGGTTCTCTTCTTTTGTGAATTTATCTTCACCCCGCCAGAGGTGCGCTCGTCCGCACCTCTGGACTCCGGACGGCAAAGGGCTGCCGCCCTCTGCACGCCTGCAAAGCAGGGGGCACGCCCCCTGCACCCCCTGTGGGGACTGCGGGGTACCCTATCCGGCGGCTAACCGCCGCCGGGTTGTGATGCGCGTTCGGTGCGTGAGGTGCGTTCCCGGACAAGCGCATTTCGGGTGTGAGTTTCTCTCTGCCTTTTTCCCGGAACTCACGCGCATACGCACCTGGTTCGCCCGGCACTGCGGCAGCAAGTCCAGTATGCATCCCACCGGAGAACGCGCTTAGGTTTTAGTAAGCCAGGGTATTCGGTCGAAAGGTTAGCGATCACCGAAGTACTGTCTCCCCCTAAACGCTTAAAAGCAGGTGCAGGCCTGCAAGCCCTGCTGCCCGGGGGAGTCCAGAGGGGGTGCAGGGGTCCGCCCCTCCATCAGGGTCTCACCGGGGGCGGAGCCCCCACAAGAGGTCTATCAAGTCTAAGCATCTAACCTCTTACCTCTCACCTCTAACCTCTAAGTTGACATTTCCCCTCCATTCTGCTACAATAGAAGGAGCGGGGGACCAACCCCCAAAAGAAAAGAGATCTGGAGGAATATACCATGCTGCTTGCAATCGACGTAGGCAATACCAATATCGTACTGGGCTGCTTTGACGGGGAGGCGCTCCTGTTCCGTGAACGCATCTCGACCAACCAGCAGGCGACGGCGCTCGAATACGCCGTCAGCATCCGTATGGCACTGCACATGCACGGCCTGCACCGCGAGAACATCACCGACGCGATCCTCTCCTCGGTGGTGCCGTCCGTCACGGGGACGCTCCGGCGTGCCGTGGAGACCTACACGGGCCAGCACGTCATGGTCGTGGGGCCGGGGATCAAGACCGGGCTGAGCATCGTCATCGACAACCCGGCACAGCTCGGCAGTGACCTGGTCGTGGATGCCGTGGCCGGCCTGAACGAGTACGAGCTGCCCCTCATCATCATCGACATGGGCACCGCCACCACACTCTCGGTCATCAACCGCCAGCGCCAGTACCTGGGCGGCATCATCATGACCGGCATGAGCGTGTCCATGGAGGCGCTTGTCAGCCGCACCTCACAGCTTCCGAAGATCGGCTTCGATGCGCCGCGGCACATCATCGGCACGAACACCATCGACTGCATGAAATCCGGTATGCTCTATGCCAATGCCTGCGCCCTGGACGGGATGATCGAGCGCATCGAGGAGGAGCTCGGTGAGCGCTGCACCGTCGTTGCCACCGGCGGCCTTGCCGGGGTGGTCATCCCCCTGTGCCGCAGGGAGATCCACCTGGATGACGACCTGCTTCTCAAAGGCCTGCGCCTGATCTTTGAAAAGAACGCCGGGAAGTGACACATCTACAGATCCCCCTGCGCACCCATATCTGTTGGGACGCAGGGGGATCGTGTCATATGAAGTCGGTCAGCTCCACCTGCCGCTTGGCACCGATGGCCGCCGCGTACCGGAGGACGATCGATGCATCAACAGCGTTAATGGCTTTGTCCCCGTTCACATTGGCGGCCAGTGTCTGCGCGTCGCTCAGGCCGGAGCCGCGCTTGGCGCCGATGCGTGCCGCGGCTATGAGGATCCGGGCAGCGTCATTGGCATTGACTGTGCCGTCCTCGTTCACATCGCCGAGCAGATAGGGCGGCTGGACAGCGCAGTAGGTGTGTACCCCCTTGTTGGAAAAGGCCGCATACTCTCCTTCGCCGCTCAGACGGACCGTGGGGGCCTCCCCGTCCGCCCAGCCGCGGGCGTTCGTGAGCTGCATCTCCTGCGTGACCTCCGGGAAATCCTTGCCGAGGGTCAGCGCGGACAGGCTCCCGCAGCCGCCGAACATCTGGGACACATCCTCGGTATTCCGCGTGGAAAAGCCCGTCAGGTCCAGGTCGTGCAGGCCGGTGCATTTGTAGAACATCTTCTTCATGGTCGTGACGTTCGACGTATCAAAGCCCTTCAGGTCGAGCGATTCGAGCCCGTAGCAGCATTCAAACATCCACTGCATGTTCGTGACACTCGACGTGTCAAAGCCCGTGAGATCGAGGTCCCCGAGCTGGAAGCACTCGTAGAACATGCCGTTCATGGTCGTGACCTTCGAGGTGTCGAAGCCCGAGACATCGAGCGCATCGAGGCAGGAGCACTGCCAGAACATCGCGTTGAAGCTCTCGCAGCTGCTCGTGTCAAAGCCCGAAACATCGAGCGTTTCAAGGCTCCAGCAGGTCATGAACATGCCGCTCATGGTCGTGACATGGGAGGTGTCGATCCCGGTGAGGTTGAGCGAGATGAGGTCCATGCAGCTGCAAAACATCAGGCTCATATCGGTGACACCGGAGGTGTCCGCGCCGGACAGGTCGATGCTCCTTGCAGACTGGAAGTCCTTGAACAGCTCCCGGCAGTTTTCCGGCAGCACGGTCCCGGGCTCGGCCCTGACCGAGAGCACGGCGCTGCGGTCGAGTGCCTGCAATGCGGACTTGTCCACGCGCCCGTGCAGGGTGAGCGCCCCGGTCCCCTCATTAAAAGTATAGCAGTCCGCAGCCTGCACGGTGAGTGCGGACCCTGCCGGGATCACGCCAAGGATGGCGGCGGCGAAGAGGCAGGCGGCGAGTCGTCTGTGTTTCATGGAACATTTCCTCCTTATGGATCTTTTACATGATTTAGTATAGCATGAAAATGCGCTCCCGTCAAGCAGGCAGCCCCGAAAAGTGGGCTGAGAGGTAAGAAGTTAGATTCTTAGACTTGATAGTTCCTGGATGGGGGGCTCCGCCCCCGGCGGGGTTCTCTTCTTTTGTGAATTTATCTTCACCCCCGCCAGAGGGGCGCTCGTCCGCCCCTCTGGACTCCGGACGGCAAAGGGCTGCGCCCTCTGCACGCCTGCAAAGCAGGGGGCACGCCCCCTGCACCCCCTGTGGAGACTGCGGGGTACCCTATCCGGCGGCTAACCGCCGCCGGGTTGTGATGCGCGTTCGGTGCGTGAGGTGCGTTCTTGGGAAAGTGCGCTTCGGGTGTGAGTCTACTTGTGCCTTTTCCGGAACCTCCCGCGCATACGCACCTGGTTCGCCCGGCACTGCGGCAGCAAGTTCAGTATGCATTCCACCAGGGAACGTGCCCAGGTCTTATTGATGCGAGAAACACGGACGCAAGGATGCCGTTCACCGAAGTGAGGTCCCTCCCTTACTGATTTAAAGCAGAGTGCAGAGGGCGCAGCCCTTTGCCGTCCGGAGTCCAGAGGTGCGGACGAGCGCACCTCTGGCGGGGGTTAAGTAAAATTGACAGATCAAGAGAAACCAGCAGGGGGCGGAGCCCCCACGAGAGGTCTATCAAGTCTAAGCATCTAACTTCTAACCTCTCACCTCTCCCTCTAACTTCTACTTGACATCGCACTACATATCATGTATAATAGAAGCATATATCAGCCCTATGACAGAATGAGGAGGCATATTATGATCGATCTTAAGGGAAAATGGGTACTTATCACCGGTGCCAGCCGGGGCATCGGCCGACTGACCGCACGTTTTATGGCGGAGCGGGGATGCAATCTGGTGCTGCACAGCCGTGAGCGCGGGCATTGTGATGCCGTGCTCGAGGAGGTGCGTGCGCTGGGCGTACAGGCCTACGCCGTGGAGGCGGAGCTGAAGGATCTTGAGGCCGTGGACAGGATGCTTGCCGAGATCGACAAGGCCGGCACGCAGATCGACGTGATCCTCAACAACGCCGGGATGCAGGTGCCCTACCGGGATGAATTCCTGGAGACACCGATGGACGATTACCGGACAAGCTTCCTGGTCAACACGATGGCACCGATGAAGATCTGCTACCACTTCCTGCCGGGCATGGCCGAGCGCGGCTTCGGACGCATCGTCAACACCACCAGCGGCATCGACAAGGACCCCCAGCAGGCAGGCTATTCCGCCAGCAAGGCCGCCCTCGACAAGGTCACCCGCGACCTTGCCACCAAGTATGAGGGCACCAATGTCCAGATCAACCTGACCGATCCCGGCTGGTGCCGCACGGACCTGGGCAGTGAAATGGCCCCCAATGCCCCCGAAAGCGCCCTGCCCGGCGTCGTTGTCGGCGCCTTCGTCAGCGACGGCCGCTCCGGACGGCTCTTCCCCGCACAGGCCTTCTCCCTCCTCTCGCTCGAGGAGGCCGTCTCCCTCGCACAGACCTACCCCAACCCCTACGGCTTCTGATCCCCGGCAGCCGCAAAATGTTTCACGAGAAACAAGGAGGTGTCCGTTATGAAACACCGGATCACGGTCCGGGTCCCCGTGGAAAAGCGCACGCTCTTCGGGCGGCGCACCGAGTATGTGACCCGCACCATCACTGTGGACGATGCCGCGTACCATGCCTACAGGACCGACCGGAAGCGCTTTGAGCGCTCTCTGGCAGGACGGCTGCACGACGATGACGACGGCCTGCGCTTTGAGGACATGATGCTCATGGATGCCCTGGACGGCGACGAATGGGATGATACGGGGGACGATTTCTGGGATGAATAGCGGAAGGAGACATGTATGCGGATCGTGAAATACCTGGCCGTCTGGCTGGCCGGACTGCTTTTGTGCTTTGCCGCGTCCGATCTTGTCGGCGCCGTGCTGGTGAGAAAGAGTCTGGGACAGACGTACCTGAACTCCCTGACCGGGTATTCCAGGAAAATGCGCCTGCCGGTGAGCCCGGCGGATACGGCCGACGAGCAAAAACAGAATGCCGCCGCCCTCTATATGCGGGCACTCCTCAGTGACATGGAGCTTCGCAACCACGGGAAGCTCCTGAACTACCTCCTCTTTACCGAGTGTGAGCTCGAGCAGTCCCTGGTGTTCCTGAATGAGGAGGGACGGCACAGCTTCTCGGACGGCACCTATGCGGCTGTGATGCGGGAGAGCGACGAGTCCATCGACATGTTCAGGACCATCGGCCTTGTGGATGTGGGGGTGCTCTCTGCATCCTCCTGTGCCGATGAGCTCCTTGCAGCGCTGCGGGATGACCGCGATGCGCGTGTTGTGCTGGAGTCTTACACGATGGAGGAGGATCTTCATGTACAGCCCGTGCGTATCGCCGTGCTCGATGCAGCCGGACAGACGCTCATGACGGCCGAGCTCCCGGCGGAGGGGACCGTCATCGAGGAGGAGGGCGTGTACATCGACAACCCGCTCGAATACGAGGGGGACCCGAGCAATCTGTATGAAAAGCTGCGGTATATGCGGCGCGGGGAGCGTCCCTGCCAGCGCCGGTCGGCAGCGCTTTCCGGGGAGGTCCCGGTGGGCGGTGCGGACTGTGAGGAGGACGGCCACACCCTGGGACTTGCACAGGTCACCCTATGGCACTGGGAGGTCCGTGAGGGCCGCGGTGAGGCAGCCGTGCTCACGGTATACTACCTGCGCAGTGTGCTGCTCTACACCGGTATCGCGGGCGTGCTCTGCGGGCTTGTGCTGGTGATCGTGTATCGGAAGAGACGCTGGAGGGCATGATCAGACAACAGCTCCCCGGAAGCAGATGCGCTTCCGGGGAGCTTTTTTTGCCTGGGGGCGCTCATCCGCCCGCCGTATACAAAAGCGTTCCCTGCACATCGAACACACAGTACCCCGCCGGGCACTGGCTGACGGCGGTCTCAAAGACGGAGTAGGCGCCGATCTGGGAGGCGGCGTCACCGGCGGCATTCCGTATACGGTAGACGGTCCCGTCCGTGCGTGCCGTTTCGGCGGTCGGCGCCTCGGCGATGGCATCGGCGGCAGCGGAGAACGCCGCATCGGCGGTGCCCAGGAGGTCCCCGGCGGTGGTGAGGACCTTCTGCGGGTCCGGGACCGTCGTTTCGAGCGTAACGGTGCTCCCGCTGCGGACGCTCTGGAAGGAGACCGTCCCGGACAGAACAGCAGCTAACAACAGGAATTTTGTGAAGGCCTTCATGGGGATCCCACCTTTCTTTTGCGGGCGGCTTTCGCTTGACACACCCGCTCGGTTTATGGTATACTTTTGATAGCTTCCAATAAAAGTATACCGCCAAATTTCCCCGGATGCAATCCCATATCCGGGGAAGGGCTTCCCCATATCCGGGGAAATAGGGGGGGAGGTGCCCTGATGCTCAAAAAGCTCATCCGTATCCGGAACGACATTTTCTACAGTCCGTCGCACAACACATTCTTCCGGCTTGAAACGCCGGAGCCGGTCGATTTCGGGGATTTCCTGCTGGAGATCAGCGGACACGAGGAGAAGATCTTTGAATTTCTGATCTGCCACTACAACAACTATGTCACCAAGGAGGCGCTCGAGCAGGAATTTCCGGAGTGCTCCGACCCGTATGACAAGACGCTCGACCGTCTGCGCAGAGAAAAGCTTGAGGCAAAGCTCAAGCTGTACGGCCTGATCAAAAAGGCCCACGGGCGTGCGATCCTCTACCTGTCGGAATCGCCGTTTTCGGTACAGGGCGCCCCTACGCCCCGCCCGCTCCTGCTCGGGAGTGCGCAGTACTATGTCAACTACGACCGGATCCTGGCGGATTTTGCCCCCGAGGCGGAGGAGCCGGGTGCGGCGCTTTTGCAAAAGTGGCTGGACGAATGCGCAGCACGCACGCGCTTTGACGAGCGGTGTCTTATGCTCCTTGAGCGCATGGGATTTTTGCCGGCCTTCGGAAAAATGGAGGACAAGCGCCGGTTTCTCTCCCGCGCCAAGGAGCTTGTCTACCGCTTTGACGAGGAGGATGTGACCGTCTACGGCGGCACGGAGCTGCTGCTTTTCTCCCGCAGTGTCATGCTGTGCGTGATCGAATACATCCAGTCGCAGCTCCAGATCATCATCCCGGACTACGGCACGGCGGATCTTCGGCGGCAGTTTGCGCATCTTCTGCGGCGCTTTGAGACATGCACCGTGCCGGAGGGGACGGTCAATCCGCTGCTGCTCACGGTATTCCACGACTATTACGGGCTGGTGCTCTACCGCAATTACCTGTTCACCGGCACGCGCACGCTGCTTGAGCGGGCAGCGCAGGAGACCTCGCTTGCGCTGTCCCATGCCCGGCAGGTGGATCTGCATTTGCAGGTCTGGGCGGCATTCCTGACATACAACCAGGCACGGATCCTGTCGGCGCTCGGAGAGCACGAGGAGGCACTGCGTCACATCCGCACGGCGGTGATCCTGCGGGAGGGGCTGGTGGACAGTCCGTTCTTCGGCCCGCACCGCCGGCATGATCTGTATTTTGAGTACCTGCTGGCACGGATCGTGCAGACGGATGTGGAGCTGTGTGCGGGCGTCCTGACGCCGGAGGCAGCCCGGGAGGAGTACGCGCTCATCGCCGATGAGGCGGATGCTGCCTATGACAGCCGGGATCCCGGGGATACACAGGGGTATATCCTGCGGCTTTTAGAGGTGAGAGGTAAGAAGTTAGAATCTTAGACTTGATAGTTCCTGAGTGGGGGCTCCGCCCCCTGCTGGTTTCTCTTGATTTGTAAGTTTTACTTCACCCCCGCCAGAGGTGCGCTCGTCCGCACCTCTGGACTCCGGACGGCAAAGGGCTGCGCCCTCTGCACTCTGCTTTTAAGCGGTGAGGGATAGCGAGTCCTTCGGTGCAAGGTTCCCATTCGACCAAATTTCGTGCCACAATAAGACCTTGGCGCGTTCTCCGGTGGGATGCATACTGAACTTGTCAGCATAGTGCCGGGCGAACCAGGTGCGCACTTTAAAAGGACCTGTGGGTGTAAGAAGTTCTCTTCTTTCCACAGGTCCCTTGTGCATGAGCACCTTGTTCGCCCGGCACTGCGGCGGCAATCTGAGAATGCATTTCACCAGCGAACGCGCCAAGGTTTTAGTAATGCAATAAATGCGGCTACAAGAATGTCTTGTACCGAAGAACTGTTGTCCCCTACTCGCTTAAAAGCAGGTGCAGGGCGGCAGCCCTGCTGTCCGGAGTCCAGAGGGGGTGACAAGACCCCCTCTGGCGGGGGTAAAGTAAAATTTACAGATAAAGAGAAACCCGCCGGGGGCGGAGCCCCCCCGAGAGGTCTATCAAGTCTAAGATTCTAACCGCTCACCCTCTGCCTCTGAAAGAGGCAAGGATCGGAACAGCGACCGAGAACCCCACCGCCTGGGCGAGCATCCTCCCATACAGCGGTGCCGTCGAAAAGATCGGCTGGAGCGCCGGCACATACACGGTCAGTGCCAGCATGGCCACCGAGAGCAGTACCGCGCCCAGCAGCTTTTTGTTCGAGAAATACCGCACCGTCAGGAGCGACCCGCTCTCCGACTTGCACTCAAATACATGGATGAGCTGGGACAGCACCAGCGTCAGAAGCGCCGCCGTGCGTGCCTGTGTCAGGTCCCCGCCAAAGCGCAGACAGGTGCTGAACGAGCCGAGCGTACACAGGCCGATGAGGATCCCCCGCCATACGATCCGCCCGAGCAGTCCCCCCGCAAAAAAGCTCTCCTTCGGGTCCCGCGGCGGACGGTGCATGAGCCCCGGCTCCGGCGGCTCGAGTCCCAGCGCGATCGCCGGCAGTCCGTCCGTGGCCAGATTCACAAGCAATAGCTGCACCGGCAGCAGCACCACCGGCATCCCCATGAGGATCCCTAAAAACATCGTGATGACCTCCCCGATGTTGCACGAGAGAAGGTAGCGCACGAATTTCCGGATGTTCGCGTAAATGCACCGGCCCTCCTCCACGGCCCGCACGAGCGTGGCAAGGTCATCGTCCATCAGCACCACATCCGCCGCCTGTCTGGCAACATCCGTCCCGCTGCGGCCCATCGCCACGCCCACATCGGCCGCCTTGATCGCCGGGGCATCGTTCACGCCGTCCCCGGTCATGGTGACGATCTGCCCGCTCTCCTGAAAGGCCTTCACGAGCCGCAGCTTATGCGCCGGTGCGACCCGTGCAAATACGGAGATCCGCGGCAGACGGGCTCGGAGCATCTCATCGCTCATCAGGTCCAGCTCCTCCCCCGTGACCGTCTCGCCCCCGCGCAGCAGTCCCGCCTTGCGGGCAATGGCCTGTGCCGTGCGGCTGTGGTCCCCGGTGATCATCACCGTGCGGATGCGTGCCGAGGCACAGGTGCGCACGGCGGCACGCGCCTCCTTCCGGGGCGGATCGAGCATCCCGGCAAGTCCCAGAAACACGGTCTCACCGTCCTGCGCCTGTGCAAAGGCCAGCACACGCAGCGCCTCCTCCGACATGGACAGGGCCGCCTCCCCGATCGCGCTTCGCAGGCGCGGCGTCAGCGGGACTGTCCCGCTTTCGGTCCGAACCCGGCTGCACCTTGCAAGGACCACATCCTGTGCGCCCTTGATGCAGGTAAGGACTGACGCGCCCTGCCGCAGTGTCACGGACATGCAGCGTGTTTCGCTGTCAAACGGCTCCTCGGCCGTCTGCTTCCAGCTGCGAAGGGATGCCCCCGACACGCCCGCCTTGGCCGCGCACACAAGGAGTGCTACCTCGGTCGGGTCGCCCACGGCCTCCCAGAGGGCGGGATCCTGCGCGGGTGAGAGCGCCGCATGGCTGCACAGCACGCCGCAGCGCAGCAGTGCATACAGCGGGGTATCGGTCCCCGGGTACACGGGCTGCCCGTTTTCGGTGACATGCCCCTCCCGGCGCAGACCGGTGCCGCTCACGGCAAGGGACTGTCCGGGGAGCCAGAGCCGTGTCACGGTCATGCGGTTCTCGGTGATCGTGCCGGTCTTATCCGTGCAGATGACGGAGGTGCAGCCGAGGGTCTCGACACTGTGCAGGCGGTTGACGAGCGCACGCTGCTTCATCATGCGCCCCACGGCGAGCGCGAGCGCGATGGTGACGGTGGCGGGCAGGCCCTCGGGGATGGCGGCGATGGCGATGGAGATGCCGGTCATGAGCATCTCAAAGAGCGGCTCCCCGCGCAGGACCCCGGCGGCAAAGACCGCGATGCACACGGCAATGCACAGGACGGCCAGTGTCCGCCCGAGCTCGCCCAGGCGTTTTTGCAGGGGTGTGGGTCCCTGGCGGGTGCTTAGCATCCCGGAGATGCGGCCCATTTCGGTCGCCTGTCCGGTGGCGGTGACCCGCACCTCGCCGGTGCCGCGTGTCACGGCGGTGCCGCTGTAGACGAGGTGGGGCAGATGGAGCCCCTGCGTGGGGGCATCGGGTGCGCCTGCGCGTTTTTCGACGCTCTCGGACTCCCCGGTGAGGACGGATTCGTTGACGGAGAGCCGGGCTGCGGACAGCACCAGGCAGTCGGCCGGCACGCAGTCCCCGGCCTCGATGCGCACGACATCCCCGGGGACGAGCTGTGCGGCGGGGAGCTCCTGCAATGTCCCGTCGCGGTAGACGCGTGCGGTGGGGGCGGTCATCTGCCGCAGGGAGGCGAGTGTGCGCTCGGTGCGGTACTCCTGCACAAAGCCCAGCACGGCATTGAGCAGGACGATGACGAGGATGGTCACGGCATCCGTCCACTCCCCGAGCAGGGCGGAGATCCCGGTGGCGGCAAGCAGGATGAGCACCATGGCATCCCCGAACTGCCGCAGAAAGATCCGGAGCGGTCCCGGCGGCCGCTCCTGGGTGAGGATGTTTTCGCCCTGGGTGCGCAGCCGCGCATGGGCTTCCTGTGTGGTCAGACCCTTCATATCCGGCATTCCTCCTTGGATGGTTTGTACTATGATATGAAGAGGAAGTGCCGGATAGAAGCAGGAGCGCAGACTTGCTACGCGGCTCCCTGCAAAAAAATACACCCTCTGCCACAGAGGGTGTATCTTTGTGTTCTTGCTCTTACAGGAAAGACCCCACGGGCCCGAAATAGCTCGTGTTGTTGTCAAACCCTAAGATGATCATAAAGATCGGCGTCAGAAATACCAGACCAATGTTAAAGGCTGTTCCCTTGCCGAAGGCCTGCCCCAGACGGAATGCCTGGATCAGCGGTACGAACTGGCCCACAAACGGTACCAGCGTCAGGAAACATTTCCAGCCTGCACCATAGGTGATCTCGTACAGCTTCCACATGTTCAGGATCGGGATCAGGCTGTACCACGGTGTTTCACCGGCCTTGTCAAAGATCTTCCACATCGCAACGACCTGAAGGACATACACGATGAGCAGGACCACCAGGTAGACACCGTAAACCGCGCCTGCGACCGCATCACCCGCACTGGAACCGTAATCCGAATATCCGTAAGTACTGTAATCCATTCCTCGTCACCTCCTTTCCTAAAACCCCTCGAATCCGCTGCGCAAAGGTTCCCCCGCACAGGCGCATTCTATACATTCTTTATTATAACAGATACCCCCTGCCGTGTCAATGGATTTTACGCTGAATTTTCAGAATCCGTTCCGACCTTTCCGATCCCGTCCTATTTTTTAGAATTTTCAGGGCGAAGATTGTGCAAACTGCACAAAGCAGGGGAGGGAATTTCTGCGTTCCCGCCCGCGGAAAAGGGCTTGCCTTCCCCGGGAAAGTATGGTATAATGTAAGTGGTGTTCTGTAGCATCTACAGGAACGACAAAACTACATATAAAGGAGTTAAAGCTATGAAGTTCGGATATTTTGATGATGCCCGGAAGGAATACGTCATCACATCCCCGAGAACACCCTATCCGTGGATCAATTACCTCGGAACACAGGCGTTTTTCTCTCTGATCTCCAACACGGCCGGCGGTTACTGCTTCTACAAGGATGCCCGTCTGCGCCGCATCACTCGCTATCGCTACAACAACGTCCCGATCGATATGGGCGGACGTTATTTCTATATCAACGACGGCGGCACGGTCTGGAACCCCGGCTGGTCCCCCGTCAAGACGGAGCTCGATGCCTATGAGTGCCGTCACGGCATGGGCTATACCGTCATCACCGGCAAGAAGAATGACCTCAAGGCAGAGGTGACCTTCTTCGTTCCGCAGAACTATGACGGTGAGGTGCAGCAGCTCGTCCTGACCAATGAGGGCAGCACTGCCAAGACCTTCAAGCTCTTCTCCTTTGCAGAATGGTGCCTGTGGGATGCACAGGATGACTGCACCAACTTCCAGAGAAACTTCTCCACCGGCCGCGTCGAGGTGGACGGCTCCACGATCTATCACAAGACCGAGTACCGCGACAGACGCGACCACTATGCCTTCTACACCGTCAATGATACCATCGACGGCTACGACACCGACCGCGACACCTTCATCGGCCTGTACAACGGCTTCAATGACCCGCAGGCAGTGACCGCCGGCAAGGCCGGGAATTCCTTCGCAGACGGCTGGTCCCCGATCGCTTCCCACTACAAGGAGATCACCCTGGCCCCCGGCGAGACCAAGACGCTCGTGTTCATCCTGGGCTATGTGGAGAATCCCGCAGACAAGAAGTTCGAGGCTGACGGTCAGACGATCAACAAGGAAAAAGCCCTTGCCATGATCGAGAAGTACAACACCCCCGAGAAGGTGCAGGCAGGTCTTGCAGAGCTTGCCGGGACATGGGAGCAGCTCCTGGGCATCTTCAATGTCAATACGCCCGATGACAAGGTCAACCGCATGGTCAATATCTGGAACCAGTACCAGTGCATGGTCACCTTCAACCTGTCCCGCTCTGCCTCGTATTTCGAGTCCGGTATCGGCAGAGGCATGGGCTTCCGCGATTCCAACCAGGACATCCTGGGCTTTGTACACCAGATCCCGGACCGCGCAAGAGAGCGCCTGATCGACCTGGCCTCCACACAGCTTCCGGACGGCGGCTGCTACCACCAGTACCAGCCCCTGACCAAGAAGGGCAATTCCGACATCGGCGGCGACTTCTCCGACGACCCGCTGTGGATGATCCTCTCCGTTGCCGCCTATATCAAGGAGACCGGCGACTGGGGCATCCTCGACGAGCAGGTGCCGTATGACAACGATGCCTCCAAGGCAAAGCCGATGCTCGATCACCTCGATGTCTCCTTCTACCATGTTGTGAACAATCTGGGCCCGCACGGGCTGCCGCTTGCCATGCGCGCCGACTGGAACGACTGCATCAACCTGTCGTGCTTCTCGGACAAGCCGGGCGAGAGCTTCCAGACCTACACGAACCCGAAGTTCGCAGCCGAGGGCGGCTACTCCAAGGTCGCCGAGTCCGTGATGGTCGCAGCCCTGTTCACCTATGCAGGCCCGGCCTATGTGGGCATTCTCCGTCACCTTGGCAAGGATGCCGAGGCTGAGAAGGCACAGGCTGAGATCGACAAGATGAAGAAGAACGTGATGGAATCGGCCTTCGACGGCGACTGGTTCATCCGTGCCTACGATGCCTTCGGCAAGAAGATGGGCTCGAAGGAATGCGAGGAGGGCAAGATCTTCATCGAGCCCCAGGGCTTTGCAGTCATGTCCGAGATCGGCAAGGACGAGGGTGCGGACATCAAGACCCTCAACGCCATCGACAAGTATCTGAACACCCAGTACGGTCTGGTGCTGAACAATCCGGCCTACACCAAGTACTACATCGAATACGGCGAGATCTCGACGTATCCGGGCGGCTACAAGGAGAATGCGGGTATCTTCACGCACAACAATGCATGGATCATCTGCGCAGAGGCCTATGCCGGCCGCGGTGACAAGGCATTTGAGTACTACAGCAAGATCGCCCCGGCCTTCAACGAGGAGATCTCCGAGCTGCACAAGACCGAGCCCTATGTATACGGCCAGATGATCGCCGGCAAGGATGCCTCCCGCTTCGGTGAGGGCAAGAACTCCTGGCTGACCGGTACGGCAGCATGGAACATGGTGGCCATCTCGCAGTACATCATCGGCGTACAGCCCGATTTCGACGGTCTGAAGGTGGATCCGTCCATCCCGCATGAGTGGGACGGCTTCACGGCGACCCGTCAGTTCCGCGGTGCGACCTACAACATCAAGGTCGAGAATCCCGACCATGTGTGCAAGGGCGTCAAGTCCCTGACCGTGGACGGCAAGGCCGTGGAGGGCACTGTCATCCCCGCACAGGACGGCGGCGTACATGAGGTCGTTGTCGTCCTCGGCTAAACCATCCGAATCCAGAAAACAGCCCTGCGACACTGCGGGGCTGTTTTTGTCAAGACAAGTAAGGAGGACGTTTGTATGAGGAAACACAAGCGCACCGCAGCCGCGCTTGCCGTATGCATGCTGGCCGCAGCATGGCCCGCACTTACCGCCAAGGCAGCGTCCTGCTATTCCTTTGACAAGGACAGCGACACCCTGACGCTCTTTGGCAATGTCAGCCTGGATGAGGTCGGGCAAATACAGAAAAGGGAGATCATCCGCACGGTCGTTGCCGCGCCCGGGACGGTGCTCCCGGAGGACTGCTCCGGTCTCTTTGCGGGGAATTCCTATGTGCATGAGATCGACCTGCATCATGCCGATACCGCAAAGGTGAAGGATATGTCCGGCATGTTCAAAGACTGCGGCGATCTTACCTTGCTCGATGTCACGGGCTTTGACACCTCAAATGTCACGGATATGAGCGGCATGTTCGATGGGTGCGACGATCTTACCTTGCTCGATGTCACGGGCTTTGATACCTCAAAGGTCACGGACATGCGCGGGATGTTCGATGGCTGCAGGGGCCTTACCGTGCTCGATGTCTCAGGCTTTGACACCTCGGCTGTTACCGATATGCACGGCATGTTCCACGGCTGCGATCAGCTTACCGCGCTTGATGTCTCGGGCTTTGACACCTCGGGCGTGACGGATATGGGTGAGATGTTCTGGGCCTGTCTGGAGCTGCCCGCCCTTGATCTTACGGGCTTTGACACCTCGAACGTGACGAATATGGCCGGGATGTTCTTCCGGTGCGAAAAGCTTATCTCGCTCGATCTCACGGGCTTTGATACGCGGGGCGTGACGGATATGAGCGAGATGTTCCGGGCGTGTCCGGCGCTCTCCGCACTCGATGTCTCGGGCTTTGATACGCGGAGCGTGACGGATATGCATGAAATGTTCCAGCGCTGCGAGGGGCTCACTGTGCTCGATGTCTCGGGCTTTGACACCTCGGGTGTGACGGACATGCGCGAGATGTTCGACGGCTGTCGGTCGGCCGGTACACTCGATGTCTCCGGCTTTGATACCTCGAATGTAACGAATATGAAGAGCATGTTCGCGGGCGTTCAGGGACCGCTCGACCTGTCCGGCTTTGACACCGCGAAGGTCACGGATATGCGCGGCATGTTCCACGGCTGCGATCAGCTTACCGCGCTCGATGTCTCGGGCTTTGACACCTCGGGCGTAACGGATATGAGCTACATGTTCTGCGGCTGTGCCATGCTCGGGACGCTCGACCTGAGCACCTTCGATACCTCGCAGGTCGAGAGCATGGACAGCACGTTCGCGGGCTGCTCACAGCTCAAAGCGCTCGATATATCGGGCTTTGACACCTCGAAGGTGGGCATGATGCAGGGCATGTTCGACGGCTGCTCCTCGCTTGAAGCACTCGATGTCTCCGGCCTTGACACCTCGAGTGCCGACAGCATGAACATCATGTTCAGGGACTGCTCCTCGCTCAGAGCGCTTGATGTCTCCGGCTTTGACACACATCATGCCGGGAATATGAACTTCATGTTCTCGGGCTGCACCTCGCTCGAGGCGCTCGATGTCTCGGGCTTTGACACCTCACAGGCGTTCTGGATCGCCGGCATGTTCGAGAACTGTCCCCTGCTCGAGGAGATCGATGTCTCCGGCTTTGACACGGGGGATGTCACGGCCGTTGCCGGCATGTTCGAGGGCTGCACATCGCTGCGTTCGGTCGATGTTTCGGGCTTTGACCTCTCAAATGCCGAGAGCCTCGAGCGCATGTTCAAGGGCTGCGCCTCGCTCGAGGAGATCGATGTCTCGGGTCTTGACACGCAGTATGTATGGACTATGGACAGCCTGTTCGAGGGCTGCACCTCACTTCGGGAGATCGATCTGTCGGGCTTTGACACGTCGGGGCTCATGAGCATGAACAGCATGTTCAAGGACTGCACGGGGCTCGAATCCATTACCCTCGGCAAGCGCTTTCCCCGCGTGACCGAGGAGATGGCGCTGGACAACACCCGTGCATGGGCGCTTGACACGGCCCCGGACCTGCGCGTGAGCGGGGACGGGAGCACAGCCGTATTTGTCAATGTGGGCCAGAACACCTACATCCGCACGGACAGCACGGAGGATGCGCACACGCCCGGCGATGTCACAGGGGACGGCACGGTCAACGCCAACGATGCGGCGCGCATCCTGATGGCCGCTGCCCGGATCGGTGCCAAGCGTCCCTCCGGCCTGACCGAGGCGCAGGCGCTTGCCGCGAACGTGAACAGCGACCATGCTGTCAATGCCAACGATGCGTCCATCGTCCTGCGCTATGCCGCCGCCATCGGTGCCAAGCGCCAGGTGGAGCTGACGGATTTCATCTGACCGGATACGGCGGGACCTTTTGTCGGTGCGAACAAGTATAATTCTCCCCATGCAGCAGATACTACCCATGCAGCAGCACTGCAAAAATCTGAGAAATAAGGAGAATTTTGCGATATGAAAGCAACAGGTATTGTCAGACGCATCGACGACCTCGGCCGTGTGGTCATCCCCAAGGAGATCCGCCGTACCCTGCGTATACGGGAGGGCGACCCCCTTGAGATCTACACGAGTGCGGACGGGGAGGTGATCTTCCGGAAGTACTCGGCGATCGGGGAGATGAGTGAGAGTGCGGCGCAGGTGGCCGAGATCATGCGCGGCTTAGCGGGATGCCCGGTGGTGGTCTTTGACCGGGACCATGTCGTGGCGACCTCCGGCGTGACGCGGCGGGAATTCCAGGAGCGCCGTGTCTCTCCGGAGCTGGAGGAGCTCATGGAATCGCGCCGGCAGTTCTACGCCGACGAAAACAGCCGGCCATTGTGCCCCGTCGAGGGCATGGAGCAGACCTCCCTTGCCGCAAGCCCCATCCTGTGCGCCGGGGATGTCACGGGCGCTGTGGCCTTCCTCTCCGGCAAGGACGGTCAGTCAGCCACGGAGCTGCAAAAAAGCCTTGTCAATGCCGCCGCCCAGTTCCTGGGAAGGCAGATCGAGGCGTGAACCGAAACGCTCCCCCAAAAAGGGAGCGTTTTTTATATCTCCTGCACCTCGATCCCGCGCAGGCGGGCAAGCGTGAGAATGTACGGCGTTTCCTGCGGCAGAGCGTACTGCACATAGCCCTGTTTGTCGTAGAACAGCAGCAGCGTGCTGCGTGAGAGCATTGCCTCATCGGCCCGGTGATAGCTCTCCGGGTCGTCCGGAGGCGCCGCAAAGGTCACGGAATCCGCCTGCGCATGGACGCTGTAGTACTCGTTGCGCAGGCCCTCCGTCCAGCGCCGTGCCTGCTCCTCGTGCGGGCAGACCAGGTGCAGGCGCACGGGGAAGCGCTTCTTCATGCGCATCACGATCCGTGCCGTCCACAGCGGGATCCCCGCCGATGCGTTGACGCAGAAATCCGTGTACCCCTCTTTGTGCAGCGCTAAAAGCAAAAGCGCGATCCGCTGCTGCACGATCTGGGCCTGCGTGTCGTTCAGGAACAGCTCCTCCCCGCACGATGCGACCGCAGCTGTCATAACACCACCTCCGTTGGCTTTGGTATCCTACTCTTACTATACTACTTTTCCCCGCTCTTGTCAATTTATTTGTGAAGTAGAGCGTCTCCTGCCGCTTGCATTTGTGCGGGAGATGTGCTATAATACGGATAGGATACGGTGTGCATGACGCACCGGGATGAAGAAAGGATGGGAATGTATGAAAGCTCTGTATGTGATCGGTAATGTCAAGCTTGCGACGGTCAGGGCGGTGGCGGAGGCGATCCGTGACACCGTCGGAGGCACCGGCCGCTTTTCCAAATTGTTCATCATCTCCACGGATGCCTCCCACAACTGCTACCGTGAGCAGGAGGCACTGTATTTTGCGATCCTCGGGGAAATGCGTGCGGAGGAGGTCATCATTGATATCCGCCGGCCGGATGCACAGAAGCGTCTGGCGGACATCTTCGAGGAGTTTGATGACCGCTTTGTGGATCTGACCAACGGCCAGAAGCCCATTGCCTCCATGCTGTACATGGCAGCCAGCCTGTGCGGGATCAATGAGATGTACTACCTCATGCATAACGACGATGACACCAGCAGCTACATCCGCATGGACCGTTTCCGGGAGACCAATGCCTTTGCCGCATTCTCCTTCTATGACCTCATCTACTACAGCGAGGATCTCGACAGCATCTTCCCGCCCGCGCTGCTCGTGGAGGGTGCCTTCCTGCACAAGACCTATCATGAGCTGAAATCGGCGATCTCGGATTTTTTTGTTCACCAGAATTTCAAGAACGCCATCCTCTCGGCGACCATCGGCAACGAAGCCGTCATCGCCGAGGTGTTCCGGTACTTTGAGAACGATCCGGATGCCCGCCGGTTTGCCGATGCGCACAATGTCTACTTCGGCCAGCGCGACCCGGTCGGTGTCATCAGCTACCTGTTCAAGGCGTACCTTAGCAATGTCGGCAGGGAGCAAGGCCCCCGGATGCAGGCGCTGTCCTACATTCCCGCCCTGCATGATGTGCCGGGACTGATGTCGCTTTTGCGGGAATTCCGTAACATGGCTGCACATTACTCGATGCACAACCATTATCTGACCTTCACCGAGGCAAGGCTTGTCATCAATGCCAGCCTGGAGCTGTACCGTACCCTGCAGCGCCATGCGCCGCTCTGGGAGCGGCTGGCACAGCGCTCTGCACGCGTGTAAGGAGCGGACGGATGAACAGTGTGTTTTTTGCAATGGACGGGGATGCCATCGGCAAGCGGCTTGAACAGTATATCTTCACCTCGGATACAGCGGGACTGCATACACTCAGTCTTGGCATCCAGGAGGATGTCCGCACAGTCAGTGCCCTGCTCCGGGCGCAGGGCGGCACCGTCCATATGGAGGGCGGCGACAATCTTCTGGGGGAATGTACGCAGGATGCTGCCGCCGTGCTGCTCCGGGCGGTCACACAGATCAATGCGCACCGGGCATACCATTTCTCCGTCGGGATCGCCGATTCCATGATCGGCGCATACATGGCGCTCAAATATGCCAAGCTCTCCGGGAAAGCCGCCGTGCGGTATGTCCGGGAGGGCTTTGAGGAGGTCCCGCTGCCGTAGCGCCCCTCACACCAAAACCCCCTCTCTTCCATGCTAAGGAAGGGAGGGGGCGTGTTGTTTTACGGGGCAGGTGCGTCCTCCTCGAGCTTCTTGCCGGAGAGGGTCGCCTGGTAGGAGAGGATGGCGGTATCGCCGCCGACCTGTGTTTCAAAGACAACGGTGCCGGTCTCGTCCTTGCTGACATTGAGCACCATATCGCCCACAATGTCGGCTTCGGTGAGGGATCTGAGCGTCAGCCTGCGCTCGCCCGCATCCCAGGTGCCGGTGTACTTAAACGGCGTATCCTCCACACCGTCATAGACAATGGAGACATCGTAGAGCGTCGAGGGTGCCTCCTGTGCCGTCACGGTCATGAAGCCGTGGCCCTGTGCGCCGGCCATACTGTCCATCGCCGAATCGTAGTATTAGAAGCGTGCGCTTACGCGCCCGCTATTTTGTGACGGGCGCACGGTAAAATGCCCCGAAACGTCTACCTGTGCCGATCCGCTCGTCAGCGTGATGCTGAGGACCCCGCCGATGAGCGCGCCCTCCCCGTCGCTGCCCACGGCGGCATCGAGCGTCATGCTGCCCGAGCCGCCCTCACCGAGCTCAAGCGTATGCAGGGGACGATAGTCCCCCCGCAAAGAAAAAAGAAAAAAGCCCCCTCCCCTCCCGCGTCAGCGGGAGAGGGAGGGGGGTGGGCGGCCTTCGCACGCCCGGCCCCTTTCAAACCTCGATCGTCGTTTTCAGCAGCTTTTCGATCCTCCCCGCAGTGCGGCGGCGGATCGAGCCGTAGGGCAGCAGTACCCGGTCCACCAGGCCCTTGGGCTCAGTGAGTACCTTGCCCTCCTGCAAGGGGAAATAGAGTGCATGCATCCCCAGATTGCGCGGGATGATGACATCGGATACCGAATTGTCCCCGATGTGCAGCATCGTCCGAAACGGCAGCTCCTCCATGCGGCGGACATACCGGTACAGATCCCCGCTTGCCTTCGAGCGGCGTACCTCGCCCGATACATAGATCTCCGAAAAATTCTTCAGCGCACATTTGCACAGCATCCGGCTGATGCGCTCCTTCGACAGGTACATGTCACTGATGAGGATGATGCGCACATCCAGATAGGATGCACGCGCCAGAAGCCGCGCCCCCTCCTTGCGGGGCATGCACATGCGAAGCTCCGTCTCGAGCTCCATCGGACACAGCGTCTGACACAGACGGGGGGAGTACCGGTTGAAGGTGGACAGCACACTGTAGATCTCCGAGATCGTACACTCGTTCCCCGGTGCATGCTCCCGGGCAATGGCCTCGGCCCGCACGCGCATCTCCGGGAAATCCTCCGGAACAATGGGCGCGTTGCGGTGCATGTACTCGAACAGCTGCACCGGCTTTTCAAAGGGCCGGGTAATGAGCGTGTCGAAAATGTCAAAGCTCATCACGGCAATTTCCAGCTGCCCTGCCAAGGTCTCCAGGAAATCCGGGGTGATCATACCGTCGCCTCCTGTGCTGCACGGGCATTGGCCAGCATCAGCTTGATGCGGTTCTCCTGGTTGACTCTGGTCGCGCCGGGATCGTAGTCAATGGCAATGATATTTGCCTGCGGGTAATATTCCTTGATGGCACGGCTCATGCCCTTGGCAATGATGTGGTTGGGCAGACAGCCAAAGGGCTGCGCACAGATGATGTTCTCCGTGCCGGATTCGGCCAGCGCCCCCATTTCCGCTGGGATCAGCCAGCCCTCTCCCATGTTCACACCCAGATTGATGTAGCGGCTCACGGATTTGCGCAGCTCCTCAAAATCATGGGGCGGCGTGAAGCGCCCGTCCGCCTTCATGACGCGAATGACCTCCTTCTGCTTTTGCAGGAAGATCTTATAGGCCGCCTTGTAAAACGGCGTGCGCGGGTCGGAGCGGTCATAGAGCTTGACCTCGGAGAATTTGTTATACGCCCAGTAGAGGATGAATTCGAGCAGGGAGGGGACCACGGGCTCGCAGCCCTCGGACAGCAGGAAGTCCTCCAAATGATTGTTGGCAAGGGGGGAGTACTTGACATAGATCTCCCCGACGATGCCCACGCGGATCTTCGGGACACTCGAGCGCTCGATCTTCCCGAAATCATCGATCATGAGCTTGTAGATCTTCTTGGTGTTCAGGTATTTGTTTTCCCGGAAGAGCTGCTCGAGCCTGCGCTGCCATTTTTTCAGGACCTTCTCCGCGCTGCCCCGGATGAGCTCATAGGCACGGCTCTGGTTGTACAGGCTCATGAGCAGATCGCCGTACAGCACACCGTACAGGCTCTTCATGATCATCGGGATGGTCAGCTGCCAGCCGTTGCGCGGGTCCTTCTCAAGCCCCACGAAATTCAGGGAAATGACCGGTACCTGCGGATAATGCTCCGCCATGCACTTGCGCAGCAGATGGATGTAATTGGACGCACGGCAGCCGCCGCCGGTCTGCGTGATCATCAGTGCGGTCTTGTCCGGGTCATAGCGTCCGCTGTTCAGTGCCTCCATGAACTGCCCGATGACGAGCAGTGCCGGATAGCAGGTATCGTTATGGACATTTTTGAGCCCCTCATCCACCACGGCCCTCGATTCGCTCTCAAGCAGCTCGCAGTGATAGCCGTAGGACTCGAAAATGCTGATGATGAGCTTGAAATGGATCGGCAGCATATTCGGCACCAGAATGGTGTGTGTGCGTTTCATCTCCGGTGTGAAGATGGCATAATCCGACATAGAATGGCACTCCTTTCCTGGGGAGAGTTCTCCCCACCCCAACCCCCGCCCCCAGGGGCGGGGGCTGTTTTGCAGGGGACTGCGTCCCCTGCACCCCCGGCTTGCAGGCTGCCGGGGCGGC
>JAFTZY010000082.1 GCA_017460955.1 Oscillospiraceae bacterium
CTGTCGGCCTGCGTCTTTGTGGGCATCGTGACCGTGAGCATCGGCGGGTACTTCCTCACCGTCAGGACCGGCTGCTTCGGACGCGACCGGTATATCCCGCCGGCAGCGGCCGTCTCCTCCGCCAAGATCGTGTTCCATGAGCACTTTGACGGCGAAGGCTCGCGGCTCTCGCTCGAATTTACCGACAAGGATGTCATCCGTGCCGTGCAGGACGCACAGCGCAGCTTCCGTTCGGACAATGACGAGATCGGTACACTCCGGGACGCACTCCGGGACGGCAATTATTTCACGGTGGATTACCGCGATGCCTACGATTATTCCTATGAGGATGATTACGGCTATGTTGAGAACTCACCCTCGGAGTATGATGCCATGCTCGATGACGACTGGTTCACACGCTACCAGGAGGATCATTATGACGTGGGCTTCTACTCCTTCCGCACGTCGCGTGTGGAGATCGTGTACTATTCGCTGACCGGTGCCCAGTGCCACCGCAGCTACGATCTGCTGGCCGACGATTATACGGCACTTGTCAGAGCCGTGGCCGGCACGCCCCTGTATGCCGAGGCAGAGGCCAAGGCCCTCGAGTCCCATCTTGACAGCGCGTATGCGATGTACGATGACGACTATGAGGAGCGCCGCGTGCCGTATTCGGTGGAATTTGAGGTGGACAACGGCCGGAAGTACCGGTCCGTCTCCCTCAAGAACGCACCGGAGAAATTTGACCAGCTCATACAGGCCTACCAGCGCGATCTGGAAGCCATGAGCGCCGAGCAGATCCTCAACGGCGAGACCGTCTGCACGATCGAGGAGATGCCCGTGACGAAGGACTGCACGAACACCCTGCAAATGCTCACGAGCTTTGGCTTTGAGGAGTTCACCCCGCTCGAGCGCTTCTTTGGCACGGATGCGGGCGGCTACTATTACGAGCAGATCCTGGGCGTGCGGCTGTACGCGCCGGGGACCTACCGGTTCGATACCAGGACGCTTTCCACGACGGAGACGGACAATGTGTACTTCAACGGCAAGCCCGCCTACGAGGATCTTTTCTCGAGCGATGCTCTGTCGATCGAGGATGACGAGACCGTTGCAGACATGCGTGCGCTGCTTGAAGCAGCCCGCCGTCCGTACAGCACCGAGGACGACTGCTATCTGCTCCTGGTGAACGGGGCGTACTACCTGATCCCGATGGAGGATGCTGGACTTGCCGAGGCCGTTGCCGGCGGCAAGCTGGTGTCAGTGGCCTATGACGAGTTCTGGAGCCGGTACGATTTCTCGGATGATTATGAGGATTCCGACTGGTATGATGACTGGTACGGGTATTATGACGACGAAATGTACGGCGCCTTCGGACCCGATGAGGACTACGATGACGACTACGGGTACTATGACGACGACTACGAATATTTCAGCGACGAAGATTTCGTGTATGAGGAATCCTGACAATGCAAAAGAGCCGCCCATGCAGGGCGGCTCTTTTCATTAGTCAGCCTCTTTTCGGCGGATAAGGCTCGCGCTCGTCAGTCAGTCCGAGCAGATAATCCACGCTCGTATGGTAGAACTGCGCAAGCCGGACCGCGGTGTCCGCACGCAGCTCGATCACGCCGTTCTCGTACTGGGAATAGGTATTCTGCGTCACATTCAGATACTCCGCAAGCTCCCTCTGCTTGTGATCGCCGTCCTCCCGTAAATTCCGGATCCTTTCATATTTCATCGGCATCACCCTATTTCAGTATGCCATATTTTCGACCCGCATATTGACTTTTATCTTGATTACAGATATAATAAAAGAGAAGGGGGGTGTGACCATGGAATTGTATGAGAAGCTGTATCACCTGCTGTTCAACGGCATCACGGATGTTCTGCCGATACTCGAAAGCGGCGGGCCGGACGCAGCCGGGCAGGCCTTGCAGATGCTGCATGCACTGCAAAGCCGTGCCGAGGAGGTGTATATGGATACTGCTCCTACAGAATAAAGCAGATCAGGCCGCTGCAGCCCTCGTTGATGACGCGCTCCAAGGTCTCCTGGAGCTTTCCGCGTGCCTCGGCGGGCATGCGGTAGAGCTTGGTGCGCAGGCCCTCGTTGACCAGCTCGTGCAGGGATTTGCCGAAGATGTTCGACTCCCACAGCTTTGCCGGATCCTCCTCAAAGCCCTGCAAAAGATACATCACCAGCTCCTCGCTCTGCTTCTCGGAGCCCACAATGGGGCTCACCGTCGTGCGGATCCCGGCACGCATCATGTGGATCGAGGGCGCCGACGCCTTCAGACGCACCCCGTATTTGCCGCCCTGGCGGATGATCTCCGGCTCCTCGAGCCGCAGCTCCTCCATCGTGGGCATGACGATGCCGTAGCCCGTCTCCTCCACCTCCCGCAGGGCCGGCTCGAGCCTTGCATACTGCTGCCGGACCGCGCACAGCTCCTGCAACACATGCATCAGCGCCCCCTCGTCCCGGATCGACAGCCCCGTCGCCTCACTGAGAATGTGGAAGAACAGCGACGGCTCGAGCGCGGCCGTGATCGTGACCGTGCCCGTGCCAAGGTCGATCTGCGTTGCACGCGCATGCTCAATGTACCGGCAGGGCAGGAGCTTTTCCGCAAGATCCCGCGCATCCGCGACCGTGCTCAGCCCCTGCGCCGCCTCCCGGACAGCCCCGAATACCTCCTGCTTGACCGGATGCTCCTTCGAGAGCACCGAGATCCAGCCGGGCATGGCGAAATTCACCTCCCGCACCGGGAAGGCATAGAGCAGCGCCGTCAGGATCTCCCGGATCTCTGCCTCCCCCATCGTCAGACAGCTCACCGGAAGGACCTGCGTCCCGTAGCGCTCCGAAAGCGAAGCGGCCAGCTCCCGGGCATCCGGTGTGTCCGGCTCCACACAGTTGAGCAGCACGACAAATGGCTTGCCCAGGCCCTGCAGCTCCTCGATGACACGCTGCTCGCATTCGGCGTATTCCTCACGCGGGATGTCCGAAATGCTCCCGTCGGTCGTCACCACCAGCCCGATGGTCGCATGCTCCGTGATGACCTTCTGCGTGCCGACCTCGGCCGCCATGTTGAACGGTACCTCCTCCTCGTACCAGGGCGTCTGTACCATCCGGGGCATCTCGTTCTCGATGTACCCCAGCGCACTGGGCACAATGTAGCCCACACAGTCGATCATCCGCGCCCGCAGCCTTGCACCGCCCTCGAGCTCCACCGGAACGGCCTGCTCGGGGATGAATTTCGGCTCGGTCGTCATGATCGTCTTGCCCGCCGCCGACTGCGGCAGCTCATCCACGGCGCGTTCCTTCCGGAAGGCCTCCTCAATGTTCGGGATCACCAGCGTCTCCATAAAACGCTGGATGAGTGTGCTCTTGCCGGTGCGCACCGGCCCGACCACCCCGATGTAGATGCACCCGTCCGTGCGCCGGGCAATGTCACTGTAAATGTCCATCATTGATCGCTCCCTTCTGTCTCACCCGATGATCGGGATCAGCAGCATGCCGTCCTCCGGCAGCACCTCATCGGCCAGGTCGTTCTCCTCCATGACCGCCTCCACACTCGTGTGGCAGCGCTTGGCGATCTCCCAGACCTCCTCCCCGGCACGGCCGAAGCACAGCCGCAGTGCATAATCCTGCGGCAGCAGGGCCTCCTCCATCGACAACCCGGAGAGTACCTGCGTGGTGACCGTCCGGCACAGCTCGCCCTCAAAATGCAGCTGCGTGCGCACACTGACCTCCCCTGCCCCCGTCAGGGTGTAGCTGCAGCTCTCGGTCTGTGCGGTCAGATCGTAGAGTGCCGTGTCCGCATCGGACGTACACGGGTACTCGAAGGCCTCCTCCCGTTCCAGGAGCCGGGGCGCACCGCCCTCCTCCCGTACAAGGACGCAGTAATGCAGCATCCCCGTGATGCACAGACCCTCCTGTGCCGGGGCGGTGCCAAGACCGCGCACCTCGCACCAGGCGTCATATACGCAGTCGAGCACAAAGTCGGAGGTGAGGTTCGCATCACAGGAGAGCAGGCCCGTGAAGGGCTCGGGGGCGCCCTGGGTACACAGGGTCACGGACTCGGCATGGCACGGATGCAGTGTGGAATAGGCATCCTGCACAAGACGCAGGCACTCGCGGCGCTGCACGGTACACACGGCCCGCAGCTCCGCCTCGCAGCGCAGGGCGTGGACATCGCCGCTGCCGTCGGCGGCGGGGGTGAGCTCACAGGAGACAACACTGCACCGGATGCGGCAGGGATCGTCCTCGGTGAGTTCCTCGGATTCGACAAGCTGGGAGAACGGCAGACGGAAGCTCATCGGCTCGAGGGTGCCGTCCGTTCCCGCGCATGCATACACGAGCTGCACATCGAGCTCGCCCTGCACCATGAGCCGGCCGGAGACCTGACGCTTTTGCAGACCGACGCACTGCGCTGCCATGCGCACGACATGGAGGAGCGCGGGCTTGGTGCTGCCAAGGGAGAGCTCCTCGGACAGGTGGATGCTCTGCTCGCACTCGGTCCGGCTGACGGGGCAGTCCACCTGGCAGCGGCGCAGCTGGAGCCCCTCACCGGAGGCATCCTGAAGGACCTCGGTGTGCTCCTGCGCCCGCAGACGGATGCGCACGGTCACCGCGCCCCGGACATCGAGCCGGCGCTTGGAGACGGCACGGCAGTTGACAAGATCCGTCACGGGGGTGAGCTCGCAGAGGACCTCGCCCTCGGGGAGCTCGAGCGTGCGGGTGAAATGCAGCGTCTGCGTGACGCTTTGCAGCACATGGGAGCCCTCCGTGCAGTACAGGATGCGGATGCACGCGGCCAGGCCGTAGGTGAGCCGTCCTGGCTGGATGCTGCGGCTTTCGATGACGGGGGTGATGAACGCCCGGACGAGTGTACAAACGTCGGGATAATAATCCGGGAGCACATAGTCGAGCTCCACGCTCTGTTCCTGCACGGGGCAGGGCAGCTCCCGGGTGGTGGTCACAGCCGCCTTGGTGGTTGCAAGTTCCATAGGTTACCTCCTCGATCTCACGGTGTTGGTACAGTGTATGTGAGGAGGGACAAAGATATGCCAACGCGGAAAAAAGGAAGGAGCCCCCACACGGGAGGCTCCTCTCAGGTATCAAATTCAGTTCAGGAATTCGCTGATGGACACATACGGGTTCTTCGCACCGATGTAGGCCGCATACCGCAGGATATAGGACGCATCCTTGGCATTGACCGCACCGTCCTTGTTCACGTCACACGCATTGCGCTGGGCAAGGGTGAGGCTGGGCTTTCGCTTCGCGCCGATCTGGGCGGCGGTCATGAGCACGGCGGACGCATCCTTGGCGTTCACCGCACCGTCCTCGTCGGGGTCGCCCTCGGGGAGGGGGGCGTCAGTGAGGACTTCCATGGGTACGGCGGTATCCAGGTAGGTGATGGCCTTCACTGTGGCACCGGGCTCGATCGTGCGCAGATCCTGGATGAAGTAGCCGTTCTCATCCGAAAATGTGTACGTCCTGCCCTCGTCATTGACAAACGTAAAGCTCGTGCTGTACGGCTCGTCATCGAAGGTGTAGGCAACGGCATACCCCATCTTGTCTTCGCTGGTGTGCAGCACCGGCTCATTCTTCTCTACCAGCGTCAGCTCCTCGGTGTGGAGCAGCTCGTCATAGCGCCCGATATTCTCAATATAGGTGGGCT
>JAFTZY010000083.1 GCA_017460955.1 Oscillospiraceae bacterium
ATCGGAGATCGTCAGGTCATCGAGGAACACATCGCTGTCCCGGCGGATCATGCTTGACGAGAGCAGGAGCTCCTCCCCGAGCGCCTGCCCTTTGAGCTGGGCGATGAGGTCCTGTCCGGTGATGAGTCCGGTGACCGTGATGGACTCTCCGAAGAAATCATTGCGGATGGGGTAGAGCTGCACCCTGAGCCCCTGGAAGCGTGCCTGCGCCGTTTCCGTGAGACCTTTCAGGAAGGCGTAGGGGGAGCGTCCCGTGGCGATGCTGACGCTGCGGGGCAGCCGGGAGGCATCCGCATCCTCCATGGCAGCAAGGAATTCGTCGGACAGCGAGCGCAGCATCCCCACGCCGTTTTCGTACTGCGGATAGTCCTCATAGTACTCCGCCGGAGGGAGGGGACGGCCGGCCAGCAGGAAGAATTCATCGGACGGGAACACTGCCCGCGTGCCGTGCTGCGAGAGGAACTGCGCCTGGAACGCTTCGATCATGTCGATGGCCTCCCCGGCCGTTTGCGCTGTGAACGGCGTGAGCGGATAGAGCCCCTCCCGGTAGCGGGAGAGCCCCACAGGGACCACGGCCACGCTCGTGAGGTTCGGGAGCATGGCACCCAGGTCCGTGAGCGTGCGGCGCAGCTCCTCGCCGTCGTTGAGTCCCGGACACAGGACGATCTGGCAGTTGAGCTGGATGCCGGCGCGTGCCATCTGCCAGAGGAAATCCAGCTTCTCCCCGGCAAAGCGGTTGTGCATCATTTTGCAGCGCAGCTCCGGGTTGGTGGTGTGGACCGAGACATTGATGTTCAGGTGCATGGCGATGATGCGGTCCACGTCCTCCTGGGACATGTTGGTGAGCGTCACATAATTGCCCTGTAAAAAGGAGAGCCTTGCATCATCGTCCTTGAAGTAGAGTGTTTCCCGCATCCCGGGGGGCATCTGGTCGATGAAGCAGAACACGCATTTGTTCGAGCAGCTCTGCTTCTTGTCCATGAGAAAGCTCTCAAATTCCAGGCCCAGATCGTCGTACTCGTCCTTGACGATCTCAAGGCGCCGCTCCTCCCTGCCGCCGATATGGAGGGTGAGCCTTGTCTCGGCGGCATAGAACATGTAGTCGAGCACATCGCGCACGGTATGCCCGTCAATGGAGATGAGCGTCTCCTGCGCCCGGATGCCGGCCTTGTCCGCCGGCGATCCCGGGATCACACCGGTGATGACGACCATGGCTCCCCTCCTTTCAAATTCAGTAATGAAAAGCGGAGAGAAGCTAACACCTCTCTCCGCCCTTATGCCGATGCTTATTCAGCATCCATCTTCAGAACCTCTACGCCCTTATAGAAGCCGCAGTTTCTGCAAACCTTATGCGGAGCCTTCAGCTCGCCGCAGTGCTCGCATCTGCTCATTGCCGGAGCTTCCAGCTTCCATACAGCGCTGCGTCTCTTGTTCTTTCTGGCCTTGGACGTTTTTCTCTTCGGTACAGCCATTTTGGCACCTCCTTATCTGGATTCCTTGAAGCACGGCCTTGGGGCTGTGCGTCATTATCAGCCTTCGCAGCCGCAGTCCGTCACATTCCTGTCGCAGCCGCACACGGGACACAGTCCCTTGCAATCCTCCCTGCAAAGTGTCTTGGAGGGCAGCCGCAGCAGCAGATCCGTCACTGCGATCTCTGCAATGTCAATGCTCTCACCCCTGGCAACGATGTAGCGGTCCTCCATGTCCTCATTCTCGAGCGCACGCACGACAAGGTGTTCCTCATCGTAGGAGAACTCCCGCACCAGCTCCTTCAGGCAGCGGTCACAGGTGACAAGCAGGGTACAGGCGATCTGCATCGTCAATGTCACAACCCCTGCACGGTTCTCGATCGCGCCCTTCACCGTCACGGGTGTCCGGAACACGAGCCCTGCGATCTGCTCCAGACGCTCCTCGGGCACACAGGTGTCAAACGCCTGCTTTGTCCCCGGAACATTCAGAACATTTTTGATATGCATTACCATATACAGACCTCATTACAAAGAGCATCACAAATTCTATTATACAGATTTTGCCCGTATTTGTCAAGCCCTTTTCTAAATTTTCGGGAATTTGCATGTAAAAAGCCGACAGCCGCAGCCGTCGGCTCTCCTTTTTTTACAGATACTTGGTCACGGACTCGGGCAGCTCGGTATTGTCGGCGGATACCGTGAAGGTCACGATGGTGTCCTTGCTGGTGAGTGCATCGAGCTTTGCGAACATGGCGCCGAGCTCATCGAAGTCCGGGCCGCCGATCTTCAGGATGCCGTCCACGAAGATCTCCTTGATGTCGTAGTTGCCTGCGAGCATGCCGGCAATGAATCCGTAGAAGTTCTCATAGCCCTGGATGTCGAACTGCTCCACGCCGACCCAGCGTACCTTGTAGCTGATGGAACGGCGCAGGGTCTCGCCCTTCTCCACGCATACCAGGCACCCGTTGGTCTCTGCAACGGCCGTGTTGATCTTCTCGATGAGGTTCTTGGTCTTGCCGGTACCCTTTCTTCCGGTGATGATCTGAATCATAATAATACTCCTTCCAGATGTTTGCTGTGATTTTACGGGATCCCCGCGGGAGATCCGCTTTTATGAATCCTGCATGCCAGAGCGGTGCAGGCTTCTTGCCTCAATAGCCGAGCTTTGCCTCGAGCTCTGCCCTGGCGCCCTCATAGCCGGGCTTGCCGAGCAGGGCGAACATGTTGGACTTGTAGCTCTCCACGCCGGGCTGGTTGAACGGGTTCACGCCCAGTACATAGCCGGATACGGCGCATGCCTTCTCAAAGAAGTAGATGAGATACCCCAGGCTGAATTCGCTGGTGTCCTCGAGCTCCAGGATAATGTTCGGAACGCCGCCCTCGGTGTGTGCAAGGATCGTGCCCTCGAAGGCCTTCCGGTTGACAACGGACATGTTCTGGCCGCACAGGAAGTTCAGGCCGTCCAGGTTGGCCTCATCCTTCTCCAGGAAGAAGTCCTGCTTGGGGGTCTTGATGTCCACAACGGTCTCGAACATGATGCGGGCGCCGTCCTGGATGTACTGCCCCATGGAGTGCAGATCGGTCGAGAAGGTCACGGATGCCGGGAAGATGCCCTTGTTGTCCTTGCCCTCACTCTCGCCGTAGAGCTGCTTGTACCACTCGGCCATCATCGTGAAGGACGGATCGTAGGAAACGAGCATTTCCACGGACTTGCCCTTTCTGTACAGGATGTTGCGCAGGGCAGCGTACTTGTAGCAGTCGTTGTCCTCAAAATCAGCGGTATAGTCAGCCTGTGCCTTCGCAGCGCCCTCCATGAGCTTATCGATGTCGCAGCCTGCCACAGCGATGGGCAGCAGGCCCACAGCGGTCAGCACGGAGAAGCGGCCGCCCACGTTGTCCGGAACGACGAAGGTCTCGTAGCCCTCGGTGTCGGACAGCTCCTTGAGAGTGCCCCTTGCCTTGTCGGTGGTCGCAAAGATATGGTCCTTCGCGCCCTCCTTGCCGTACTTGTCCTCCACGAGCTTCTTGAACACGCGGAAGGCCAGGGCCGGCTCGGTGGTGGTGCCGGACTTGGAGATGACATTGACGGAAATATCCCTGCCCTCACAGATGGCAAGCACCTCGGAGAGGTAGGTCGGGTTGATGTTGTTGCCGACATAGTAGATGTCGGGGGTATCCTTCTTCATATTGTTGTAGAAGGGGCTTTTCAGCAGCTCAATGGCCGCTCTGGCACCCAGATAGGAGCCGCCGATGCCGATGACGATCAGCACATCGGAATGGCCCTGGATCTTCTTGGCAGCTGCCTTGATGCGGGCGAATTCCTCCTTGTCATAATTCGTCGGAAGATCCAGCCAGCCCAGGAAATCACTGCCCAGGCCCGTGCCGTCATGCAGCGTTTTGGCAGCCGTCATGACCTGCTCGCGGATGCCGGCCATTTCGTCCTTGCCGACGAAGCCTTCTACATATTTTGTGTTTACTTTCAAAGCCATATTGCAACGCCTCCAGAAATGATCAGAATTCACTATCTATCATACTATAAAACGCAGAATTTTGCAAGGGGATTCCCGATTTCTGCCCCAACATTGTGAAAACAGAACAAATTGCATTCCTCATTTTTGGCCATTTTGCCGGAAGTTCCGGATCGGTGCATGGGCTCCCTCCCCCGCCGCATATGCTTGTACAAACACTGTGAAGGGGGATGCAGGATGCGAAGGGTATTCAGCTTCATCACAGCGGTGATCTTACTGCTGTGTCTGCCGATGCCGGTATCGGCACAGGTACCGGAGAGCCGGGTGCTTGCGGAGGTCTCCACGGGGCGCATTCTCTATGAGGAAGGCGCGGACATCCGGCGGCCCGTGGGGTCGCTTGCCAAGCTCATGACAGCGTACCTGACCGGGTGTGCCATTGAAGCAGGGGAGCTCACCCCGGAGACGGTGCTCACGGCGGGACAGGAGGTCGAGGGGATGCCGGGGGCGGTGATCTGGCTGCTCCCGGGGGATGCGGTGAGCGTCCACGAGCTGCTCCTCGGGCTCATCACGGGGAATGCCGGGGATGCGGCGGCGGTGCTCGCATGCGGGGTATCCGGGAGCGTGGAGGACTTCGTAATGGACATGAACGCTGCCTGCTTTGATCTGGGGATGCGCTCGACGCGCTTTGCCGATCCCCAGGGCTTTGACCGCCCGGAGAGCTTTTCCACGGCAAGGGACATGGCATGCCTTGCCTGTGCGGTGCTCGGATGCGAGGCGCTCGCTCCCTTCCTGAACATCTGGCGCACCTTCATCCGGGAGGACAGCGTGGAGCTGGTCAACGAGAACACCCTCACCCGGACGCTCGAGGGCTGCCGGGGGCTCAAGGCGGCGCATTCCGCAGATTCCGGGTATTCGGTCATTGCCGCGGCGCAGCGTGACGGGATGTGCCTGACGGCGGTGGTGCTGGGCAGCACGGAGGAGGAACGGTTCGGCGCGGCAAAAACACTTTTGCAGCAGGGCTTTTCCGGCTACCGTGTGGTCACACCGGGCTTTTCGGCGGAGTTCCTGCGGCCGCTGCGCATCCGGGGCGGCACACAGAGTGCCGTGATCCCGGAGCCCTCCGGCCTTGCACCCCTGGCCGTTCCGGCGGGTGTGCAGCCGGAGGCAGTGCTGGTGCTGCCGGAATATGCGCAGGCGCCCGTGCGCCAAGGGCAGGTGCTGGGGCGGGTGTATTTCTATGCAGGGGAGACGCTCCTGAGCGAGGCCGCCCTCGTCTGTCCCGAGGAGGTCCCCCGCCTGACCCTGGGCGTGTCCCTCCGGCAGGTCCTGGAGCTGCTGTTTTCCTGACACACAAAAAAACTGACTGCCAAAATGGCAGTCAGTTTTCATGCAAAACATCTTTCTATCATCTATTGTCGGGCGCTTACTTGACGATGTACTTGTCGATCGCAGTGAGCAGATCCTCAGCATCATCGGTGTAAGCACGCAGCTCGATCGGCTTGGACAGATCCAGGCTGAAGATACCCATGATGGACTTGGCATCTACGGCGTATCTGCCGGATACGAGGTCGATGTCATACTCGAATCTCATGATGGTATTGACGAAGTTCTTGACATCATCGATCGCGCTGAGAGAAACAGTTGTCGTTGTCATGATAT
>JAFTZY010000084.1 GCA_017460955.1 Oscillospiraceae bacterium
GAAACAGTCGATGTGGCAAAGAAAATATTTGGCCGCTAAGGGCACTGTCCCGCGGCTTTTACCGAAAGGAGATACAGTATGAAAAAATCCCATCTTCTCGCCCTGTGCATGGGCGCTGTCATGCTCACCGGCTGTGCAGGCGGCTCGGGCAGCAAGGCACCGGCCGATTACAAGTGGAGCAATGTTGCCATCGGCGGCGGCGGCTATGTCACCGGCATGGTCTACAGCGAAGCGGAGGAAAACCTCATCTACGCCCGCACCGACATCGGCGGCGCCTACCGCTGGGTCGAGTCCGAGGGGCGCTGGGTCGCCATCACCGATCACTTAGGCTCCGACAACTGGAACCTTATCGGCATCGAGAGCATTGCGGCAGACCCCGTGGACGCGAATCGTGTGTATGCGCTGTGCGGCACCTATATGGGCACGAACGGCGCGATCCTCTCCTCCGAGGACTACGGCGAGAACTGGACACAGGTCGATATGCCCTTTGACTGCGGTGCGAACAACCAGGGCCGCGGCACCGGCGAGCGCATCCAGGTCGATCCGAAGAAGAACAACGTCATCTACACCGGCACCCGCAATGCGGGCCTGTGGCGCTCGGAGGACTACGGCAAGACCTGGGAGGAGGTCACCTCCTTCCCGACCAAGGGCAATTTCACGCAGGAGAGCACGTCCATCGGCATCATGTGGGTGCAGTTCGACCCCACGAGCGAGGACATCTATGCGGGTGTGGCCTGCACGGACGGCAACTGCGTGTACCGCTCCTCCGATGACGGCGCGACCTGGGAGGCACTGCCGACCAATCTCCCCGGCATGATCCCCGTGCATGCGGATTTCTCCTCGGACGGCACGCTCTATCTGTGCTATGCCGACTCCGCAGGCCCGAACGGCAGTACCGCCACGGGTGCGGTGTGCAAGTATGACGGGACGTCCTTCACCGACATCACCCCCCAGAACGACGACGGGCGCTACGGCGGCTTCAGCGGTGTGTCCGTGGATGCCAACGATCCGGATACCGTGGTGGTCAGCACCATGTTCTACTGGTCGGATCCGGGCGACTGCCTCTACCGCACCACCGACGGCGGCAAGACCTGGACGGGGCTGTTCGATGTGAAGAACAACACCAAGTCCTACACCATGGACGTCTCCCAGGCCGACTGGCTCACCTGGGGCCTGGAGGAGGCCAAGGTCGGCTGGTGGATCACCGATGTGAGCATCAATCCGTTCAACTCCGATGAGGTGATGTACGGCACCGGTGCGACCATCTACTGCACCGAGAATATGACGGACCTCGGCACGGGGGAGGATGTCACCATCGCCTTTGCGGCCTACGGTCTCGAGGAGACGGCGGTGTTCCAGATGGTTTCCCCGAATTATCAGGACGGGCAGCCCCAGCTCTATTCGATCATGGGGGACCTGACGGGCTTTTCGCATCTTGACGTCACGGTCGGCCCGGACGATGCGCACTTCATGGGCAGCTCCTCCGGCGGCAATCCCACGGATCTCGATGCGGCCTTTGAAAATGCCAATGTCGCCGCCTACTGCATCCAGGACAAGCGCAGTCCCCTGTGGCTGACGACCGACGGCGGCAGCACATGGAATGCCGTGAACAATGTCCCCGAGATGGTCGAGGGAGGCAAGGTCTGCGTCAATGCCGACGGCACGACCCTGCTGTGGACCCCTGCCAATACGGGCAATTCCAACATCTATAAATACAGCATCAAGAAGGATAAGTGGTACTATGCCGAGGGCCTGGGCTACGGTGCCGAGGTCGCAGCCGACCGCGTGGATCCGTCCACCTTCTATGCCGCCTATAACGGCATGTTCTATGTCTCCCACGACAGCGGCAATACGTTCGAGTCCACCGGACAGATGATCGCCGACAACTGCACCGTGCAGGCCGTGGTGGGCCATGAGGGGCATGTATGGCTGAGCTCCGGGTCGCTCGTGATGTATTCCGAGGACGGCGGGCAGAGCTTTACCTCCCTCAAGGACATCTCCTTCAAGGCCATCGGCTTCGGTGCGCCCGAGAAGGACGGCGGCTACCCGACGATCTATGCGATGGGCGAGGCAGGCGATCAGGGTGACGGCATCTACCGCTCGACCGACAAGGGCAGGACCTGGGTGCGCATCAACGACGAGCACCATCTCTTCGGCAACCTGACAAGCTATATCTCCGGTGACAGCCGGATCTTCGGCAGAGTGTACTTTGCGACCAACGGCCGCGGTATCGTGATGGGTGATGTCGCCGAGTGATGAAGGGACGACGCATCGCCTACGGCAGGCTCCTTGCCTGTCTGGCACTGCTCGTGCTCCTCATCTGGGGCATCTGGTTTGCAGTGCGGCTCAAAAAGATCTACAGCGGCGAGATCATCGCCAACATCCCCGACCCGGACAAATACCCCGTCATGGGGGTGGATGTGTCCCGGTACCAGGGGAACATCGACTGGCCGGTGCTGGCCTCGCAGGACGTGTCCTTCGCCTTCATCAAGGCGACCGAGGGCAGCTCCCATGTCGATCCGTGCTTTGCGGAAAACTGGCAGGGCGCAGCCGGGGCGGGCGTGTACCGGGGGGCATACCATTTCTTCAGCTTTGAATCGAGCGGGGCGACCCAGGCGGAGAATTTCATCTCCGTTGTCGGCGAGCTGGACGGCGATCTGCCGCCGGTGGTGGACCTGGAATTCTACGGAGAGTATGCCGAGGATCCGCTGTCCAAAAAGGAGACACGCGCCATCCTTGACGAGCTGCTCGATACCCTGGAGGACCACTACGGCACCCCGCCCATCATCTACACCACCACCCGCGCCTATTACAGCTACATCCTCGGCGGCGGCTACGGCCGGTACCCGCTGTGGATGCGGGACACCTATATGGAGCCCATGGTGCGCTGGGAATTCTGGCAGTACTCCGACGAGGGAAGGCTCTCGGGCTATGACGGGGTACAGCATGACCAGACGGAAAATTTCATCGACCTGAATGTCTATCACGGGTCGCTGGAGGACCTGCAGGAGACCTATGCGCTGCCTGCCAAGGAGGAGGATACACCAACATGAAGCCAATGGAACTGAACGCACCGTGCAAGGATTATCTCTGGGGCGGCAACCGCCTGCGGGAGTTCGGCAAGGTGTCGGACAAGGACAAGATCGCCGAGAGCTGGGAGCTCTCGTGCCACCCGGACGGTGAGAGCATCATCGCGGGGGGCGAATTTGCCGGGATGACGCTCACGGCATTTCTGAAAGCGCACCCGGAGACGCTCGGGGCGCGTGCCGCACGCTTTGACCGCTTCCCGGTGCTCATCAAGCTCATCGATGCCAAGGACAATCTGTCCGTGCAGGTGCATCCGGACAACGAATATGCCCTGCGTGTCGAGGGCGAGTACGGCAAGACGGAGATGTGGTACATCGTCGATGCCGAGGAGGGCGCACAGCTCATCTACGGCTTTGCACGGGAGATCACGCGGGAGGAATTCCGCCGGGCCATCGAGGAGAACACACTGCTCGATGCGGTGCGGCAGGTGAGCGTGCATCCGGGGGATGTGTTCTTCATTCCCGCCGGGACGCTCCATGCCATCGGCAGGGGGATCCTCATCGCCGAGGTGCAGCAGAATTCCAACACGACCTACCGTGTGTACGATTACGGCAGAGTCGGCGCGGACGGCAAGCCCAGAGCGCTGCATGTGGACAAGGCACTGGAGGTGACCGATCTCACCCCCATCCCCGACAGAGCACCCGCTCCCGTACAGCAGGAGGACGGCCATACCCGGCAGACGCTGGGAGTGTGCGACTATTTTGATGTGACAAAGCTTTGCGTCAAGACAAGGGCCGAGCTCCCGGCAGGGGATGCCTTCCGGCATCTGCTCGTGCTCGAGGGGGAAGGGACGCTTACCGGCGAGGGCGTGGAGATCGCACTCCGGCCCGGAACGAGCGTGTTCCTCCCGGCGGATGCATCCTGCACGGTCGAGGGACACTGCACGGCGATCCTGACAACGGTATAACACTGCATTATGCAGTCAAATAGGAGGTAAACTATGAAGTACTACATCGGCATCGACCTTGGCGGCACCAATATCGTGGCAGCCGTCGTGGACGAAAACTACAGCATCATCACCAAGGCCAGCACCAAGACGAACCGTCCGCGTCCGGCCGAGGCCATCGCGGATGACATGGCAGCCATGGCACTCAAGGCCGTGGAGGAGGCAGGGCTGACGCTCGACCAGATCGAATGGGTGGGCGTGGGCACTCCCGGACTTGCCAACAGCGAAACGGGCATCATCGAGTACTCGAACAATCTCGGATTTGAGAACACCCCCATGGCCGAGTACATCCGCCGTCACATCGACAAGCCCGTTTACATTGAGAACGACGCCAATGCGGCAGCCTACGGCGAATATGTGGCAGGTGCTGCAAGGGGCGCAAAGAATGCGGTGTGCATCACGCTCGGCACGGGTGTCGGCGGCGGCATCATCATTGACGGCAAGATCTATGCCGGGTCCAATTTCGGCGGTGCCGAGATCGGCCATACGGTCATCCAGGTGGACGGCGCACCGTGCTCGTGCGGACGCAAGGGCTGCTTTGAGGCCTATTCCTCCGCAACGGGCCTCATCCGCATGACACGCGAGGCCATGGAGCAGGATGCATCCTCCAAGCTGCACACCGTCTCCGAGGAGCGCGGCGGCAAGGTCTCGGCAAGAACGGCCTTCGATGCGATGCGCCTGGGCGATGCGACGGCCAAGCGTGTGGTGGATGATTACATCAAGTACTTGGCGGCGGGCATTACGAACACCATCAACATTTTCCAGCCGGATGTGCTGTGCGTGGGCGGCGGTGTCTGCAATGAGGGTGACCCGCTCCTCGTGCCGATGAAGGCACTCGTGGAGAAGGAGGTCTACACCAGGAATTCTCCGAAGAACACGAAGATCGTGATCGCCGAGCTCGGCAATGATGCGGGACTCATCGGCGCGGCGTTCCTCGGGGCTGCGAAGGAAAAGTAATAGGACAGCGGACGCTCCTGCAAGGGGGCGTCCGCTTTTTAGAGGTGAGAGGTGAGAGGTTAGAATGCTTAGACTTGATAGACCTCTTGTGGGGGCCTTCGGCCCCCGGA
>JAFTZY010000006.1 GCA_017460955.1 Oscillospiraceae bacterium
CGCCCTGGCGGTTCTGATTCTGATTCTGATTCTGGTTCTGATTCTGACTCAATCTGTTACCTCATTTCCTGGCACGCAAATGCTGCCGTGGGCTTCCTCTGTGCAGCGCTTTTTCACATTCCGCAAAAGCGCCGTATGCACAAAACAAAATAGGCTGTCCGTTCACAGCAAAACACAAAGACACCGGTCCCCTCTGACGCACAGCGGGGATCCCGGGCAAGCTCAGGACACCCCGGGAAGGGGCGCCCGGTCATACGGACGAAGCAGTGGTGGGTCGGAAGCACAGTCATTTGCTCGTTCTCGGATCGAAGGGCAGCACACTCCGCCCTTCCGTGGCCGCACCGCAGCCGCATCTGGGGCTGTGGCGCATTGTACAGAAGCGTTCCCGCTTCCGGTGTGATACATCATATTTCAGGCACATACGGCCAAAAAATCAAAGGGATCACGCTTCCCCGCCCTGCGGGGCACATGAATACATACTACTATTATATCGGAATCTCCGGATTTTGTCAAGAGTGAACAAACACATTCCGACAGAATTAGGCAGAATGAATAAAATTCTAAGGCCTTCCGGCAGTTTCCTTGCCCAAAAAACGGACTTTCCTTACCGTGCCGCGTGCAGCGCTTCGGCAGCAAACTCCATCTGTGTGACCTGAAATGCCGGATCCCCGGGCGTCTCCGGGTACACATAGTAGCAGCAGTCCGGCGTGGACAGCACGATGCAGGCGCCCCGTCCGCGGTAATTGTACTCCGTCTGGCACGAGGGCAGCTCCCGGGTATGCAGATGCAGCGGGAAGGCATCGTACAGTCCCGGATACGGCACATCGAGCCGGAGCGTGAACCCGTCCGCAGCATGGGTGAGTTCACCGCCCCCGAGCTTCACGAAGCCGTGCTCGTTCGGCAGTGCCTCCACCCGGACACGGCACTGCACCCGGTAGTGTCCGGCCCGGACCTCCTCCTGTGTCCGGCGGCGCTCCCAGGCATACCAGTCCGGGATGCGCACGCCCTGCCCGCCGGCCGTCCGCAGCACGCCCAGTGCATCGAGTGTCCATGTACTGCCGCAGGCCCTGCAGGAGAGCTGCGCACCGCTGCTCATCATGCTGCCGGACACGTCGCACACCCTGCACCGGTACAGCGGCAGATGCAGTCCCTCGGCGCGGGGCGGGATGTGCAGATCCTGCTGCACCTGGTAGGCGTATTCGTCGTAGGAGAGTGCCTCCTCCAGCACCTGCTGCATCTGCTGTGCCGGAAGGCTGCGCACCTCCTGTGCGGTCCACAAAAGCCGGAGCTGCGCCTGCATCCGCACGCGCCTTGTGTGCGCCTCATCCCAGAAGGGATTGGCAAGGTAGCTCCCGTGGATGCGCAGGACGGCCACCGGCACGCCCAGCACCCGGCACAGCTGCCCGAGGTTGTCCGGCAAGGGGGAGGTCACCCCGGCATCGCAGTGCCTTGCCTCCGGAAAGATGACCGCGCTCTGGTGCAGGGTATGCAGGGCATAGCGCAGGTGGTTCATCACGCGGATATCGGGGACGTACCGGCGCTTGCCGATGCAGCCGCCGCGGCGGTAGAGCCATTTCCCGTACCCGGCAAAGCCCTCCATATCCGACAGGTACACCGCCCTGTGGGGAAAGAGGGCCCGGGGCGCGATCAGGTAATCGGAAAACCCCTGGTGCGTGGCAAGCACGAGGTACGGCGGCTTTGCCCGCTCCGTCCCGATGCGCTCGATGCGGTGCAGTCCCTGCCGCGCCGTCATGATGTAGGCTGCGCCCCACAAAAGCGGCATGAGCAGCGGATGCTGCCGCACCGGCCTCTCGTCCATATCAAACGGGGTCAGATCCCCCCTGCGGTTGTTCAGTGCCATCATCGCGCCCCTCTCTTTTTTTGCATTGTACCACGGATGGGGCCGTTCTGTCAAGGGCGGGATAGAGCAGCAGGAGGGCCGGCAGATTGCACAGGAGCATCCCGGCGTTGGCGATGTCGGCCAGTGTCCACACATTCGTCAGTGCCATCACCGCACCGGGCAGGCAGGCGGCTGCGTAGGCGATCCGGTACGGCAGGGCAAACCGCTGTCCTGCCAGGGAGCGCAGGGCACTGCTGCCGCAGTAGGACCAGCCGATGAGCGTACACAGTGCAAACAGCGAGATCACACAGGGCACGAGCAGATCGGCGGCCGGACCGATCCCCGCCCGGAAGGCGCACAGCACGAGTGCGCTGCCGTCCTCCCCCGAGGCCACGGCGCCGCTGCACAGGATCGCAAGCGCGGTGGCGGTGCAGCACACGAGGGTATCGGCGGCGGCCTCCAGGATGCTGCATGCGCCCTGGAATGCCGGGTCCGCCCCCTGCATTTCCCCGTGGAGCATCCCGCTGCTGCCAAGTCCGGCTTCATTGGAAAAGACGCCCCGGCGCACGCCCACGGAGACGGCCCTGCGCACGGCAGCGCCGGTGATGCCGCCCGCTGCGGCACGCATACCGAAGGCGTCCCGGAAGATGTCCGCCCACACGCCGGGGAGCGCTGTCCGGAAGCGCCAGATGACGAGGCCGCAAAGTCCCAGGTACAGCACGGTCAGCACGGGCATGACGGCTGCCGAGAAGCGCCCGATGCGTCCCGTACCGCCCAAAATGACGGCCAGCACAAGGAGTGCGGCGCACGCACCCGTGACCCATCCGGGGATCCCGAAGGCTGCCGCAAGGCACTGTGCCATGGCATGGCTCTGGGTCATGTTCCCCATCCCGAAGGAGGCGGCAATGCAGCACACGGCAAAGCCTCCGGCGAGCACGGGGCTGTGCAGACCGCCGCGCAGGTAGGCGGCGGCGCCCGTGCAGCCGTCCCGGCGGAATCGGCAGGAGAGGACGTTTTCGGCATAGAGCAGTCCCGTGCCGCAAAGTGCGGCGATCCACATCCAGAAAAGCGCACCGGGCCCTCCGGCGGTGAGGGCTGTGGCAACACCGGTGATGTTCCCCGTCCCCATGGCGGCGGCAAGGGAGGTCATACAGGCCTGTACGGGCCGGAGCGCATGGGCATCGGCAGCGGGCGGCCTTCGCAGCCGTGCAAGGCTCCTCCATGCGGCAAAGCGGTGTGCGGCGATGCAGTACAGGCCCGCACCGAGCATGGCACCAATCAGCACCGGACTCCAGAGCAGACGATTGATGTACAGCAGAAATTCTGTCATGGGCAGCTCCTTTCCAAGGGACGGGAGGGGGGACCCTTGCGCCCGTGAAAAAAATCCCGAAACCCTTGCATTGCTACCCCATTTTATGATATAATGAATGCAAAGCATTCATTATTTTTTATCTAATGCCCTTGCAGATACGCAAATCCATGATTTGCTCCCTGCAATCGGGCGATTATATCATAACGCTTCGCTTATATGATATAATGATAACGAGTATGATTCCGGAAGGGGGGAGCACCATGCAGGAATACCGTGCGGACCGTGCAGCGGGGTATCTGCTGTGCGTCTGCGTTTGTCTGGCGGCGGGGCTCCTGTCGGGCGCAGCCTACCTCTTCCTGCGCCGATGGGCCTTCGTGATGTACCTGTGCATCGGCATTTTCTGCACACTTGCCTTTCTGACGGGCTTTGTGCTCACGCCCCTGTACTTCAGAAGCCTGCGCTGCATCGTCACGCCCCACCAGATCACCTGCCGCTCGGGGATCCTCCTGCACCGGGAGAAGTCCGTGCGGATGCGCACCATCCAGTATGTGCAGATCGTCACGGGACCGTTTGACGGCGCACTGGGCCTGAATTTCATCGTACTGCATGTCTACGGCGGCAGCATGCAGCTGTTCTTCCTGCGCCGGCGTGACCGCAGGGAGATCGCCCGGCTGCTCTCGCAAAGGGGGGTGTTCCATGCATCGTGAGCACCCGCTGCGGATCATCCGCTACAGCATCAAAAATATCTGGCTGCTCGTCCTGCCCCTTGTGCGCCTGGTGTACAGCTACCGCGTGTCCCCGGAGGCGCTGATGGCCTGGCTGCGCGGGGCCTGGTTCGACCTGCTGATCCTGCTGGCCATTCTGGGCTTTGGCTGGCTCAACTGGTTCTTCCGGGAATTCACCGTGGAGGAAGGACAGCTCTTCATCCAGGACGGCATCCTCTTCACCCGGCGCCGGTACGTCCCCGGCCGCAACCTCACCGCCCTGACCATCCGGCAGCCCCCGTGGCTGCGGCCCTTCCGGGCAGCCTATCTCTGTGCGGACACGGCAGCGGGGCTCCTGGGGGCAACGGACATCCGGCTCCTCATCCGGCTGCGGGATGCGGAGATGTTCCGCCGCACCCTGCCCCATCTGCGGCAGGGCAAGCGCCACAATACGCACTACAAGGTCGATCTCTGGCGCATCCTGCTCTTTTCCGTGCTCTTCTCGAGCAGCTTCTACGGTTCGGTCTATATGGCGACCTTCTGGTTCCAGGGCGGCAGGGTCGCACGGGATCTCATCCAGGAGCTGCGCCTGACCGAGCGCCTGAACACCCTCTCCGAGGAGGTGGCCGGGCACCTGGCGGGGATCCCCCCGGCGGCGGTCACGGTGGGACTTGTGATCCTCTCGACGTGGCTTTTGTCCTTCCTTGCCAATCTTCTGCGGTATTTTGGATTCTTCATCGAGAGCGACAAGCGCCTGATGTACATCCACAGCGGGCTGTTCATGCGCCGTCGCATCACCCTGCGCACACAGAAGATCAATTTTCTGGACATCCGGCAGAACCTGCTCATGAAGGCATTCCACCTGCACACGGTCGCTGTGAACTGTCCCGGCTACGGCACGGAGCGCGGCAGCATCCCGGTATGCCTGCCCATCCTCACGGGGGACGAGGCGGATTACACGGTACTGCCCAAGATGTTCCCCGGCACGCGCATGACGGACAACACCCTGCGTCCCCCCTGGACGTCCTGGTGGCCGTATGTGAGTCTGCCCGTATTTGCGGCAGCGGCGCTCATGCCGGCGATGCAGGCGGCCAAGCAGTTCTTCCCGGCTGTGGATGACATTTTCGCCTTTTTACAGATCATGCTGCTCATCCCGATCGGATGGAAATTCATCATCCAGAACGCGGCCTTCCGCACAAGCGGTGTGAGCATCACGGGCGGGCGCATCTGTATGCGCTACTGCCGGTTCACGACCTTCCACACGATCCTGGCGGATACCGACTGCATCGTCAAGGTGCGCATCCACCGGTGGTTCTGGCAGTACTGGAGCGGCAAATGCTCCCTGACCTTCTATCTCCAGGCGGAGACCATGCGCCGTTTTACGCTCTGGAGCCTGAAATATGATGAGGTCTGCGCCCTGCTCGGGGAATTCCTGAGCACGCAGACGCCCATCGAGCCAAACGAAGAAACGCCGCAGGGGTAAGCCTGCGGCGTGTTTTATTTCGATCTTCTTCTCGAGCCGTTCTTCCGGTCGGTATTGCGCCTAAGATCGCACATGCGCTCCTCGCTGTGCTGCTTGAAACGGCTCATCATGTCCTCAAACGTCATCTCGGAGGCCGGCTTCTGGGGCTTGGGCTCCCAGACGATCCCGCGCTCGCGCTCCGGGCGCTTTTGCTGGCGCGGACGCACCTTCTCATCCTTCGGCAGTGCCTTCTTGATGGACATGGACGTCTTGCCCTGCTCGTTCACGGAGAGCACCTGCACCCGGACCTCCTGCCCCTCGGTCAGGAAATCCCGGATATCATTGACATAGGTATTGGCCACCTCGGAGATGTGGACCATCCCCGTGACGGGCTTGCCGTCCTCCACCGGGACCTCCACGAATGCCCCGTAATTGGTGATGCCTCTTACCTTACCTTCATAAATCTTACCGACCTCAAGCTGCATAGCTGAAAATGACCTTCCTTCCGGACGGCCTGCCGCCGCCCCTGTTCAAGTTGTGATGATCCTCGTCCCGGAGCCTGTGTAGTATCTCAGTGTACCGAACGGGAGGTATCGTAGTACCGCCGCTCATCCGGGTAGGCATAGCCGTTGCTCTCGAGTGCGAGCTTCTCCATATAGCGTCCGATGTCATCGGATTCGATCAGCGCCTCGAGCTCATCGTTCTGCGCCTGGAGCGTATCGATCTCCTCCTGGAGCGAGGTGAGCTTCTTCTTTTTCTCCACAATGGAATTCTGCATCGTCACGATCGACACCGTACAGAACACGATGAACAGCACCATGGCGGTATTGAGCACCAGCCGCAGACCGCGGCGGGGCTTGCTGTCCGTTTTTTTTTCCTTCTTCGTGCGTGCCATCTCCTGCGGCCCCCTTTCACTTCACATATAATCATTATACACCCGCCGGGGGTGTCGATGCAAGCGGTTTTGGGTATTTTTTTGTCCTCCCTTGTCATTTTTGGAACTTTCCACAAAAGTGAAGGGCGTATTTTTACAAATCAGTGCAAAGCCCCGCCGCACAAGCCCCGCCGGCACCCGCAGCACCCGTGCCGTGCGGGAGAGCACGGCCATGACCGGACGGGAGAGACTGCACAGGTAGAGCACCCACCCGATCAGGGCGCCGGCGGCATAGTACCCGCGCAGCACGCCGTTTCCGAAGGTATCGGTGTAGACGATGAGCAGGAGCGCTGCGCACACCGGCACGAGCGCGTCCTCCGCAGCTTCCAGGGGCCGGGGATGGTGCCAGAGGCGTCTGAGAAAGCGCAGGGTATCCGTCAGAAGCCCCAAGGGGAGCCCGAGCAGCACGGCCCCGCCGAAGCGGCACAGCTCCTGCGTGACGGTATCGTAGGTATCCGGGATGATCATCGCAGGAGCCTTCCGAGCAGTCCGAGCGGACTGCGCTTGTCCCGGTCGCCGTACCAGAGCGACCATATGTCCCCCTCCACATGCAGTGCCCCCGCCTCCAGGTCCACCTCCCGCACATGCAGCTCCCTTCCCCGGACGGTGAGCTCCCCGGCGCTTGTGTACAGCACGATCTCCCGCTCGTCAAAGCAGTCCAGGTCCGTCACTCCCGTGATGCGCAGGACCGACCGGTCATCGAGTGTGAGCCCATGGGGCAGGGACGGAGTTTTCTTCTTGGGTTCAAGCATCCTGTTGCCGCCTCCTCGTATGCTTTTTTTCTTCTTCCCTGTATTGTATGCAAAAGCCTTGCGGAATATGACGGGCATGGATGCTCCCTCCCCAAAAACAGCGCTTTTCCGTGCGGATGCATTTTCCCCGGTTTTTTTCACCGCCTTCTTGACAACGCTTTGGGAATATGCTATAATTTTTACGGTATATATCTCGACAAAACTGTAAAATAAGGAGTCCTTACTATGTCCAGAGTCAGAATCCACAACCCCGGGATGGAATGCATGGATCCCGAGGAGCGCAGAGCTCTCCAGGGAGAGCGCCTGCGCAAGACCGTCCGCCACGTCTATGACAATGTGCCCCTCTACCGGGAGCGCATGGATGCCAAGGGTGTGACACCCGATGACATTCAGACCATCGATGACTTAAAGCTTCTGCCCTTCACCGAAAAGACCGATCTGCGCGACACCTTCCCCTACGGCCTGTTTGCCGTACCGCGTGAGCAGATCGTGCGCGTGCAGGGCTCGTCCGGCACCACCGGCAAGCCCATCGTCTCCGGCTACACCGAGGGGGATGTACAGATCTGGACCGAAATGGTCGCCCGTGCCATGGCAGCCATCGGCGCCGACGAGAGCGATGTCGTACAGGTCTGCTACGGCTACGGCCTGTTCACCGGCGGTCTGGGTGCGCATCAGGGCGCGACCGAGATCGGTGCGCTGGTCATCCCCATGTCCTCCGGCAACACCCAGCGCCAGATCATGATGATGCAGGAGCTGGGCAGCACGGTGCTGTGCTGCACGCCCTCCTATGCGGCCTACCTCGGCGAGGCCATCCGCGATGCGGGGCTCGTTCCCGGCAAGGACATCAAGCTGCGGGCAGGCCTGTTCGGTGCAGAGCCCTGGACCGAGGCCATGCGTCAGCACATCGAGGAGACCCTCGGCATCGATGCCTGTGACATCTACGGTCTGACCGAGATCGCAGGTCCCGGCGTTGCCTTTGAATGTCTGGAGAAGAACGGTGCGCATGTCAACGAGGACCATGTCATCGCCGAGATCATCGACCCGGCGACCGGCGAGCAGCTCCCCTACGGCACCCCCGGCGAGCTGGTGTTCACCACCATCACCAAGGAGGGCATGCCGATGCTGCGCTACCGCACGCATGACATCTGCACACTGTACAATGACAAGTGCAAATGCGGCCGCACCACCGTGCGCATGGGCCGCATCACCGGCAGAACGGACGACATGATCATCGTGCGCGGCGTCAATGTGTTCCCCTCCCAGATCGAGACCGTGCTGGTCAAGACCCCGGGTGTGGCACCGCATTATCAGCTCATCGTGGACAGAGTCAACAACTCCGACACGCTCGAGGTCAAGGTCGAGATGACCGAGGAGATCTTTGCACAGACCGACAGTCTCGGCGAGATGCAGCGTCTCCAGAAGCACATCCAGAGCCAGATCAAGTCCGTGGTCGGCATCCAGACCAAGGTGACCATCACCGCGCCCAAGTCCCTGCCCCGCTCCGAGGGGAAGGCCAAGCGCGTCATCGACAACCGGAAGCTCTGATCCGAAGCAGCACTATGGGATGCCGTCCGTCAGCGGACGGCATTTCCGGCTAATGAAGGGAGTGCATTATGAGCGATACCATGCAGCAGTACAAATGCCCGAACTGCGCAGCAGAGCTCCGGTTCCATCCGAACCGGCAGGGCTTTGTCTGCGAATACTGTGAGAGCTTCTTTACCCCCGAGGAATGCAAGGCTGCCAATGAGCAGATGAATGCCCATGCCGCGCAGATCGCCCAGGCGCAGGAGGAATTTTCGCAGCAAAGCCAGCTCTACAGCTGTCCGAGCTGCGGTGCCGAGCTCATCACGGACCAGAACACCGCCGCGACCGAATGCTACTACTGCCACAATCCCGTTGTCCTCAAGGGGCGTCTGTCCGGGGAATACCGCCCGGCACGGGTCATCCCCTTCAAGGTCAGCCGGGAGGAGGCGCACAATATTTTCCATGAATGGTGCAAAAAGCGCTGGTTCCTGCCGCGCAGCTTCCTGTCCGACAGCCAGCTGCTGCACATGCAGGGCGTCTACGTGCCCTTCTGGGTCGCCGACTGCCAGATCCACGGCCAGATGCGTGCGGTCTGCAAGCAGACAAGATCGTGGCGCTCGGGCAATTACGAATACACCGAGACCAAGGAATTTGACGTATTCCGGGATGCCTCCCTGCAATTCAAGGGGATCCCGGCGGACGGCGCGAGCAAGATCGAGGACCAGCTCATGGAATCCATCGAGCCGTTCGACTACCAGGCGGCGGTGCCGTTTGAAATGGCTTACCTCAGCGGTTTCCTCTCGGATAAGTACGATGTCAACAAGAGCCAGGTCTTTCCCCGCATCCGCAACCGTGCCGTCAACGGCAGTGACCAGCTCATGCGGGCCTCCATGACCGGCTACAGCTCCATCCGGGTCACCCAGTCGGATATGCAGGTACTGGGCACCCGCTGGGAATACATGCTCCTGCCCGTATGGTTCATGACCTACCAGTATGCCGGACGGCAGTATTCCTTTGCCATCAACGGACAGTCCGGCAAGCAGGCGGGCACGCCGCCGCTCAACACGGCAAAGCTCCTGCTGGTATGCGCTGCTGTTGCGCTGGGCTGCACGATACTCGGAACGATCGGAGGGCTGATACTGTCATGAGAAAACAGTTCGTGATCCTGCTGACAGGACTGCTGATGCTTGTGATGCTCGGTGCGCTCCCGGCGCGTGCGGAGGACCGTGTGGTGTTCCTCTACGATGAGGGCGGACGGCTGACATCGGAGGAATTTACCCAGTGCCAGAACCGTCTTTTGCAGGCAGCCGACCACACCGGCATGAAGATCGCGGTGATCCTCGGCTCCTCGGACCGCTCGGACTATGCGATCGAGCAGACTGTCAAGCAGACCTATCTGGACCTGTACGGTGAGCATTCGGACGGTCTGTGCTATTACATGGATCTCAAGGGATCCTCCCCGTATGACTACATCGCCACGCGGGGGATGGCGCAGTTCTACTACACCAATTCCAGCTCCAACGACCGTGTGGATGCCATGCTCACGGCGATGGACAAATACCTCTACCCCATCGGGCGTGAGGAGGTCGCTGCGGCGGTCATGGCCATGGCGGAGCAGATCGAGTATTATTATGATGCGGGCATCCCGAGCCGGTACTATGTCTATGACGACACCTACCGGCAGTACATGCACGTTGAGAACGGCAAGATCGTCTACACCAATTCCAAGCCCTATCACGATGCGGGGGCGATCATCCTGGGATTTCTGGGCGGCGGCTTCCTCGGTCTGATCGCCGCGCTCATCACCTTCCTGGCCGTGAAGTCCCGCTACCGGTTCAAGTACTCCCTTGAGCCGACGGCCTACATCAGCCAGAAGAATGTACACTTCAAGCAGCAGTACGATAAATTCGTGCGTGCCTACACGCATAAGGTACACATTGACACCAGCTCCGGCGGACGTTCCGGCGGCGGCGGAGGCGGCGGCGGACACAGCTCCGGCGGCTTTGGCGGCGGCGGACATCATCGGTGATCCCCTGCCGGCAGTGCCTTCCGCAAACGCAGAGCAGAAGCCAAGTCCGCCTTTCTGAGGCCCACCCCAAACCCCTCCCTCTCCCGCTGACGCGGGAGGGGAGGGGCTTTTTCTTTTTTCTTTGTGGGGGGATGATCGTCCCCCCACACCCCCCTCTTTTCTGCCGGCGCAGGGAGAACGGCCAAGGCGCTGCCTTACGGCAAAAAACCTCCCGTGCAAACACACACGGGAGGAGAAAACTGTCAGCTCATTTCATAGGCCCGCAGGATGTACTTGCCGTGGTAATCCACCTCCAGGGTGAGGGTGGAGCCGGTCAGGTCCGCGGTGAGGATCCGGGAATCGCGCATCCGGTGCATGCGGTCCAGGAGCTTGCGCTGCTCCTCATCATAGCCGGACAGGTCATCGGAGGTAAACAGCACATCCCCGCACAGCGCGTTGATCTCGCCGAGCGTCCGGCGCTGCTCGGGTGTCATCGCATTGCCGTCCGACCGCAGCAGGAACACGTCCGGATCGTTCAGGAAGGCACGGCCGGTGAGCTGCCGGCGGAACACCGTATTCAGGATCGTGTTCTTCGTGCTCACACGCTCCCGGTGCATCAGCCGCATATGGGGCTTGTCGTTCCAGTCCAGACTCACGTCACAGCCGATCCGGCAGTAATCCACCTTGCCGAAGGCCGACCCGAGCGGCACGCCGCACCCTAAGATGAACGCATCCCCGCAGCACTCGCGCAGAAAATCCATCGCATCGGCCATGATGCGCCCCCGCGTCTTGTCCGGACGCGGACGGATGCACACGGCATAGAGGAAATCCAGCTTCACAAGCCCGAAGCCCCATTGGCGGATGACCGTGTCAAAGACCTCTTTGAGATAGCTTCGCACCTGCTCATTGTACAGATCCAGCACATAGAAGCCGCTCCAGTTCGAGCCGCCGCGCAGGAGCTCCCCGTTTTCATCGCGCACCAGCCAGTCCCGGTGCATCAGGCACAGCTCCGAATCCGCCTCGGCGGCAAAGGGTGCGAGCCACAGCCCCGGGAGCATCCCTGCCTCCCGGATCTTCGCGGCGATCGTCCCCATATCCTGAAACTTCGTATGGTCGATGTGCAGCCAGTCCCCCACGGCGGTCTGATAGCCGTCGTCGATCTGGAACACATCCGGCTTGTGTCCGGCGCTGCGCATCGCGTCCAGATCGTGCAGCAGCGTCTCCTCACTGATGTTCTGGTAATGCCGGTACCAGCTCGTGTAGCCGTACAGGGGCTTTGCCTCCTCACGCAGACGGACGCCGAGCATGGAGAAATACCGGTCGAACACCACCTGCTCGGCACCCTCGCACAACAGCAGGTGCAGGCCTTCAAATTCGTCCTCCACCGTCAGACCCTTGCAGTCCTTCTCAAAGGTGAGCGTACCGTCCTGCGTATCCGTGTACAGGCAGGTAAAGCCCGAACGCTCCCCGAGGGAGCCGGCAAAGGAGAACACCGTCTCCTCCCGGACATACCCGTAGGTAAAGCCGTGCATGGCCCCCCGCCGCAGGGGCTGGTAGCGTGCGAAGGTATAGTCCCCGTACTGGGGGAAGGCATACTTTTCGGAGATGTTCCTCGGCACCGCACTCAGGCCGCGCATCGTGTCATGGATACCGTGCTCGGTGCTGTCCGTCCAGGACTGGTAGCCGTTGAGGAAGATCCTGCAGTCCTTCGGGTAGTCCTTCTCAAAGACGGCCTTCAGCGATCCCATCACAATGGGGGCCTTGGCACGCACGGACGCGGTAAAGACATCCCCCTGCGTGCGGATGCGCAGCGTCGCATAGGGCGTTGCCACATCATGCAGGGTGGAGACGGTGAAGTGCTCCTCACCAACAGAGTACGACCATTCAACGGTTTTCAGCTTCAGCATGGGATGCCTCCTTGTCTTGTGATGTGATGCGGCCGAGGATCTTCTTTTCGTTGTAGCGCAGGAATACAAGTCCGCCCAGGATGCACAGCACCGTGGCGGCAGCTGCCGTGAAGCGGTAGCCGATGCCGTATTCGAGACTGCCGCGGACGGCCTCCTTGCCAATGAGCGCCATTCTCGTGAAGAGCAGCATAGCGATGCTCTGTCCGAGCTTCATGGCGAAGGTGCGGGCAGCATAGAACATGCCCTGCCGGCTCTCTCCGGTATCGAGCTGATCCGCCTCGGAGATGTCGGCCACCACGGCCTGCGGCAGGATCCCCAAGATCGCCATGGGGATGGAGGCGAGCACGGCGATGAGGATGCCGTAGGCAAGCCCCGGGATGGGGGTGAGTCCTGCAAAGGCGGTGATGCAGAAGGTCAGGGCGAAGAACAGGAACGCAAAGGCGATCAGCCGCTTCTTCCCGAGCTTTTTGGCAAGGATATTGACGGCCGGATAGAACACCAGGCTCATCACGGTCATGACCGCAAAGAGCGGGAAGGTCATGGTGCTGTCAAGTCCCATGAGCACAGTGATGTAGAAGGACAGCCCCGTCTGGAAGAGGGTCAGTGCGAGCCAGTAGAGGATGTCGCTGCACACAAAGATGCGGAAATCCTTGTTTTTGAAGGTGGAAATGAGCGACCGGAAGGCGGATTCATTCGAGGGCGTGGTGTCCGCATAGGTATTCTCGTCGATGAGGAAGGCCGGGACGAGCATGCACACAACGGCCACACACGCCAGGATCCCGACGGTCACCCGGAAGGAGCCCGCATACCCGAGCGAGGACATGAAGGCGGCGGCGATGTTCGGCACCAGATAGGCCACGGCCGTGCCGACAAAATATGTCACGGAAATGAAGGTCGAGAGGTTGATGCGTGCCTGCTGCGTTCTGCCAAGCTCCGGGATGAGCGCATTGTACGGCGTGCAGTAGCAGGTCATGCAGAAATAGAAAAGCATGGCAAAGACGAACAGCGTTGCCACATTGCCGAAGCTCCCGGCCGGGAAGGGCGAGCAGAACATCAGCACGGTCACCGCGCCGAAGGGCACGGCGGCCAGGCGCAGGAAGGGGATGCGCCGTCCCAGGCGGTGGCGCAGGCCGTCGGATCTGCCGGCGATGAAGGGATCGGTCACGGCATCGAACACACGTCCGACCGCCGAGATCAGACCAATGGCGGTCAGTCCGAGGAATACGCTCTGCGGCAGGAATTCCACCTGTCCCTTTTCGAGCTCCTCGGCACTGGGCTGGAAGTAGAACACCAGCCAGTCATTGATGATGCCCGCCAGGAGCGACCAGCCGAGCTGGCCGACTGCAAAGATCCAGAGCACCTTGGTGGATGCTACTTTTTTTGTCTCCATGGCTACTCCTTTCGTGCCAGGAAATACACTGCCGTGTCAATGAGCATCTGGAGCTCATACTCCCCGCTTGAGAAGTCGTCCGACGGCAGGATCTCCCCCTGCAAAAGCTTCTTGCTCAGCTCCATGAGCGCATGGGTGTAGGTGCGGTAGAAGAGGGCGAAATCCACATCCGTGCGCACCGTTCCGTCCTCACAGCCGGTCCTGAAGGACTTCTCCACGACCGGGTAGAAGTTGATGATGGAGGCCTCGTACTCGTACAGATCCTCCTGTGCAACGCCCTCCCTTATGAGAAATAGATCGAACTCCCCGAGCAGACGCATGAAATCCCGGTGCGCCGTGTGCAGCACCAGATACATCCGCATCAGGTCCGTCAGCTGCTTGAGGCCCGTCTGCGACAGGAACACCTCCGATTCAAAGATCCCGGAGAACATCCGGCGCAGCTCGTTCCACAGATACGTCATCGACGCGATCGTCAGCCCCGTCTTGGTGCCGAAATACCGGTAGAGCGTGGCGACGCCCACCCCGCTGCGCTCTGCCACATCCGTCATGCGCACCGACTCGATGCCGTGCTCGAGGAACAGCTCTGCGGCGATGCTCACCGATTTTTCCATGCGGCGGCTCCTCAGACTCTCGGAAGAAAATTCATTTACCACTTGACAAACCTCCTTACTTGTGATACAATGTATATATCATCTGATAGTTAGTCTATCATATTTTGACGGATTTGTCAAGGGGTTTGACGAAAAAAGCCTCATCTATCATAAAAAGATCTAACGGAGGGTCATGGAATGGACAGATCAAAACGGATCTTCGGGAATGAGATGCCCGAGCGTGTGGTAAAGAAAGCACAGCGCACGAAGGAGAGCTATCTGCGCAAATACGGGGACGATGCCGGGGAGATCTATCATCTGGGCACGGTGCCGGCACCCGCCATCGGCGAGCCGCTGGGGGTGCAGCAGCTGGTGCTGCGGGATGCACCGGAGGTCACCTTTGACAAAAAGAGCATCGTCATCGGCAACATCCGCATGGGCTTCGGGCATTACCGCATCTCCATGGCCATGGCCTCGGCGGCGCACTCGATGGGGTACACGCCCTACTGGTTCGATCTGCACGGCTTTGCGGGCACGACGGGCACGCAGGTGATCGCCGGGCAGAACAAGCTCTATTCCCTCGGCTCGAGGCTCTCGCAGCAGGTAGGACTGTTCAACAAGCTGGTCTGGGAGCCGCTCAATTCCGAGGGGTTCCGCAAGCTCAGCTACAATGCAAACGACCAGAAAACAGCGGAGCTCATGGTGCCGCTCTTTCACGACCTGCCGCGGGATCTGCCGTTCCTGGCAACGCATGTATGGCCCGCACAGGCCGCCGTCCATGCGGGCATGACCCGGGTAGTCAATGCCATTCCCGACAACTGGCCGATGGCACTGCACTTAGCAGAGGGTGCGGTCCATACGGTACAGACCCCCTCGTCGTATCTGGGGTACCGGGTGCTGCGCGGGATGGACCCGAGCAGGCCGCTCAAGCCAATGCCCGCGGAAGCGATCGTGTACACGGGGCATTATGTCGATCATGAGCTGGTGTCCAACATCGATGCGGACTGCCGCAATCGTGAGGAACGCGCCATGCAGCGGGCACCGCGGCGCTGGCTGATGTCGGTGGGCGGCGCCGGTGCGCAGAAGGAGATCTTCGTGACCGTGATCCGCCGGCTCCTGCCGGTCATCCGCAAGGAAAGAGCCGTGCTCCTCATCAACGTGGGCGACCACCGGGATGTATGGACCGCGCTTTTGCAGGAGATCCCGGAGATGCGCCCGCTCGTGCAGGAGCACTTCGACGATTTTGCAGAAACGCAGCGCTTTGCACAGGACGCCTATGACGGCGAGATCACCGGCATCCATGTGTTCTGCCACAAGGATATTTTCGGAGCCGTGTACTCGACCAATCTGCTCATGCGCATCAGTGACGTGCTCATCACCAAGCCCAGTGAGCTGTCCTTCTACCCCATCCCGAAGCTGATGATCCGCCGTGTGGGCGGGCATGAGGCATGGGGTGCGATCCGGGCAGCGGAGCTTGGCGACGGCACCTACGAATGCACCACCCCGGAGGAGACCGATGCGATGCTGCGGCTTTTGCAGACGCAGGGCGGTGTCATCTGCGGGATGTGCCATTTCATCCGTGAGGCCAATAAGGCCGGCATCTATGACGGTGCCTACAAGGCAGTGCAGCTGGCACTTCAGAAGCAAACGGAATAAGAGCCTCCCCTTCAGGCATCTCCAGCGTGCCTGAGGGGGAGATTTTTCTTGCTTTTTTCAGGCCGATGTGCTATAATACAGAGGTATACCACGTCATCGCGTTACGGAGGTCAACGTATGAAATTATCGAACCGTTCCATGCGCACCCTGAAGGGCTGTGTGATGCTCGGCAGCACGGCGCTTGCCGTCTTTCTCATCATCCATTACTGGGGCAGCATCGCAGGATTTGCAGGGCTCCTGTGCGAGGGCTGCAAGCCCCTTGTCATCGGCGCGGCCATCGCCTACCTCATCAACATCCTCATGCAGGCCCTGGAGAGCCGCCTGCCGCATAAGGGTGTGCTCACGCGCCCGGACGTGCGCAGGGGGCTGAGCATCTTCTGTGCGCTCTTTGCCATCATCGGCCTGATCGTCCTGCTGCTGTGCCTCATCCTGCCGCAGCTCGTCAGCTGCATCCGGACGCTTGCACTCAAGGCGCCCACGGCCGTCAACACGCTGCTTGCCAATCCCCTGCTGGCCTCCGTCATCCCGGAGGACTGGGAGTCCCAGCTGACGCACATCAACTGGACGACCGTCATCTCCAAGGCGGCCGACCTGCTGCGCTCGGGACTGACGGGCGGTGCCACCGTGATCTCCACGGGCTTTTCCGCGGCGGTGGAGGTCGTGCTGGGCATCGTCTTTGCGCTGTACATCCTCCTTGACAAGGACCGTCTGCATGAGCAGGTGACCCGCGTGGGGCGGGCGTATCTCAAGCCCGAGCATGCCGGGCGCATCCGGCGCTATGCCACTGTGCTCGACAAAAATTTCCATAACTATGTGGTCGGGCAGTGTGTGGAGGCGGTGATCCTCGGGACGCTGTGCGCACTCGGGATGCTCGTGCTGCGGCTGCCGTATGCCGCGATGATCGGGGCGCTTGTCGGGGTGACCGCGCTCATTCCCGTGGCCGGGTGCTGGATCGGCGCGGGCGTGGGAGCGTTCATGATCCTGGCGGTGTCGCCCACCAAGGCGCTTGTTTTCCTGATCTTCCTGCTGATCCTCCAGCAGCTTGAGAACAATCTGATCTATCCGAAGGTCGTCGGCTCCTCGGTGGGGCTGTCGGGGATCTGGGTGCTTGCCGCCGTTACGGTCGGCGGCACGGTGATGGGGATGCTCGGGATGATGGCTGCCGTTCCCGTTGCAGCCTCCATTTATCAGCTCCTGCGTGAGGATGTCAGCCGCCGTCTGGGGGCGGCGGGACCGGTCCGGGAGGATCCCCAGGAAGGGAGCGGCTGAGCCTGTACAGAAGCACTGCCCCCACCTACCATCTTCACAAGGATCTGCGGAAAGCCCCTTTTGCGCTTGCCGCCTTTTAGCGGCAAAGCAATTCCCCATTTTCCAAGGATCTGCGGGAAACCCTTTTTGCGCTTGCCGCCTTTTAGCGGCAAAACCCCCATCTTCCAAGAATTTACGGAAAGCCCCTTTTGCGCTTGCCGCCCTTTAGGCGGCAAAGCAAAAGCACTACCAGCGGGGGTTCCCCGCCCCCGTCTTGACTTTTTTGAGATATGTGGTATAATGGTATCATCGGAACAAGAGAGCAGCATTACAGGAGGTATGTATGAGCGAACATAAGCACATCCCGGATTTCTTTGCCGAAAATGTATTCAATGACGAGGTCATGAAGGCCAGACTGCCGAAAAGTGTCTATAAGAAGCTTCTGCGGACCATCGAGGACGGGGAGCCGCTGGATATGACCACCGCAGATTTCGTTGCCAATGCCATCAAGGACTGGGCCCTCGAAAAGGGCGCGACCCATTATACGCACTGGTTCCAGCCGCTGACGGGCTCCACCGCCGAGAAGCACGATTCCTTCATCGCACCGACCAAAAACGGCATGGCCATTATGGAATTTTCCGGCAAGGCGCTCGTCAAGGGCGAGCCGGATGCCTCCTCCTTCCCCTCCGGCGGCCTGCGTCAGACCAGCTCCGCCCGCGGCTATACGGCATGGGACCCGACCTCCCATTGCTTCGTCAAGGAGGGGAGCCTGTACATCCCCACCGTCTTTGTCTCCTACACGGGCGAGATCCTCGATAAGAAAACACCCCTCCTGCGCTCCATGGAGGCGCTCAGCAGCGCTGCCGTGCGCTTTCTGCGGCTGTTCGGCAACGAGGATGTGACACGGGTCACCACGACCGTGGGCGCCGAGCAGGAGTACTTCCTCATCGATAAGGAAATGTACGACAAGCGCGAGGACCTCATCCTCACCGGACGTACCCTCTTCGGTGCCAAGCCCCCCAAGGGCCAGGAGCTCGATGACCAGTACTTCGCGAACCTGCGTCCCCGCATCGCCGCCTATATGGCCGACCTCGACGAGGAGCTGTGGCGGCTGGGCATCTACTCCAAGACCAAGCACAACGAGGTGGCGCCCGCTCAGCATGAGATGGCCCCCATCTTCACGACCACCAATCTCGGCACCGACCAGAATGAGCTGGCCATGGAGGTCATGGAAAAGGTCGCCCTGCGTCACGGCCTGGTCTGCCTGCTGCATGAAAAGCCCTTCGAGGGCGTCAACGGCTCGGGCAAGCACAACAACTGGTCCATGGCGACCAATGACGGACAGAACCTGCTCGACCCCGGCGATACCCCCATGGAGAACCTCCAGTTCCTGACCATCCTGTGCGCCCTCATCAAGGGCGTGGATGAGTATGCGGACCTCATGCGCCTGTCGGCTGCCTCCGCCGGGAACGACCACCGCCTGGGTGCGGACGAGGCACCGCCCGCCATCATCTCCATGTTCCTCGGCGAGGAGCTCGATGCCGTCCTCAAGGCCATCGAGGAGGACAGCGTGTACCGCACGCAGACACAGGCGTTCGAGATCGGTGTCAATGCCCTGCCGTCCTTCCCGAAGGATTCCACGGACCGCAACCGCACCTCCCCCTTTGCCTTCACCGGCAACCGGTTTGAATTCCGCATGGTCGGCTCGTCCGACAACATCGCCTGCCCGAACTTCCTGCTCAATGCCATTGTCTCCGAGGAGCTGACGCAGTTCACCGAGCGGCTCGAGCCCTTCAAGGGGTCCGAGGGCTTTGAGAACGAGGTCAAGGCCCTGCTCAAGGAGGTCCTCAAGGACCACCGCCGCATCATCTTCAACGGCGACGGCTATTCCGAGGCATGGGTGCAGGAGGCCGCCCGCAGAGGCCTGCCCAATTACCCGTCCACAGTCGATTGCATGCCGCATTATACGGATGAGAAGAACCTGCAGCTGCTCCAGAAATTCGGCATCTGCTCGCCCGAGGAGATCCGCGCCCGTCAGGAGGTCCTGCTCGAAAAGTACTCCAAGACGATCCGCATCGAGGCACGCACCATGATCGAGATGGCAAGAAGGCTCCTGCTGCCGGCAACGCTCGATTATGTCCAGAAGCTTTGCTCATCCATCGTCCTCAAAAACCAGGCAGGCCTGACCGCCCGCACCGAGGAGCGCATGGCCGGCAAGCTCAGCGACCTGGCCGACGCCTTCTACGACGCCACCCAGAACCTCGAGCTCCTGGTCAACGAGGCCTGCGACATCCACGAGATCCAGCCCCAGGCACAGTTCTTCCATGACAAGGTCCTGGCCGAGATGGAGCGCATGCGCACGACCTCCGATACCATCGAGCGCATCATGCCCTGTGCCCAGTGGCCCATCCCGAACTATTCGGCAATGATCTATAATGTATAAGAAAAGCCGCCCCTTTCGGGGCGGTTTCAAATTGTCAAAAACGCTTGGTAGCCACGCCGAAGGCGCAGTAAAAGTTTTTGGTCCAGCTTGTTTCAAAAAGCTGGTCAGGTCCAGGGC
>JAFTZY010000018.1 GCA_017460955.1 Oscillospiraceae bacterium
CTGAACTTGCTTGCGCAGTGCCGGGTGAACAAGGTGCGTATGCGCGGGAGGTCCGGGAAAAGGCAGAGGGACACTCACACCCGACACGCGCTTTCTCCAGAACGCACCTCACGCACCGAACGCGCATCACAACCTGGCGGCGGTTAGCCGCCAGACAGTGTACCCCGCAAGTCCCCACAGGGGGTGCAGGGGGCGCAGCCCCTTGCTTTGCAGGAGTGCAGAGGGCGCAGCCCTCTGCTGCACGGAGTCCAGAGGGGCGGGCAATCGCCCCTCTGGTCGGGGGTGCAGGGGTCCTCCCCTCCAAACAAAAACTCCCCGGGGGCCGAAGGCCCCCACGAGAGGTCTATCAAGTCTAAGCATCTCACCTCTCACCTCTAAGAGGTGTCACAGGGGTTTACCCCCCTTTTTTCCACAAAACCCTTGACATTTTCTGTAATTGGGGCTATAATAATGGTGAGCGTCCTTTTTCGGGGGAGCCCGCAGAGGACGCTTTACATTCCGCGAAATCCTGATTTTTACGATAAAGGAGACGTGTTCGGATTGAACATACTGATCGTGGGCTGCGGCAAGGCCGGCAGCGTACTGGTGCAGACTCTGTCCCTGGAGGGCCATGACGTCACCGTGATGGACATCGATTCCGAGGTGGTCGGGAGTGCCATGGACAATTTCGACGTGCAGGGCATCTGCGGCAACGGCCTGATCGTCCGGGATCTGCTCGAGGCAGGCGTGGAGCAGGCCAATATCGTCATTGCAATGACAGAATCCGATGAGACCAATATCCTGTGCTGCCAGATGGCACGCAAGCTCCGGGCAAGACACAGCATCGCCCGCGTGCGCAATCCCATGTACGCCGAGCAGATGGTCTTTATGCGTGAGGAGCTCGACATCAGCCTCATGGTCAACCCCGAATACCAGGCAGCCAATGAGATCGCCCGGATGCTGCGCTACCCCAATGCCATCCACGTCGAGAGCTTTGCGGGCGGCCGTATGGAGCTCGCCGAGCTGCGCGTGCCCGTGGGCAGTCCCCTCGACGGACTCATGCTCTCCTCCGTCCACTCCCGGCTGCGCCTGCATCTGCTGGTGTGCGCCGTCAAGCGCGGCGAGGCGCTCACCATCCCCGACGGTACCTTCACACTGCGCAGCGGCGACCGCATCTATATCACCGCCGCGCACAGTGAGCTGTCCAAATTCTACAAGCAGGTCGGCGATGTCAAGAACCGCCTGCGCTCGGTCATCATCGTCGGCGGCGGCAGGATCAGCTACTACCTCACAAGACAGCTCCTCGAGCTTGGTATGCAGGTCAAGATCATCGAGCAGGACCTGGCACGCTGTGAACAGCTCAGCGGCTGGTTCCCCAAGGCCGATATCATCCATGCCGACGGCACCGACCAGGACATCCTCCTCGAGGAGGGACTCGCCGGGGCCGATGCGTGCATCACGCTCACCGGCATCGACGAGGAGAACATCATCCTCTCGCTCTATGCCAAGACCCTCGGCGTTGACAAGATCGTCACCAAGATCAACCGCACCTCGCTCCTGCCCATCTCCGACAGCGTGGGACTGGAAAACATCGTCTCCCCCAAGACGACCACGGCCGCGCTCATCCTGCAATATATCCGCGGCAAGGAGAATACCGAGAACACCACCATGAATACCCTCTACCGTCTGGCAGACGGGGACCTCGAGGCGATCGAATTCGTCATGCGGCAGACCGCTCCCTATATCGGGACACCGCTCAAAAAGCTCCATGTCGGCAAGGGCTTCCTCATCGCCGGGATCATCCGGGGCAACAAGCGCATCATCCCCTCCGGCGACGACTGCCTGAAGCTCAACGACATCGTGCTCGTCGTGGCGACCAACCAGAAGATCACGGCGCTCGACGATATTTTCGAGGATTAAGGGGGATATCATGAATTACCGAATGATATGCTATCTGTCCGGACAGATCATCCGGGTGCTCGGGCTGCTCATGCTGCTGCCGCTGCTCGTGGCCGTCATCTACCATGAGCCGGACGCCCGCAATGCCTTCGCCCTGACGGCGGCCGTGCTGGTCGCTGCCGGGACCCTCATCACCCTCAAAAAGCCCAAGACCAAGGACATCTACAACCGTGAGGGCATGGCCACGGTCGCCTTTGCATGGATCCTCGTATCCCTGCTCGGTGCCGCACCCTATGTGCTCTGCGGCGATATCCCGTCGATCCCCGATGCCATTTTTGAAACGGCATCGGGCTTTACTACGACCGGCTCGACCATCGTGGACAACATCGAGGGAATGACCCATGCGTGCCTGTTCTGGCGCAGCTTCTCCCATTTCCTGGGGGGCATGGGCGTTCTGATCCTGATGCTGGCCATCATGCCGCAGAACGATACGCGCATGATGTACCTTGTGCGGGCCGAGTCCGCCGGTCCCACTGCCGGCAAGCTCACGGCGAAAATGAGCTTCTCGGTGCGCATCCTCTACATGATCTATTTAGCGCTCACGGCACTCGAGACCGTGCTGCTCCTGTGCGGGGGGATGAATTTCTTCGATGCCATCACCCACGCCTTCTCCACCGCCGGTACGGGCGGCTTCAGCACGCTCAACAACAGTGTCGGCGGGTTTGACAGCGCCTATGCGGACATTGTCATCACCGTGTTCATGCTGCTGTTCTCCGTCAATTTCACGCTGTACTTCCTCATGCTGTCCGACAAGTTTATACAGGCGATCAAGAATGAGGAGCTGCATGTGTTCCTGAGCATCGTGGTGCTCTCCTCGCTGGCCATTGCCGTGAACATCATGCACCTCTACGGCGGCTTTTTCAAGGCCCTGCGGTACTCCTCCTTCCAGGTGCTCGCGTTCATCTCGACCACGGGCTTTGCAACGGCGGATTTCACCGACTGGCCGTTCTTCTCGCAGATGATCCTGATCCTGCTGATGTTTGTGGGCGGCTGTGCGGGCTCGACGGGCGGCGGTCTGAAGGTGATGCGCATCATCCTGCTGTTCAAGACGGCAGTCGCGGAGGTCAGACGGGTGCTCAATCCCCGGGCTGTGATCTCGGTCAAGTGTGACGGGAAGGCAGTGGACAAGGAGATCGTGCGCTCGGTGAGCCTGTATTTTGTTTTGTTCATGCTCCTGGCGGGGACCTCGATGCTGATATTGAGTCTTGACGGGCAGGACATCGGTGCGACTGTCACGGCGGTCATCACCTGTCTGAACAATGTCGGTCCCGGTCTGAGTGTCATCAGCGGCGGGAATCTCTCGTGCTTTTCCGGCTGGGCAAAGCTTCTGCTGAGTGCGGATATGCTGCTCGGGAGACTGGAGATCTATCCGATGCTGGTGCTGTTTACGATGCGAAAAAAATAATGGGGGAACGGCATCCTTTCCCACCCCCCTGCCCCCTCCCTTCTCCCGCTGACGCGGGAGGGGAGGGGGAGTTCTTTTTTTCTTTGCGGGGGGACAAAGTCCCCCCGCACCCCCTGCATTCGGGGCATCCCCCCTGTCGGGGTCCGGAGCAGAGCCCCGAAAGCAGGCGGGCGCGGGGCAATGCCCCTGTCGGGGTCC
>JAFTZY010000007.1 GCA_017460955.1 Oscillospiraceae bacterium
GGGTGACAGACCATCGAGCTTCAACTTGATCCGCTTCGTATTGTACCATTCAATATATGCATGAAGTTCGGCAATAAAGTGTTCAACAGAGTCGAACTCCTGCAAATAAAGAAGCTCCGTTTTCAACAGGCTAAAGAAATTCTCAGCGCAGGCGTTGTCAAGACAGCTGCCCTTCCTTGACATGCTCTGCTGAATTCCCTTGTCTTTCATCATTTTTTGGTAATGCTTATGCTGATACTGCCATCCCTGATCGGAATGCAGAATGAGTCCGGTTCCATCCGGGATCTTAGCAAATGCTGCAAAACCGCTTCCTTACAGATGCTCCCTGCTGTGTTCCCCGGAGCACGGCAGCTCCGTCATGCTGCGCATCCCGATGAGGAGCGTGGAGGCATTGTGCAGGAGTGCCGAGAGGGCGGGCGGCAGGATCCCGGCGATCCCAAGCACGATCAGCCCCAGGTTAAAGCCGATGATCGTCCGGTAGTTCCACTCGATCCGCTGCATGAGGGCATGGCTCAGCCTGCGCAGGGTGACCAGTGCATACAGATCGTCCGCCGAGATCGTGATGTCCGCGATCTCACGGGCAATGGCGGCCCCCGTGCTGATGGCGATGCCCGCATCGGAGGCGCTCAGTGCCGGGGAATCGTTCACGCCGTCCCCGATCATGATGACGCACCGCCCCGCTTCGTGCTCGGCACGGATGAAGGCGGCCTTGTCCTCCGGCAGCACCTCCGCATAGTACGCATCGACCCCGACGCGCTCGGCCACTGCCTTGGCAGTGCGCTCGTTGTCCCCCGTCATCATCACCACGCGGGAGATCCCCGCATCGTGCAGCAGGGAGATGACCCCGGGTGCCTCCCGGCGCAGCGGATCCTCGATGCAGATGACCGCAGCGATCTGCCCGCCGATGGCAAGGTAGAGGTGGGAGTATTCCTTGGGCAGGTGCCGGAAGATCCGCTCGTCCGGGATCGTACACTGCTCATCCTCCACCACAAAATGATAGCTGCCGATGACCACGCGCTCACCGTCCACCATGCTGGAAATGCCGTGGGCGACAACATATTCCACACGCGAGTGCCGCTCCTCGTGCAGAAGGCCGCGCTGTGCCGCCTCGGCCACCACCGCATTGGCGATGGAGTGCGGGTAATGCTCCTCCAGACACGCCGCCAGCCGCAGCATCTCCGTCTCGTCCCGCCCGCCGAAGGGGATGACGCAGGCCACATGGGGCTGGGAATGCGTGAGCGTGCCGGTCTTGTCAAAGACGATCGTGTCCGCCTGTGCGACGGCCTCGAGGAACCGGCCGCCCTTGACGGTGATCCCGGCAGTACTGCACTGCCGCATGGCGGAGAGCACCGAGATCGGCATGGCAAGCTTTAAGGCGCACGAGAAATCGACCATGAGGATCGACACCGCCTTGGTCGCGTTGCCGGTGAGGAGCCAGGTCAGGAGCGTCCCGCCCAGGCTCCAGGGCACGAGCCGGTCGGCCAGATGGGACGCCCGGCTCTCGGCGCGGGACTTCATCTGCTCGGACTCCTCGATCATCCGCACGATCCGGTCATACCGGCCGGAGCCCTGCGTGCTCTCCACACACACGGTACACTCGCCGTCCTCCACGACCGTCCCGGCATAGACATAGGCACCGGGCGTCTTGTGGACGGGGACGGATTCGCCCGTCATGGACGACTGGTTCACCATCGCATTCCCCGCCTCCACGCGGCCGTCGAGGGGGATCATCGAGCCCGTGCGGACGATCACGCAGTCCCCCTTGCCGATCTGGGATACGGGTACGAGCACCTCGGTGCCGTCCGGGGTGCGCAGCCAGACCTGCTCGATGCCCAGCGACATGGTGCGTGCCAGATCGTCCACGGATTTCTTGTGCGTCCACTCCTCCAGAAGATCCCCGAGCTGCAGCAGGAACATCACGCTCCCGGCCGTCTGGAAGTCCCCGCGCAGCAGCGATACCGTGATGGCCACGGCATCGAGCACGGCGACCTCAAGCGCTCCGCGCAGGAGGCACCGGAGCCCCCGGAGGACATAGCGCAGTGCCTTGAGCACGGACAGCGCCTGTCTGACGGGTGCGGGCAGAAGGAAGCGGTGCAGGAGCCTGCGCAGGATGAGGGAGGCCATTTTGTCCTCGTACTCACGCTGCAAAGCACGGCCGGTCTGTGCCGGCACAAGGTCCCTTGCCTTCGCGTGTGCGTAGGAGAAGTGCGAGAGGGCCGCGATCACGTCCCTGCGGCTGCACTGATAGCGGATGACGACATCGCAGGTGCGGTCGTGGACCGTAACGCCCGTGATGCCGTCCACGGCGGACAGGGCGTACTCTGCGATGTCCGCCTGCTGCAGGGTCATGTGCTTCTGGCAGAAATGCACGCGCATGCGCCCGCGGGATTCGTGTAGGATCTGACATTTCATCTCATATCACCTCATAGGAAAACAGACCGCCGCAGCGGTCTGTTATGGATCATTCGCTTTCCGGGGCTGCATCGGGGATGTCCGTTTCGGCATCCTCCTCCCATGCGTCCTCGATCACGGCATCCTCCTGCGCCGCAGCACGCTGGGCATTGATGTCCCTGGCATCCGCCAGGATGTCCCCGCAGTTCTCGCGCACGCACGTCACGGTCTCCATCACGCTGTCCTTGGCACGCAGTACGGCAGCGGTCGCATGCGTGTAGCAGCTCTTGGCATCCCGGCTGCTCAGGAGCTTGACGCCCGCTGTGCCGAACAGGACACCGCCTGCAAATAATCCGATCTTGGCCCATGCGATATGTACCATAATTATCACCTCACAGAGATTGCAGAGCACGTTCCGGCCCTGCTGATACTACCTATGATACCACAAAAATGTCAGATTTTCTACTCCGTTCGAGCCCCAAAAAATCCCCGATACTGCGTCCATCCCGAGGGTTAGCAATGGCTTTGGCTCCAAAAGGACGCACCGCCGGCGCTCCCGCCGGCTGTTTTGTGAAGTGCGAAGAGTATATTGACAAATCCCCGTATTTGCAGTATAATAGGAATATCGGATCACAGTACAGGACGGATTTCTCCGCAGAGAGTCCGTCCTTCTTTCGGATAGGGATGAGGATATGGCGAAAAAGGAAAAGAAACGCGAATCGGTGATGGACATTGCCCGGCAGATGGAAGCGCAGGCACAGGCGCAGGAGCAGGAGGCAAGGCGCCTTGCCCTCGAGCAGGAGGAGCGTGAGCGCAAGCAGTATGAGCAGCAGCTCCGGGAGGAACGGCTCGAGCTTCTGCGGCTCAAGCAGGGCGTGATCGACCGGAGCGAGACCATCCATGAGGAGCACGAGGAAAAGCCGCACTACACCCTCGGGCAGCGCATCGGCAATTTCTTCTACCACAACAAATGGTGGCTGGGGATCGCCTGCTTTTTTGCCTTTGTGACGGGCTTTCTGATCTGGCAGACCGTTACCACGGTCAAGCCGGATATGATCGTGCTGCTGCTGGTGCATGACGATTATTTCAATGCCGCGTGCAACGAGCAGATCGGGGCGCTCTTCTCACAGTATGTCGGGGACGAGAACGGGGACGGCAGGGTCCAGGTGGATGTGTACTACATCCCGGCTTCCGATGAGACCGCCGACCGCAGCGGCTATACGGGCGACGCCACCAAGCTCTTCGCGGAGTTCCAGATCGGCGAGGCCGTGCTGGTCATCTCCGATGAGGGGGCCGATCAGTTCATCGTGCCCGAGCATACCCTGACCGATCTTGCGCCCTATTTCGGGGACTATGCACAGACCGACGGCGTGCGCTTTATGCTGGCGGATACGGACTTTGCACAGGCCGTCGGCTGGGAGGAGGACCTTGACAAGGATATCTACATCGGTATCCGGCAGGTCCGCGAGACAATGGATTCCGAGGAGAAGATGCAGAAGGTCTATGACATCTCCTTCCCGGCACTCGAACAATTTGTAGCGGACTTCGGAACACCGGAAACGACGGATACACAGGAGGATACACCATGAACACCATTCTTGACTGGAAGCAGTATGAAGCACTTGCTGCCCGTGCGTGCGCGGAGGGTGCGGTGCTGCTGCGCAACGAACACCATGCCCTGCCGCTTGGACCCGGCTGCACCGCCGCCGTGTTCGGCAGGATCCAGAACCGCTACTACAAGAGCGGCACGGGCTCGGGCGGTATGGTCAATGTCAGCCATGTCACGGACATCCCGGAGGGTCTGACCCGGGCCGGGATCCGGCTGCATGAGGGCCTGCGGGAGGCCTACCGCACCTGGGAAGAGTCCCACCCGGCCGATCTTGGCTCCGGCTGGGGGGCCGAGCCCTGGAACCAGGCGGAGATGCCCCTGACCGAGAAACTCGTGGAACAGGCCGCGCTCGGGAGCGATGCGGCCGTCGTCATCCTCGGGCGCACCGCCGGTGAGGAGCAGGACAACCGGATGCAGCCGGGCTCCTATCTGCTCACCGACGAGGAGGAGCGGATGCTGCGCCTTGTGCGGCAGCATTTCTCCCGCATGATCGTGCTGGTCAACACCGGGAACCTTATCGACCTGTCCTTTCTGGATACCTGTGCGCCGGATGCGCTGCTGCTCGTGTGGCACGGCGGCATGACCGGCGGCACGGGCGCTGCCATGGTGCTCACCGGCGAGGTCTCCCCCTGCGGCAAGCTGCCGGATACGGCTGTGTACCGCATGAGCGACCACCCGGCCGACAAGAATTTCGGCGGCCGCACGGCGGATGTCTACGAGGAGGATATCTACGTCGGCTACCGCTATTTTGAGACATTTGATAAGAAGGCCGTGCGCTTTCCGTTCGGCTTTGGACTGAGCTACACGAGCTTTTCCATCCAGTGCGGCAAATGGCATGCGGACGATGCCGGCAATGTCCTTATCGATGTCACCGTGACCAATACAGGAGACCGCCCCGGCCGTGAGGTCGTGCAGATCTACTGCGAGGCACCCCAGGGCGCTCTCGGCAAGCCCGCAAGAGTTCTCACGGGCTTTCATAAGACACGCACACTTGCGCCCGGTGAGCGCGAGGAGATGCAGCTCCCGCTCATCCCGCCCGTGTCCTATGATGACAGCGGCGTGACCGGACATGCACAGTGCTTCGTGCTCGAGGCGGGCAGCTACCGCTTCTATGTGGGCAGCGATGTGCGCTCGGCATCTCCCGAGGCGGTCATCGAGCTCCCGGAGACCGTCGCCGGTGCGCAGCGCACGCAGGTGCTCGCCCCCGTGCAGGCCTTCCGGCGGATGCGCCCGGAGCCGGACGGTGAGGGCTACCGCATCGCCTATGAGGACGTCCCCACCGCCCGCACGACCCAGAAGGAGCGCCTTGCCGCTGCACCGCCCGCGGCGCTTCCCCCCGTACAGGGCACATGGAAGCTTGCCGATGTACGTGCAGGGCGCGTGACCCTCGAGCAGTTTGTGGCCTCCCTCCCGGAGGAGGCGCTGTGCAGCATCGTGCGCGGCGAGGGCATGGGCTCCCCCCGCGTGACCCCCGGTACGGCATCGGCCTTCGGGGGCGTGACAAAGCTTCTGGAGGCATACGGGATCCCGGCGGGCTGCTGCTCGGACGGCCCCTCCGGCATGCGGCTCGACTGCGGCACGAAGGCGTTCAGCCTGCCGTGCGGGACCCTGCTGGCTGCGACCTGGGATGAGGACCTCCTCACACAGCTGTATACCTGCATGGGTCTGGAGATGCGGGCAAACCGCGTGGACTGCCTGCTCGGACCGGGTATGAACATCCACCGCCACCCGCTCAACGGCCGCAATTTCGAGTATTTCTCCGAGGACCCGCTCCTGACCGGCAAAATGGCCGCCGCACAGCTCAAAGGCCTGCACAGCGCGGGCGTGACCGGCACTATCAAGCATTTTTGCGGCAACAACCAGGAGACGGCGCGGCATTTTCTGGACAGCGTGGTCTCCGAGCGTGCGCTCCGGGAGATCTATCTGCACGGCTTTGAGATCGCCGTGAAGGAGGGGGGCGCCGATTCGGTCATGACCACCTACGGCAGCCTCAACGGCCTGTGGACGGCCGGCAATTACGACCTGTGTACCACGGTGCTGCGTGAGGAATGGGGCTTTACGGGCTTTGTGATGACCGACTGGTGGGCCAATATCAACGCGTATGAGGGAGCCGCACCCGACAAGCGCTGCCTTGCCTCGATGGTCCGCGCACAGAACGATGTGTACATGGTGTGCGCCGACAGCGCCGACCATGACGATGACCTGATGCAGTCGCTCCGGGACGGCACGCTCAGCCTTGCCGCGCTGCAGCGAAGTGCCTTGAACATCTGCCGCTTCCTCCTTGGCACCCGTGCCATGGACCGCCTTGTGGGGGAGGAGGAGCCCGTCACGGTCACGGGCCGCCCCGGGGAGGAGGAATCCCAGGCAGCGCCCGTCATCTTCCATGCGGTGGAGGAGAACTATGTCATGGACGGGACGGACATCCCCACACAGCGCGGCACGACCTACAGCTTCGCACTTGATCTCCGGCACCCCGGCTGGTACAGGGTCACCCTGACCGCCGCCTGCGAGGGCGGGGAGCTGGCCCAGGTCCCCGTGACGCTCTTCTCGATGGGGACGGCCAGCGGGACCTTCACCTGGAGCGGCACGAACGGAGACATGCGCAGCTTTGAAAAGACCCTGCCGCTCTTCTCGCGCTACACGACGATGCGGCTGTATTTTGCACAGAGCGGCCTGACCATGCGGGACATCCGCTTCGAGCGGCTCGACCGCGAGGTGGATATGGGCACGCTCGCAGAAACGGAGGTTTGAGATCCATGGGAGAAGCAAAAAACAAAAAGCAGAGTGAAAATGCGCCGCTGACGGGCGGCTTTGCCCTGCTGTCCAGATACCGCGGCGCCGTCATGGGCTTTGCCGCACTGTGGATCCTGGTGTTCCATGAGTGGTGGTACCTGACCCGGGAGCCGGAGACGGGCTTTTCGCTTGCGTATTTCCTTGAGAGCCATATCAAGCGCACAGGCTTTTGCGGCGTGGACATCTTCTTTCTGCTCTCGGGCCTCGGCCTGACCTTCGCCATCGGCAAGGGAAGCCTCTGGCAGTTCTGGTACCGGCGCATCAAGCGCATCATCCTGCCGTTTCTGACCATCGGCATCATCCGCTGCGTGCTCGAGCAGTGGGATACGGCCACCTTCTGGGGCAACATCACGGGCTGGAATTTCTACGCAAAGTCCATGTATTCCTTCCTGTGGTTCGTCCCGGCGGTCATGACGTTCTACATCGTGTTCCCGCTGTACTGGAAGCTCTTTCAGAAGGCGGAGAACAAGGTCCTCTTCACGGTGTCGGTCATTGCGGTCTGGCTCCTTGTGACCATGCTCGTGCGCAACAAGATGCGCGGGGAATTCTTCGGCTTTACCAACCGCATCCCGGTGTTCCTCGTCGGCATCCTCTACGGCTGGGAGACGCAGCAGCACAAGGATCTGCGCTTTACCTGGCAGACCTGGGTGAGTCTGGGCATAACGTGCCTGCTGGGCTTCTACCTGTCCCATCTTGCCAATTTTGAGGGCGTGGGCCTGATCGTCCCCGTCTCCAACTGCTGCATCCCCAACTGCCTGATCTCCATGTCCCTGCCGTTTCTGATGGCCAAGGGACTGGACCTGCTCGTACACAGCAAGCCCGTCGCATGGCTCGGCAAGGGCCTGACGGCGGCACTGGCCTTCGTCGGCGGCTTCTCGCTGGAGCTGTACTGCCTTCAGGAATGGTTCGCAGGGCGCTACTACGGCAAGCTTCCCGCCTGGTCGCTCCTGGCGAAGAACCTGGTGCTCTTTGCCATCATCATCGCCATCTCGTGGGCGGCCTCCCTCGTGTATAAGTATTTCTGGATCGCCGTGGAATGGCCGTTCAAGAAGAAGCCCGTGCGCCATTGAGGCAGGGACGGTGCTTCCAAATTGCAGACTTTGCTATTTACAGACGGGCGGAAATGTGCTAATATAAAAGTGAGCGCATGTGACAGCTGCGCGGACAGCATTTTGAGATCTTAAGGTTCGGATAGAAATAACAGAAACAGGGGGATTTTGGTCATGAAAAAACTGACAGCATTGGTAACAGCATCCGTTCTCGGATGTATGCTGGTATCCTGCGGCACCGGCTCGGGCGCCGACGACGGGAAGATGCGTGCGGATCTCAACGCACAGACCTGCGCCAAGGAAATGGGCGTGGGCATCAATCTGGGCAACACCATGGAGGCCTTCTGGGCCGATGACAATGACCTGACAGCCGGCGCTTCCACCATCGGGGAGAACACCCCGCAGGATTACGAGAAGTGCTGGGGCGCGGTCGTGACCACACAGGAGTGCATCGACGGCATGGCCGCCGAGGGCTTTGATACGGTGCGCATCCCGGTGTACTGGGGCAATATGATGTCCGACGACGGCAAGTACGACATCAATGAGGAATACATGGACCGCGTGCAGGAGATCGTGGATTACTGCCGCCGCGACGGGCTGTATGTGGTCATCAACGTGCATCACTACGATGAATTCCTCATCAAGCACCACACCAAGGAGGAGACGCTGAAGGCCGCGGCGCATGTCTGGGAGCAGATCGCAAAGCGCTTCAAGAACTACTCGGATTATCTGGTGTTCGAGGGGTATAACGAGGCACTCGGCTCCGTGCAGGACGGCACGTCCATGACGGAGGATGAGATCTACGAGTATGTCAACGACATGAACCGGGTCTTTGTGGAAACTGTGCGTAAGTCCGGCGGCAACAACAAGGACCGTATCCTCATCGCCTCGGGCTACTGGACGAACATTGACAACACCACGAAGGACAAATTCGTGATGCCCGAGGACAGCGACAAGATGATGGTCTCCGTACACTACATCGACAATGCCCCCTACTGGGCGAATTCCGTGGGCAGCGGCTACTGGGAGAAGTACAGCAAGGGCCAGTGCGAGGAGCTGCGCGAGGCCTTCACGGAGCGGGACATCCCGGTCTTTGTGGGCGAGTGTACCTCGATCTATGATGCCGAGCATGTCGTGCCGGGTGCCCTGACCTCGGAGTCCTCCGACTGCCTGCAAAAGATCCTGGATATGGCAGCGGATTACGGCTTTGTGCCGGTGCTGTGGGATGTGAATGACAATTTCTACTCCCGCACGGACTGCCGTATCAAGTCCGATTCCGACCGTGAGGTCATCCGGGAGGTCGCACAGAGGATCGAGAGCCGGTAAGGAGCATCACAAAAAAGAACCATCCCCAAGCGGGGGTGGTTCTTTTGCGTGCAGGACGGTTGACAGGGGCGGGACGGTATGCTATAATGTAAGTAAGATAGGAAAGGCTGTTTGAGGTGGAAGATTTCGTCCCCGTCCACACGCCGATGGTTTGACAGGGCATTGCCCGAGAGATGCAGGAGAATGGGACGCCTGCCAAATGACCGTTCTGTCTGAAAACCGCTCCGATCCCTCGGAGCGGTTTTCCTGTTTTATGAGAGTCTCGTGAGCGTCACATTATAGAACGTCGAATTCATCGAATCGTGCCCGCCGACCTGGAAAACGATCTGTGCGGCCTCGTCATCGGCATCGCAGGTGAATTCCGTCTCGAAATGCTGCCGCTCGGACGTGCTGTCAAGTGCCGTCTCATAATATACCGCACTGCCCCGCACGAGCACCGGGAGCGTGATGTCCTGTCCGGTCGTGTAATCAAAGGAGAGCCGGTAGGTGCCGCCCGCCCGGAGCGGGAGCCCGGAGACGGTCGCCTCCACATCGGAGGGCGCGGTGCCGCCGCTCACCATATTCACCCAGAACTGCCCGTAGCCGTAGTACTGCGCCGCCGTGGCACCGTTCGAGGTGGTCACGTCGTAGACGCCGTCCGCCGCCACATCCAGCCCGATCTTGGACGATTCCTTCCCGAGCGCCGTCAGGATCTTGTCCGCCAGCACATAGCTCGAGCGCTCCTGTGTGAGCGCGGACGGGTGGTAATCCGCACCGAAGCCGTCATCCTGCGTGTGGGTCCTGGAGAAATAGCAGGTCACATTCGCATCCCCGGTCTCGGACGTGTATTCGTCACAGGCCTGCGTGATGAGTGTGTACACGTCATCCCCGCCCATGGTCCCCACCGTGCAGACAATGGCAGCGCCCGGATGGAGTGCCCGCAGGTGCGTGAGGAAGCTCTTGTAGGCCTCCACGAACAGCGCACCGTTCACCTCGGGGTCGGCTGCGACAAAATTGATGTCGTTCGTGCCAAGGTTGATGACAATGGCATCGCACGGGCGGTCGCCTTCAAAATCCTGCTGCTGGCCGTAGTCCTTGTACTTGCTGACCAGATCGTAGCAGTCGGGGATGAGGGCGTCGGCATTGCGCTTGCCGTCGGAGGTATAGCCCGAGTAGATGCCGTGGCCGCTGTAGCAGCAGGTCGTGTAATCGGCATCGAGGAAGCGGGCGGTGAGGTAGGCGTAGGAGCGCGAGAAATCCTCCGTCCCCGTGGTGAAGGCATCGCCGAGCTTGCCCTGCACGCCGTAGGCACAGGTGATGGAGTCGCCGATAAAGCCGATGCGCAGTGCCTTCTGCTCGGCCGGGCGCACCGGGACTGCGGCACCCGAGGTCACGGTGATGTCCCGGATGCCGACGCCGCCGTACATGGCCTCCGACAGGAGCATGATGCGCACATCCGCCGTGCGCGCTTTGCTCTCCGAGAAGAGGGTGACGGTCTGCTCCTGTGCCTCCATGACCACATCCTCCACAAGTTCATCATCCACGAAGATCCCGTAGCGCGGGCGGTATTTCTCCTCATTTTGGATGCCGCTGCTGCCCGTGAGCGTGACGGCGCATTCCGTGCCGGTGACGGTGAATTCCGCGGCAGAACCGCTCTGGACGAGCCAGGTCACGCCGTCCTTCTCGAGCGTCCGGCTCTGGAGCTTGACGTAATTTGCCGATGCCGGGACGCTGACCGTCTCCGGCTGCGTGCTGCTTTGGAGCAGCTGCTTGAGCGTTGTCAGATCCATCACATCCACCCGTCCGTTTCCGTCCACATCCTGTCCTGCGCTGACTGCCTCCTGCCGTGTGATCGAGCGCAGGAGCGCCCCCACATCACTGCGGCTGTAGGCGTATACGGTCCCTGCCGTGCCGGCAAGGAGCAGACAGGCCGTGCTGACGGCGATGATCGCTTGTTTTTTCATCATGATTCCCCCTTCGGATTTCCATCTGTGTGCATATCTTCTGAATGCTATCCCTATTATAGCATACTCAGTGTTCTTTTGCAAGAGCTGTAAAGAGCCCCCTTCCGTGACTGCGGAGGGGGGCTCACAGCTGTTACTTGGTGACCGGAAGCGAAACCAGCTCCACGAGGGACTGGAGGATGTAAACGGCATCCGTGAAGGTGACGGTACCGCTCTTGTCCACGTCGGCATTGGCAGCGCCTTCCGTGGAAAGCATCTGCGAACCGAGCTGATCCTTGTTGACGGAGATGACATCCATGATGTCCACATCGCCGTCGCAGTCGGCATCACCGTAGGTGACGGCAGCCGAAGGCTCCTCCGGTGCATCGTCCGGCGCAGTGCCCCAGACCTGCTTGCCCTCGGTATACATCGTGATACCGTCGGTGAATTCCGGTGCCTCGTTGAGCTCCTTGCCGATCTCGTCGGCCGTGCGGATGGTGCTGCGGCTGTAGTCGTTGGACGGATCCCAGATGAAGGTGTACTCCTCATTCTGCGTGGTGTCCATCAGTGCGAACTGGAACTGCTCGGCGCCGTAGAACTTGTAGTCCGGCCAGTGCAGCTCGATGTAGCAGTCACCCTTGTCGTTGTACTGCACCAGATCATAGGTGACCTCATACTCGCCGTTGGTGTTGGACTTAACGGAGTCGTAGTCGATGCGCACCTCGATGTTCTCCAGGGACTGCCCGTTTGCGAGCATCTCCCCGATGTTGAAGTAGTAGCGCACGTCAATGCCCTCAAGATAGCGGGGCGGAACGGAGGAGAGGTTGGCGATCTCGATGAGCACCTGTGTGGCCATGTTGTCCTCCTGGCCGACCGCAGCCTTGAGCGTGAATTCCTGGATCTCCCCCTTCATGCTCTCCTCGGAGGGCGGGAAGTTCTCCTCGGGCTTGTCGCCCTTGTCCTTGCCGTAGTACTTGTACAGACCTGCGCAGGCACCGACAAAGCCGGCATTGTAGTCCACAGCGACCTCATTGTAGATATAGTCCTTGGTCTGGTCACGGTGCCAGTCATCGGCATCCGGACCGCCGACCAGCGCGCCCCAGAGGACATGTACCTGGTCCTCCGGATCGTCCATGTTCAGCGTGGAGGAGCCGTGGGAGGCTCTGTGATGCGGATGGGATGCGCCGTTCTCGAGGTCGTAGCCGACGATGTAGGAGCGGCCCATGGGGTTGTTGCCCATGATGTATTCCATCTGCTTTTCAGCCCAGTCCGCAAAGGTCATATCGCCCGTTTCCTTGGCATAGACCAGTGCCTCGAGCTGGAAGGCAGTGTCGTAACGCGCCGAGCCGTAGTCGTTGAGCATGCCGAAGCCCGCGGGGGTCTTTTTCAGCCATGCACCGTCTGCCTCGGGAAGATCGGCGATCTCGGAGGCGGTGATGGAGGTGTTCCAGATCTGGTCATCCATGCCGAAGTACTTGTGCGAGGTCACGGCCGGAGGAATGCCCGTAGCCGCAGCGGCATCGGCAGGGGTCATGCCGCTCCAGAACTCGAGGTTCCAGCGGAAGATGTACCAGTCACGCGAGCAGTTGGTGATGGGGGCAAGCTTGGCAAAGACGCCGCCCCAGACGGTATCCCAGCAGTGTACCCAGATGTTCTGCCAGCAGTTGCCGGTGTCCTTGATGATACGGCGGATGTAGCCGGTGTACGGATGGGCACCCATCTCACCGGAGATGTTCTCATTGACATGGATGATGTGGTCGATATAGGTATCGTCCCCCGTACACTCATAGAGCCAGACGGCAGCCCATGCCAGCTCGTCATAGTCGTAGCTCGAGGTGTAGAAGCCGCCGTCGTAGCCCAGGGAGGTGACCTTCATGGAGGAGTTCTCCACGGCTGCGTTCACGGCATCGGGATCGTCATCGGAATAGGTGTTGGCATCCTTGTCGGTCTGCCCGGCAGTCTGTCCGTCGGAATTGGTGATCATTTCCTCGGAGTGCGTCTCACGGGCGAACTTGTACAGGGCCTTGGCGGCCTTGAGGGATTCCTCGGCGTACTCCGGCTCGGAGTCCTTGAAGTTGAGGTAGTTGACCGCAAGGGAAGCGGCAACGCCGGCGCACATATCGGAGGCCGGTGTCTCGACCGTGGCAAAATAGGCCGGACGGTTGAAGTCGAGCAGCCAGGTACCCTGGAGGTCCGGGGTGAGCCAGTAGTTGTGGTCGATGTTGCCCTCGCCGACCTGGTAGCAGAAGGCCAGGACATCCTCGCCGTTCTCATCATAGTACAGGCACTTGAGGTAGAAGTCGTTGAAGCAGTGCAGGATCTCCTCGACATGCTCCTTCTGTCCCGCATCCTCATAGGCGTCCTTGAATTCATAGTAGCCCCAGCCGAGCGTGGAGGCGGCATAGGAGCCGGGCAGGCAGAACTTCACGCAGTCACCGGCGTCATGCATACCGCCCTCGACGTCGATCGTGCCGTCGCCGTCCGGGTCAAGGATGTCCCGGTGTGCGTCGATGAACTCCTGTGACAGGTTGGTGCCGGCCATGGCCTCCGTCATGGGGATGAGCGGGACATGCGCATCCTCCATGTGGCAGTCGCCGCGCCACTCGAGGTTCCCGGTCCTGGAGCCGCACTTGTTGGCATCATAGAAGTACAGCGAGAGCTGCAATGCCTTGGCGAAGTTCACGTCCACGGGCTCCAGGGTCTCCGGATCCGGAAAGACCTTCTCGTCCGCAGCGGGCTTTTCGATCTCCTCACCGGCTGCCGCGCCGGCAGGGAGCATCGGGGCACTTGTCAGCAGCATGCTCAGACCCGTACACAGGGCCAGCAGCCGCTTTGCAATGGATAGTTGTTTCATGCTGATCCTCCTTACATTGTATTCCGGTATAAACCGGGCATGAATCGACATATAGTATAGTTACATTGTAGATGATTTTTTCAGAAAAGTCAAGTGATTATGATAAAAAAGTGAAAATGTATAGTTTTTGTTTACAAATTGTACAAAGACCCCGCGCCCGTGCGCTCCCTGCACTCTCCTTTTATACACAGCGGAATGCGGACGTGGCTTTGTGAAACTGCAAAAAAATTTTTCCTGAAATTGTATGATTTTAAGAAATCTTTAAGACACATGCCCTATAATAGAAACTGTCAAGAGGGAACGGACCTCACAGAATCCAAGATAGAAAGGAGCGGAAGATACGGAAGGGACGCCCGGCCGTATCGTATATATGGCAATCAGCACATTCATGAGGAAAGAGATCAAGTTCATGCTCTCCATGGAGCAGTACGAAGCACTGCTCGGAGAGATCCACAAGTACATGGATCCCGACAAATTCTGCGTAGGCGGCAAGGATTACGGCATCTACAATCTCTACTACGATACGCCCGACGATTACCTGATCCGCACCTCGCTCGAGAAGCCCTACTACAAGGAGAAGATCCGGCTGCGCAGCTACTTCTCCCCGGCGGGCCCGGATGACAAGGTGTTCCTGGAGATCAAGAAGAAGGTCGGCGGCATCGTGACCAAGCGCCGCGTGACCATGACCCTCGCCGAGGCCGATGCGTACATCCGCAACCGCCAGAAGCCCGCCGATCTGAGCAAGTACCTGCAAAAGCAGATCTTCTCCGAGCTCGATGTGTTCCTGGACAACTACCATGTCGCCCCCAAGCAGTACATCAGCTACCAGCGCAGCGCCTTCTTCGGCAAGGACGATCCGGATTTCCGGCTGACCTTCGACCGTGAGATCACCGAGCGCCGCTACGATATGTCGCTCGGACTTCCCAGCTACGGCGCACAGATCATCGCCCCCAACCAGAGACTGATGGAGGTCAAGATCGCAGGGGCCATGCCGCTGTGGCTCTCCCAGAGCCTCTCGGAGCTGAAGATCTACAAGATCAGCTTTTCCAAGTACGGCACCGCCTACAAGCGCTTTATCCGCAACAAGCTCTATCAGGAGGGCTCGCTCCACGCCCCGGCCATCGCACAGGAGCAGGCACCGGCCGAGGAGCCCGGCAGGCGCATCGTCCACAACATCAACACCCAGAACATCTACCGTCCCGGCATCGCGACCATGCGCTGAGACCACACACTGAAAGGAGAAATCATCATGTTAGAATCCATCCTGCAATCGAGTGATGCCGTATACGGCACCACCAGCACCGTGACCATGGGCAGCTTCCTTGCCTGCCTGATCGCCTCCCTCGTTTTGGGCGTGGGAATGAGCCTGGTCTACATGTTCACCCATAAGAAGGAGGGCTACGCACAGAGCTACGCTGTGACCCTCATCATGCTGCCGCCCATCGTGTGCGTGCTGCTCATGCTCATCAGCTTCATCGGCGGTATCGCCATCGCCGGTATCTTCGGACTGACCCGCTACCGCAGCGTGGCCGCCGATCCCAAGGACATCGGCTATGTGTTCATGGCCATGGCCATCGGTGTGGTCACCGGCATGGGCTACATCGCCTATGCGGTCATCTTCTTCGTCATCATGGCCATCGTGCTCTTCGTGCTCAATGTCCTCAACTATGCCGCACCCAAGGCCAGTGACATGACCCTGAAGATCGCCATCCCCGAGAACCTCAACTATGAGGGCCTGTTCGATGCCGTCCTCAACAAGTACACCTCCGAGTGGCGTCTGCGCCGCGTCAAGACCACGAATTTCGGCTCCATGTTCGACTGCATCTACAGCATCAAGCTCCCGAACAATGTCGAGCAGAAGAAGTTCATCGACGAGCTGCGCACCCTCAACGGCAATATGACCGTGACCCTGACCCTGTTCAAGTACGACGACAGGATCTACGAGAAGTAATATCAAAAAAGTACAGAAAGGCCCGATCGGCCTTTCTGTACTTGTGGGGTGCGGGGCCGTAGGCCCCGCAATATAGCCCCCGCCCCTGGGGGCGGGGGTTGGGGGTGGGGAGAACCCGCCCCGGTAAGGGGCTTACCGTCGGCCGGGCAGCCATGCTGTCCGACCGGTTTTCCATAACTGCATAGGGGGAATTTGAACATGAAACAGATGGGAAAATGGCTGTGTCTCGCACTGGTGCTGAGCATGGCATGCTCCGCCTTCGCTTGCGGCCGGCAGCAGGAGGAGACCGCCTCCGCCGATGCCGCCCGGCCCGACAGTACACAGACCGTGCAGGACGAGGACGCTGATGCGGACGATGACGAGGACGATGCGGACGATGACAAGCCCGTGGACCTGAGCCGGGTCAAGGTCAGGGGCAGCAGCAAAACGGATCCCAAAACCGACTCCCAGACCGATTCCGGGACGGACTCTAAGACCGATTCCAAACCGGATCCCAAGACCGACTCGAAAACGGACGCCGGGACTAATCCCAAGTCCGCCGGCAGCAGCACCGCCTCCGCAGAGGGGGCAGATGGGGCAGCAGCGGAGGATGCCGGTCCTGCGGATACTGCGGACAGTGCCGCTTCTGCCGATGCAGAAAGTGCCGGAAATACAGCCGGTGCCGGGAGTGCGGACAATGCCGGGAATACGGGCAGTGCCGGGAATACCGGGAATGCAGATGCTTCCGGCACGGCAGGCGGCAGCGAAAATACGGGCAGCGCCGGAAATACCGCAGAAGCCCCGGATGGCGGCAGCAGCGGGAACACCGGGAATGCCGGGGACGCCGGGAGCGTGCAGGAAAACGGCGGACAGGCCGATGCGGGGCAAAGTGTGAGCGCGGACAGCACCGCACAGCAGTCCGCGGACAGTACAGCCGAGCTCCCCGCGGATACGCCCGATGAGCCGGGCGAGGTGACGGAGGAGACCGGGGTGTCCGGCGTCATCGACCTGAGCGCCGGCAGCTTCGAGGGCGAGGGCATCACCTTCGAGAGCGGCCATGTCCTCATCACCGGCGAGGGGACCTACATCCTCACCGGCAGCATGACCGGCATGGTCGAGGTCAATACGGTCAACAAGGTAAAGCTCAAGCTCTCCGGCACGGACATCAACAACCCGTCCGGCCCCGCCATTCTCTGCACCGACGCCAAGCGCCTGACGATCACCCTCATCGAGGGAACGTCCAATGTCCTCACGGACGGCGCCGGCACCGCCTATGACGGCGCACTGTGCTCGAACGATACCCTGGAGATCAAGGGCGCCGGGAGCCTGACCGTCAATGCCAACAACGCTCACGGCATCTCGAGCGACGACGACATCATCGTCAAGAACGGCGATATCACGGTCAATGCCGTGAAATCCGGCATGATGGCCAATGACGACATCACCGTCTCCGGCGGCACGCTCCGTGTGTCCGGCGGCACCAACGGTATCAAGTCCAAGGGCTCGCTGCACATCTCCGGCGGCAGCATCCGGACCTTCGGCGGCCCCAAGGAGACCAAGAGCGCCCTCTATGCCGGCACGACCTTCACCCTGACGGGCGGCAGCATCTATGCGATCGGCTGCGGCGTCACCGCGCCGGATACCGCCACCTCCACGCAGGCGGGCATTGCCGTGCGCGTCACCCCGTCCCTCGACGCGGGCAGCAGCATGGGCCTTGTGGCCAACGATGCGTGGCTCATGGACGAGACTTCCCCCTATGCGGGCAACACCCTCTTCGTGTCCACCCCCGACATTGTCGATGGCATGAATTGTCAGCTGTATGTGAACGGCGAGCCCTGCGGCGAAAGCTTTCCGACATCCGGACTTGTGACCAGCGCCGCTGCGACCCGATAGAAATGCCGATTCCGGGAGCTTCCTGTGACAGGGAGGCTCCCGGAGTCTTTTTTCGGCAGGCCATATATGTAGGAAATATGAATAGAAAATGAATCACCTTGATTTCATAAAATATTCATATATTTGGTGACAAAACGGTGAAAATTCCAAAAAAACGTGTGCAAAAAGAGAGTAAGAGCTTGTATATCATACAATTGTGTATTGAAAACGGGACCGAAATCGAGTAAAATAGGAGAAACAGTAAACACATGGTTCTCCGGACAGCAGCCGGGGGCCGGGATTTTCCCCTCTCAAACATTCCGGTTCCCAAGCGGCGGCAGTCCAAGCGCAAATGAGGTCATGGATTTACTGTAGAAAAATTAAATTTTTTAACTTTAGCGCAGTGGAGATCATCTCCAGTTAAGGAATTTGGTTTTTCGCAAAAACGTCACAGCTTGCAGTGCAGATGAGTATTGACTCAAAAATAAGCTGTACATTTTTACCTTCCTCTTTATGAAAACATCCGACATGCCGTCGGGTGTTTTTATTTGTCCGGATAAATTTGAAGCTTTCAAAAAATAATTTGTAAGAAAAATTATTAAAACACTTGACAAATTATGAAGCGCATGGTATAATAGAAACAGAAGATCGGAAGGGGGCCATGGAGATGAAGAAGAGCATCTATAGTCTGGTGCTGATGGACGATGTGGTGGAGGCCGTGGATGCGATGGCGTACCGGCTGCACACGAGCAGGTCGAACCTCATCAACCAGATCCTGGCCGAGCATCTGTCCTGTGTCACGCCGGAGATGCGGATGCAGGCGGTGTTCTCGGGGGTCGAGGCACGGATGGAGGAGCAGTTCCGGATCCTGGAGCAGACCTCGCAGCATATGCTGTCGCTGCAAACGCAGCTCAATTACAAGTACAAGCCCACGGTGCAGTATTTTGTGGAGCTCTACCGTGCGCCGGAGGGCGGCGAGGCAGGACGGCTGCGGGTGCAGCTGCGCACGCAGAGCCAGGCGCTCCTGAGCGTGCTCGAGGCGTTCTTCCGGCTGTGGATGACGCTTGAGGAGCGCTATGTTCCGGCAGCGGCGGGCACGCAGTACCGCATCACACCGGGACGGCTCGAGCGCAGCATCCGTGCCGCCGATGTGACCGAGGAGGAGCTTGGCACCATGATCGGTGCGTATGTCGAGCGCTTTGACCGGTACCTCAAGGCGTGGCTGGCCGGACAGTCCGACCGGCAGGGGACGGCGGTCCGGATCGAGTCCGCCTTCCGGCAGGAGGTGCAGGGGGCGCAGACGAGCATTTAGCGCAAGGGAATCACAGCTGTTTTAAGAAAAGAGCAGGACTGCACGGCAGTCTTGATAGGAATATGAGAAGGAGGTCATCGTATGAACACACAGAAACTGACACAGCGGTCCATGGAGGCCATCCAGGAGGCGCAGAGCATTGCACTGCGGGCACAGAATATGCAGATCGAGCAGGTACACCTGTTCCAGGCCCTGCTGCGGCAGGAGAACGGCCTGATCGGGCAGCTTTTGCAAAAGCTGGACGTGGATACCGCTGCGATGGAGAAAAGCTTACAGGAGCGCATCGACGCCATGCCGGCCGTGACCGGCAGCGGGCGCCAGCCGGGGTCGGTGTATGTCTCCCGCGAGGTGGACAGCGCCCTGACGTCCGCGGAGCAGACCGCGGAGAAGATGAAGGACGACTATGTGTCCGTCGAGCACATCGCGCTTGCGCTCATCGAGCATCCGGACGGGACGCTGCGCAAGGTCCTGCAGCAGTACCGTGTGGACAAGAATGCCTTTTTGCAGGCACTCATGCAGGTGCGCGGCAATACCCGCGTGACCAGCGAGAACCCGGAGGAGACGTATGACGTGCTGACCAAGTACGGCTCGGACCTGGTGGAGCTTGCCAGACAGAACAAGCTCGATCCCGTGATCGGGCGGGACAGCGAGATCCGCAACGTCATCCGCATCCTGTCGAGAAAGACCAAGAACAACCCCGTGCTCATCGGTGAGCCGGGCGTCGGCAAGACAGCCATCGCCGAGGGACTGGCACTGCGCATCGTGCGCGGGGACGTCCCGGACGGCCTGCGTGACCGCCGGATCTTCTCGCTCGATCTGGGCGCACTCATTGCCGGTGCCAAGTATCGGGGCGAATTTGAGGAGCGCCTGAAGGCCGTTTTGCAGGAGATCAAGAAGAGCGAGGGCGGCATCATCCTGTTCATCGACGAGCTGCATACCATCGTGGGTGCGGGCAAGACGGACGGTGCCATGGATGCCGGCAATCTCCTGAAGCCCCTGCTGGCACGGGGCGAGCTGCACTGCATCGGTGCGACCACGCTCGACGAGTACCGGCAGTACATCGAGAAGGACCAGGCGCTCGAGCGCAGGTTCCAGCCCGTGATGGTCGATGAGCCGACCGTGGAGGATACCGTGTCCATCCTCAGAGGCCTCAAGGAGCGCTATGAGGTGTTCCACGGCGTGAAGATCCACGACGGGGCGCTGCTGGCAGCGGCCACGCTGTCCGACCGGTATATCTCCGACCGCTTCCTCCCGGACAAGGCCATCGACCTGGTGGACGAGGCATGTGCGATGATCCGCACGGAGATGGATTCGATGCCGCAGGAGCTCGACGACATCTCCCGGCAGATGATCCGGCTTGAGATCGAGGAGACGGCGCTGCAAAAGGAGACGGACCAGATCTCGAAGGAGCATCTTGAGGAGATCCGCCGGGAGCTCTCGGAGCTGCGGGACAAGTTCTCGCAGATGAAGGCCAAGTGGGAGAACGAGCGCCAGAGCCTGGGACGCGTGCAGAAGCTGCGCGAGGAGATCGAGCAGGTCGGCGCGGACATCGAGCGTGCCGAGCGCGAGTACGACCTGAACAAGGCCGCCCAGCTCAAATACGGCAGGCTCCCGGAGCTGCAGAAGGAGCTCGAGGGGCTCGAGAGCAGCAAGGAGCAGACGGAATTTCTGCGTGCGGAGGTCACCGCGGAGGAGATCGCCAAGATCATCTGCCGCTGGACGGGCATCCCGGTGTCGAAGCTGATGGAGGGCGAGCGCGAGAAGCTGCTGCATCTTGACGGCATCCTGCATGAGCGTGTGATCGGCCAGGACGAGGCCGTGCAGAAGGTGAGTGAGGCCATCCTGCGTTCGCGTGCGGGCATTGCCGATCCCAACCGGCCGATCGGGTCCTTCCTCTTCCTGGGGCCGACCGGTGTGGGCAAGACGGAGCTTGCCAAGTCCCTGGCACAGGCGCTGTTCGATGACGAGAACAGCATGGTGCGCATCGACATGAGCGAGTATATGGAGAAATTCAGCGTCAGCCGCCTGATCGGGGCGCCTCCCGGATATGTCGGCTATGAGGAGGGCGGCCAGCTCACGGAGGCCGTGCGCCGCAAGCCCTATTCGGTCGTACTGCTCGACGAGGTGGAGAAGGCGCATCCGGATGTGTTCAATCTGCTCTTGCAGGTGCTCGATGACGGGCGTCTGACGGATTCGCAGGGGCGCATCGTGGACTTCAAGAACACCATCCTCATCATGACCTCGAACCTGGGCTCCCCGTACATCCTTGAGAGTGTGGAGCAGCACGGGGAGCTGACGGAGGAGGCGATGCAGGAGGTCCAGACGCTGCTGCGGCAGAGCTTCCGGCCGGAGTTCCTCAACCGTCTCGACGAGACCGTGATCTTCCATCCGCTCGGGATGGACGAGGTCTACAGGATCGTGGATCTGCTGCTGGGCGAGCTGCGGGGCCGTCTGCGGACGCATCAGCTCGATGTGGCCCTCACGGATGCAGCCAAGCGTGCAGTCGTGGAGAACAGCTACGACATGAGCTTCGGTGCCAGACCCCTGCGCCGCTACCTCCAGGGCAAGCTCGAAACGCTCATTGCCAAGCACATGATCGCGTGTGACCCCGCCCCCGGCACGACACTGACCGTGGATTACCGGAATGGGGAGTTTGTGTTGTAATGCGTCATCCCGAAAATCCTGCGGTGTGATCCCGCATTTTTGTGAAAATTTCCGAAAGACCGCCCGGTTCCTTGCAATCCGGGCGGTCTTATGCTATAATGTACCATGTATGAGTATCGGAACATGAAGCATAGGAGAAACTATATGAATACAGAACATCTGCTTTGGTACCGGAAGGAAGCGCCGGATTTTGACCATGCCCTTCCCGTCGGAAACGGCCGCATGGGCGGTATGGTGTTCGGCGGTGCCGCCAAGGATGTCATAAAGCTCAACGAGGATTCCGTCTATTCGGGCGGCAAGCGGGACCGTCTCAACCCGAGGGCCTATGAGGGCTTCCGGCAGATCCGGCAGCTTTTGCAGGAGGAGCGCATCGAAGAGGCCGAGGCGCTCGCCTTCCGCCATATGCAGGGCACCCCGCCCAACGCCCGCCACTACATGCCCCTCGGGGAGCTGACGATGTACCACAGCTTCACCGGCAAGGCACGGGAATACTGCCGCTCGCTCGATCTGCGCGATGCTGTGGCACGCACGCAGTTCCATGACGATGCCGGCGTGACCTTTATCCGGGAGGTCTTTGCCTCGTACCCGGCACAGCTCCTGGTCATCCACCTGACGGCGGATGCGGCGGGCGCCCTGACCTTCTCGGCCTGTCTTGACGGCCGTGAGGACTACTACGACAACAACCGCCCTATCTCCTTGGATACCCTCCTTTACACCGGCGGCACCGGCAGCCGCGACGGCATCTTCTTTGCCGCAGGCCTGACCGTGCTGCACCGCGGCGGTACCCTCGAAACGGTCGGCCATTCACTGTCCGTGGAGGGGGCGGATGAGGCACTGGTGCTCCTTTCCATGGAAACGAGCTTCTATGAGGGCGAGCGGTACACCGAACGGGCGCTCGAACGCCTGCGCGGGGGGATCGCGGGCGCCGAGGATGTGACCGCGCTCTATACTGCGCTGTATGAAGCGCATTCTGCCGACTACAAGAGTCTCTATGACCGCGTGTCCTTTACACTGTGCGACAACAGCGACGACGAGGCGGCACAGCTTTCGACCGATGAGCGCCTGACACGCCTCAAGGGCAGTCCCGATGACGACAAGGAATGCCACAAGCTCATCCGGGACAATCACCTGGCCGTGCTCTATTTCAATTACGGGCGCTACCTGATGATCGCCGGCTCCCGGCCGGGGAGCCAGCCGCTCAACCTCCAGGGGATCTGGAATCAGGATATGTGGCCGGCATGGGGCTGCCGCTTCACCATCAACATCAACACCGAGATGAATTACTGGCCTGCGGAGGTCTGTGCCCTGCCCGAATGCCACCTGCCGCTGTTCGATCTCATCGAGCGGATGCGCCCGGACGGCGAGCGCACGGCACGGGAGATGTACCATGCAAGGGGCTTCTGCTGCCACCACAATACTGACATCTGGGGCGACTGTGCCCCGCAGGACCTGTGGATGCCGGCCACGATCTGGCCGATGGGCGCAGCCTGGCTGTGCCTGCACATCCTGGAGCATTACCGCTTCACCGGGGACACGGAATTTCTGCGCACGCACTTTGATACCCTGTGCGCCGCAGCACAGTTCTTCTGCGATTACCTCTTTGAGAACGACGAGGGACAGCTCGTGACAGGCCCCTCCGTCTCGCCGGAGAATACCTACCGCACCGAGAGCGGCACCCAGGGCAGTCTGTGCATCGGGCCGTCCATGGACACGCAGATCATCACCGTTCTGTTCCGGGACGTGATCGAGGCCGCCGGGATCTTAAACGAGGGGCAGGAGCTGGCCGGGACGCTCTCGCAGATGCTCACAAAGCTCCCGCCCATCAGCATCGGCAAGTACGGGCAGATCATGGAGTGGGCGAAGGATTATGACGAGGTCGAGATCGGCCACCGCCATATCTCCCAGCTCTTTGCGCTGCATCCGGCCGATCTCATCACCCCCCACAAGGACCCGAAAGCCGCCGCAGCTGCCCGTGCGACCATGATCCGCCGGCTCATCCACGGCGGCGGCCATACCGGCTGGAGCTGCGCATGGATCGTCAATATGTGGGCAAGGCTGTGCGATGCGGATATGGCCTATGAGAACCTGCGCAAGCTCCTGGCCCATTCGACCAACCCGAATCTGCTCGATTCCCACCCGCCCTTCCAGATCGACGGGAATTTCGGCGGCGCCGCCGGCATTGCCGAGGTGCTGCTGCAAAGCCACAGCGGGGAGCTCTTCCTGCTGCCCGCCCTCCCCAAGACATGGGAGAGCGGCAGCATCAGCGGCCTGCGCGCAAGGGGCGGCTTTACCGTGTCGATGGAATGGAAGGACGGAAAGCTCACCGCCGCGCAGATCGTGTCCGAACGCGGTACACCGTGCAGGCTGCGCACACAGGGCGTGGTCAGCGTGCGCCGCAGTGACGGCGGGACCGTGAATGCACAGCTGCAGGGCGGCGTGATCTGCTTTGAAACGCAGCCCGGCTGCTGCTATCTGGCACAGGCATAAGGAGGCGCTAAGGATGACCAGAAAGAAATGGATGATGCTCGGCTGCACCGTGCTTCTGACGATCGTGGTGATCGCAGCGGTGATCATTGCCGTCATGCGCGTCAGAGCGCCTGAGGAGACGCCCGTGCAGATCGAGAGCAGTACGGACAGTCCCCCCGTCAGACAGATCACGGCGACCGACGAACGCGGCGAGCCCGTGACCGAGGCGGACGATCCCGTGCCGGATTATCCGGTGGTGCCGCTCGAGGTCGAGCCGGTCGATCCGGAGGATACCCTGATGCTCGTGGAGGCGGAGGATGCGGCCTTCACGGGGGAGCTCGTCGTGGACAGCAACCAGCCGGGCTTCAGCGGTGCCGGTTATCTGGCAGGCTTTGCCCTCCGGGCGGGGGACAGCGTGGAGGCGACCTTCGACATCCCGGCTGCCCAGCACTATGACATCACCGTCAGTGTGGCCGCCGCCTCGCCCGTGACCAATGCGCTGCTGCTCAACGGCGAGGAGATCGGACAGTTCACGATCGAGGAATTTGACCATTTCGTGCGTGTGACGATCTCCGGCGTGTACCTGCCCGAGGGACCGGCCGTGCTGTCGGTCGGCGAGATCGACGGGGATTTCCTGCTCGATTATTTCGAGATCGCCGATTACCGGGAAATGTACGAGATGGAATACCGCGAGGTCTATCCGCTGTGTGACAAGGAGGCCTCCGAGGGCGCGAAGGCGCTCATGAAGCTGCTCGGCGAGCACTACGGCAAGCGGACGATCACCGGCCAGTACTGCGCCGGGGAGAGCAACACCGAGATCGAGCTCATCCGGCATCTGACGGGCAAGTCCCCCGCCATCCGCTTCGGGGATCTTGAGGGGTATACGACCAACAGCAACGCCGATGAGGGCGATGTGATTGCCGCGAGTGCGGACTGGGCGGCAAGGGGCGGCATCGTGGGCCTGATGTGGCACTGGGATGCGCCCACGGGCGTGAGCACGGTGTATGCGGAGGATGCGGATTTCTCCCTGCTCGATGCCATGCCGGCCGTGACCGATTCACAGCTTCCCGAAGCCCAGATGCCGATGCAGACGATCGAAGAGGACCTCGAGGAAGAGACCGGGGAGGCATCTACCCAGGAGGACGATGAGCCGGGTATGGGCGCCGGCGAGACGCAGATGGAGGCGCTTGCGCAGAGCACACCCGCCGTACCGGAGGAGCAGTACGAGGTCGATGTGGCCATGCTCACGGACGAGGAGATCCAGGCGCTCGTGTCCAGGGGTGCCATCACCTCGGACTGCGCGGCGATCCTGCGGGACATCGACAGCATTGCGGAGGCCCTGCAGCCCCTTGCCGATGCGGACATTCCCGTGCTGTGGCGTCCGCTGCACGAAGCGGGCGGCGACTGGTTCTGGTGGGGCAGTGCAGGTCCCCAGGCGTACCGCTGGCTGTGGCGCGTGATGTATGTGCGCATGACGCAGTACCACGGGCTGCACAATCTCATCTGGGTCTGGAACGGCCAGAGCCAGGATTACCTGGTCGATGCGGACATGTACGACATTGCGGCACTCGACATCTATCTGCCCGCGGACAAGCCCTTCGGCAGCCGCTATGAGCAGTACGTCTCCCTCTCGCGCATGACGGGCGGGGAGAAGCTGCTGGCACTGAGCGAATGCAGTACGGTGCCGGATGTGAACCTGATGTTCCGTGACAACTGCATCTGGAGCTTCTTCGGACTGTGGTACGGCGAGTACCTCATCGACGGGGAGGGGAAGTATTCCGAGGCATACACCCCCGCGGACACGATGATCGCGCTGTACAATTCCGAAGCCGTGGTCACCCTCGGGGACCTGACCGGGGAGACGGAGGAGCCTGCCGCACCGGAGGAGCCTGCCGATCCGGAAGGTGAAACGGCGGAAACGATCGGGGACAGCACGGATGCCGCTCCGGAGGAGACCGCAGCGCAGTCAGAGAGCCCGACGGAGTCATAAAAGAGAAAGCCTGAGAACCATGTGGTTCTCAGGCTTTTTGTGTTGGGGTCAATCAAAGAGCTGTCCCGGCAGACGCAGCTTTTCCTTTTTGGGGAAGGCCCTGTCGAATGCCTCGAGTGCGGCATCGTCCACATAGTACCCCGGCGGTGTCCGGTAGACGCCCGTCACGCCGGCGAGATACCCCGGGATCAGCTCCCTGCCAAGGAAGAAGGACGCATCCGCATCCTCCGGCAGATCGTGATAGCGGATCCCGAACGTGCCTGCCTGCACGAAACCGCTTTTGCCGTAAAAATCGATGTTGCCTTCAAAGAGCACCGCGCCGAAGCCGAGCTGTGCCGCCCGTGCAAGGGAATCGTCCAGCAGTGCCTTGCCGTAGCCGTGCCGCTGCAGATCCGGTGCGATGCAGATCGGGCCCATTGTCAGGACCTTCGTCACGCGCCCGTCATCGCCCTCGATCACGGTGCGCATGAACATGTTCTGCCCGATCAGGCGGCCGTCCTGCTCCATCACCAGGTCCAGCTCCTGCACAAAGGCAGGATCGTCCCGGAGACAGTGCATGACATAGTGCTCGCTGCATCCCGGACGGTAGACATTCCAGAATGCCTCCCGGATGAGCTGCTCGACGGCTGCGTGATCCTTCTGTGTTTCTCTGCGGATGATGAAATTTTGGTTCATGATGGATCCCTCCCGAATGGTCAGTGATGTTTGTTATCCGAGCTGACCGGGAGGCGGATAGCAGACCGACCTCCCGGTCAGGCTGCGATCTCCGGTGTACCAAAGTATGTCAAACAATTCTCTCCTTTTGTTGGATCTTGGGGATCTATTTTGCGACCGGTGCCATCAGGATGCGGCCGCGGCCTCTGTAGACGTTCACAAAGCCCTCACCGGAGGCGGCGGAGCCGAGCAGCGTCTTGGTGGTGCGCTCCACGGTGAATTTCAGGGAGTTGCTCCAGGCAATGGCCATGTTGCCGTCGATCTTGACCACGTCGTTCGGCTCGGTCAGCTCCATGATCACCAGCTCTGCGCGGGGCACGGGGCTCTCCAGGACGGCAATGCCCTGACCGCTCAGGCAGTTGTTGAACAGACCTTCACCGCCGAGTGCTGCCGAGGACAGCGTGCTGCGTGCCACGACCTTGCTGATGACGGTATCGTCACTGGCGTAGAAGAGCTGGTCCTCGATGACCATGCCGCCCTCCCACCGGCTGACATCCTCGAACAGGATGTGCTTGTAGGTCGGCTCGAGCACGATCGTGCCGACGCCGTGGTAGCGCGGCTTGATGGCACTCTCACCCGTGACCTTGCCGCCGATGAGCTTCTTGGCAAGATCCCCGGCGCCCGTCACATTCGAGGCGGCCTCGACATTCCCGGCGATCCACTGCATGGCACCGGCCTGGACAATGATGCCGCTCCCGTTGAGGTTGGCAACGACCTGGCGCTTGCGCACACCCATCTGGGCGGCGAAGTACTCACTCGTGGCGTTCGCAGCAGTCACCGAGATGTCCCTTGCGTACTCGAGCAGGGAAAAGACCCCGTGCTGTTCGGTGATGCGGCGGCATTCCGTCGGCTGCATCATGTTTGTTTTGACCATGATGTTACTTCCCTTCTGTATCAGATTCTGAAAGAGCGGGCTCCTTCAGTCAGGAACGATGTGGGGCTTATTCAAGCCCTTCCTTTTCAAGGCGCAGATGCTCCTCACAGTTGCGCAGTGTGCGCTCGGCCTCCTCGTCATGGGTCGTGCCGGCCAGCACGCCCAGGTAGTAGCATGCCTCCTCCCAGGCCTTGCGCCCCATGGCCTGGTTGGCAAGCTGGGTGGCTGTGTGGACCACATACTCGCTCGGGCCGTTCTGGATGTCGTACTTCTTGAAGGTGGCCAGGACCTCCTCACGGGTCGGCGCGGTAATGCGCTTGCCCATGAGCAGGGAAACATGCTTGAGCTCGCCGGGAACTGCCGGATGATCCACAAACAGCAGGCTCTCAAAATAGAAATGCACGGCGGCTTCGTAATCCTTGCTTTCCACGCAGTAGTAGCCCATATTGGTGTAGCAGCGGGACAGGCCGTAGGGGGTCGTGCAGAAGGGCAGCGTGTCCCGGATGCACTGGAGCAGCTGCTCCTTGTCGCCCAGGAGCTTGTAGACCTCGGCCAGCTCAAAGCGCGGATCGGGATTGGTGGGATTGAAGCGGATGGCCTCCTGGAGCACCGGGATGGCCTCGGGTGCCCGGCGCAGCTCGATCAGATTGAAGGCGTGTGCAAGCAGGTAGCGCGAGAAATCAAAGGGCGCATGGAGCAGCTTCTTCTCCGGGTGGTACATGATCTGGTAGAGATTGGATTCGAGCAGATTCCTGAAGCAGAAGAAGCGCTCGGTCTCGGTCTCGGCAAATTCCTCCATGATCTTGTCATAGAGCTGCCGCGTGAGGGTGAGGGCCTTGTCGTTGAGATGCTCGTTCATGAGCTTGCGGGCCTCGGCATAGACCTGGTCGAGCCGGCGCTCGCCGATGTAGAGGGCGCGGTTCATGTAGTCCTTCTGCTCCTGGGGGAGGAGGGACAGGGCGAATTTCGTGATCTCGTCGGCCACGGCCTTGCCCGCCTCGGACTTGCTGTACTCGTTGACCTGGGACTGCAAAAACAGCATATCCTCATAGGTGTTTCCGGTGATCTTCGAGCGGATCTCATCGAGGATGGCCTGGATTTCCTGTTCGTTCATAATGGTAAACTCCTTACATGAAAATAAACGCAAGCGGCCCCACAGCGGCAAGCACCGCAGCGGGACCGCTGTTGGTTCAGTGATCGTGGGGCTCAGAAGCCTCTCTTGGCAAGATCCTTCTTGAAATTGGCGTCGATCTTTTCGCGGCGCTTCTTTTCCTTGAGCTCCTGCGGGGAGAGCGGATGCTCCGGCTCATCGCCCTTGGAGGCCTTCTTCTTGTTCGAGGACTTCTTGGACTTGGGCTTGTATTCCTCGTATTCGATGTTGACGGTCTGCTCCTCCTGCTTCTTCTGGTACTGGGAGGTGTCCTCACCCATCTGGTTGAGGATGTCCTCGAGGGAGTCAAGCACCGGACCGCTGCCGCCCTGCTGATCGAAGATATTGCCCTGGGGCGCTGCGGACTTGGCGACCGCATTGCGGATCACATCGGGCATGTCGGTCGTGTTCTCGCCGATCGTGGAAACGTGTACGCCCTGTTCCTGCGGGATGTGTCGGGCAGGCTGCTGGGGAGCGGTGTAGGCTCTGGGCTGCTGCGGTGCCGGCTGATGCGGCATCTGGGGCTGTACATAGGGCTGCTGCGGTGCATAGACGGGCTGTCCGTTTGCATCGTAGCCCATGAACTGCGGCATCGGCTGCTGCATCTGCGGCTGTACCGGCTGCTGTATCTGCGGCTGTACATAGGGCTGCTGCGGTGCATAGACGGGCTGACCGCCTGCATCATAGCCCATGAACTGCTGCGGCATGCGCGGCGGCTGGACTGCCTGCTGCTGCATTACCATACCGGCCTGCATCCCCATCTGCTGTGCGGCAGGATTCGGATAGCCCTGGGGCACTGCCGGCTGCTGCGCTGCATGGACCGGCTGCTGCACGGGTGCTGCCTGGACCGGCGCTGCATGGACGGGCTGCTGCACGGGCGCTGCCTGGACCGGTGCTGTCTGAACGGGCTGCTGCACGGGCGCTGCCTGGACCGGAGCCGCCTGAACGGGCTGCGGTGCGGGCGCGGGCTGGGGCACGGGCTGTGCCTTGGGTGCGGGTACCGGCTGGGGTCTTGTCAGGACCGGATCGGGCTTTACGACGGGCTTCGGAGGCGGTGCTGCCATGGAGGGCGCTGTCACCTTGGGCGCATCGTTGATCGTTCTGACCTTGGGCAGCGGCTCGCTGCTGACAGGCTCATTGGCGAAGGGATTGACCTCGGGCTGTGCGGCCTTCTGGGCTGCGGCACGGCGCTCAAGCACCTTCTTGGGTGCCACGCTCATGGCCTGGATGGGCGGAAGCGGTGCATCCGGATCCTCCTCATCCTCCTCGGGCACTTCCTCGTCATCGCCCAGACCCATGGAGAATTCGGCGGGCAGATCCTGGTATACGGGCTCCTCCTCGACGGCTTCCTCCTCTTCCTCTTCGTCATCGAACGAAGCACCGGCCTGCTGCATCGCACGCAGGGCATCGGCCAGGGATTCCTGCACCGGCGGTACGGGCTCGGCTGTGTCGGACAGCGAGAAATCATCGAGCTCGGCATCGAGATCACCGAAATCATCGAACTCCGATGCGGACGGTGCGCTCAGATCCGGCACCTCCGGTACGGCATAGGGATCGGCGGACGGTGCGCTCAGGTCCGGCACCTCCGGCACGGCGAACTCGTTCAGGGACGGCGCAGAGGGAGCGCTCAGGTCCGGCACCTCCGGCACGGCGAACTCGTTCAGGGACGGCGCGGAGGGAGCACTCAGGTCCGGCACCTCCGGCACGGCGAACTCGTTCAGGGACGGCGCGGAGGGAGCGCTCAGGTCCGGCACCTCCGGCACGGCGAACTCGTTCAGGGACGGCGCGGAGGGAGCGCTCATGTCCGGCACC
>JAFTZY010000019.1 GCA_017460955.1 Oscillospiraceae bacterium
AGAGCCGGTTTAATATCTGGAGATAGCTGGATTTTCGAGCAGATTTTCGTTCTGACGACGCACGAAATCCGCAGGAATACTTGGTGTATTTCAAGGATTTCGGGCTAAGTCAGGGCGGAAAGATGCCGAAAAGACGGCTATAGGAAGATTTTAAACAGGCTCTTACACACCGGTTATTGTACCCGCACCAGCAGCAGATCCGTCAGATCATGCAGAAACTGTGCATCCCCGAAGGCATCGAGCGCCCCGTGTGCCTGTGCGGTGAGTGCTGCGGCTCTCTCCCTGGCGCCATCGAGCCCGAGGAGGGTCACGAAGGTGGTCTTGTGGGACTCCTCATCGCTGCCGATGGGCTTGCCGAGCTGCTCGGCGGTGCTCGTCACATCCAGCACATCGTCGATGATCTGGAAGGCAAGTCCGACCAGGCGGCCGTATTCCTCCGCCGCCTCGCGCTGTGCCTCGCTCCCGCCGGCGCAGACCACGCCCATCCGGCAGGCCGCTGCCATGAGCGCCCCGGTCTTGCCAAGGCACATCGTTTCCAGCTCTGCGGCGGTCACGTCATCGCGCTCCTCGAACTGCATGTCCATCTGCTGGCCGCCGACCATGCCCGATTCGCCCTCGAGCACGGACAGGGTGCGCACAAGCTCCACCTTCTGCGCATCATCGAGCCCCTCGGCCTGTGCCATCACGGCAAAGGGGGCACAGATGAGTGCATCGCCCGCTAAGATCGCCGTGGCCTCACCGAAGGCCTTGTGGCACGAGGGCTTGCCGCGGCGCAGGTCGTCGTCGTCCATCGCCGGCAGATCGTCGAAGATCAGCGACGAGGTATGGGTCATCTCCATGGCGCATGCCGCTGCATCCGCCTGCTCCAATGCGCCGCCGCACACGCGGCAGAATTCATACACGAGCGCCGGACGGATACGCTTGCCGCCGGCCCCCAGGGAATGCCGCATGGCGGCAAATAATGTATCAATGTCCATGCCCGTACAGGCCGACTGCATCCGGTCGAGCTGCGAGCGCAGGACCTCCTCCGCACGCCGGGCATAGATGCCAAGCTGCTCTTTTACATCGTTCATATATCACACCTTCTCTTTCATCCCGGTCTCCCCGGGAACGGGGATCTCCTGTACCTGGAGCACGGCCTCCTCAAGGACCTTATGGCAGTCCGCTGCCAGCTCCATGCCGCGGGCATAGAGCTTCGAGGCTTCCTCCAATGAGAGCTTGCCGCTCTCGAGCCGGCTGACGATCTGCGTCAGCTCCTGCATCTTTTCTTCATACTGCATCCGTTGCCACCACCTTTGCCCGGATCGTGCCGTCGGCAACGCTCACGGTGATCTCCTCGTCCGGCTGCACCCGGGATACGGAGGACACAAGTGTCCCGTCCTGCCGGTAAACAGCCGCATAGCCGCGCTCTAAGATCCGCAGCGGATCGAGCGCCTGCAGACGCTCCTGCATGGAACAAAGTGCCTGATGGCGTCTCCCGAGTCCATGCTGCATTGCCGTCTGCATCCGCTGTGTCAGATGGTGCAGGGCTTCCTCCTGCACCCGGATGCGGTATTCCGGACGGCAGCGCACGAGCCGTCCCTCCAGTGCCGTCAGTGCCTGCGCCCGCTCCCCGAGACAGCGCCGGAGGGAGGCTGTCAGGCCGCGCCTTGCGATATCGATCTGCTCGTGCAGATGCACAGCGTCCGGCACGGCAAGCTCCGCGGCTGCCGAGGGCGTGGGTGCCCGGCGGTCCGCCACGGCATCGGCGATCGTGACATCGACCTCATGTCCGACGGCGGAAATGACCGGTACATGGCAGTCGTACACGGCATAGGCGACCTCCTCGGTATTGAACGCCGCCAGATCCTCCGAGGCACCGCCGCCCCGTCCGAGGATCAGCACATCACAGCCCTGTGTATCGGCAAAGCGCAGTCCCCTTGCGATGGAGGCGGGTGCCTGCGCCCCCTGCACGAGCACGGGAAATACCCGCACCTGCACGATGGGGCAGCGCCTTTGCAGGATCTGCAAAATATCCTGGAGCGCAGCGCCCGTCCCGGAGGTCACAACGCCGATCGTTTTCGGCAGAGCCGGGAGCGGCCGTTTGGCGGCGGCATCAAAGAGCCCCTCCCGGCGCAGCTTCTCCCTGCGCTGCTCGAGGGCAAGCGTCTGCGTCCCCACACCGTCGGGCTGGAGATCGGTGACATTCAGCTGGTACACGCCGCCCGCCTCGTACACGGTGAGGCCTGCCGCGGCGATGACATGCATCCCGTTCTCCGGCAGGAAGGGCAGACGGCTTGCCATATTGCGGAACATCACGGCCTTCACGCCGCTTTGCGCATCACGCAGGGTGAAGTAGTAATGCCCGGACGAGTGCGCGGTGAAATTGGCGATCTCCCCCTTGATGAGGAAGTGCCGCAGCTTCATATCCCCCTGCACCTTCGATGCCATATAGCGGTTGATCTGGGAAACTGTCAGGACTGCCATAGGCGTTCTCCTTCCCCGCACAGTGCGGCATACAGGGCCGTTCCGGCGGCATTGTCACAGGAAAATGCGGGCTCGGCAAAATACACCTGCGAAAGCTCGAGCCGGGAGCGCAGGAACACATCCGCCATCACGCCGCCCGCATACAGCACGGGCAGCGCCCCGCACGCCTCCCGTGCGCGCAGTGTCATCTCCCGCAGCACCTGTCCGATGGCAGTCAGGCAGAAGGCGGCGATGTCCTCCGGGGGCATCCCGTCCTCCAGCTGTCTGCGGCACTGGTTCTCGAGTCCCGACAGACAGCAGTCGCAGCCCTTCATGGTCGGGCGGTAGGTAAAGCGCCGTGTGCTTTTCACCGCAAGCGCCTCGAGCGCCTGCCCGCACGGAAAGGACAGTCCGAGCATCACACCGACCCGGTCAACGGCCTGTCCCGCCTTGAGATCGAGCGAGGTCCCCACCGGGGTGATGCGCAAAAGCGTCTCCGCATCCGGCTCGCACAGCACGCAGTCGGTCGTGCCGCCGCTGACGTGGAAGGCCAGGAACGGCGCGTGCAGGAGCGATTCTGCCTTCGCGGAATAGAGCGCTGCTAAGATATGCCCGATCTGGTGGCTCGTCCGGTACACCGGGACATGCAGTGCCTGTCCGAGCATGTCCGCTGCCCCCTCGCCGCACAGAAAGCACGGCATATAGGAGCCTTCGGCATTGCGCGGGCGCACGGACACACCGATCCCCGCCAGGTGCTCCGGCAGTGTGAGCCGGGAGAGCACCCCGGGGAGCTGCACCGTATGATGGAACACGGCATCGCTCTGGCGCAGGCCCTTCTCACCGGGTCTGACCGGCAGAAGCTGCTTTGCCTGCATCACCGCATCCTGTGCCGTATCATAGAGTGCGGCAGAGGTCGTGTAATTGCTGGTGTCGAGTCCGAGATAGACGGCCATCAGGCTTCCTCCGCAGCGGTCCGGGGCGGCATGCTGCGCACATAGGCACCGAGCACGCCGTTGATGAAGCCCGTATCCTCCTGGAAGGTATAGCGCTGGGAGATCCCGACGGCCTCACTGACCACGACATTCACCGGCGTTTTCGGGATGTATTGCAGCTCATAGAGCGCCATGCGCAGCAAAATCAGATTGATCCGGGGGATGCGGCTCACGGCACGCTTCGGGCTGTGTGCGGCAATGACCGCATCGAGCTCCTCCTGCTTGCCGAGCACACCCTCCACGAGTGAGCGCACCTTGCTGTCCACGCGGATCTCCTCGACCTCCTCGGCCAGAGCATACAGCTCCTCGGGGGTGTCATCGCGGAAGGATGCCTCAAAGAGCAGTAAAAATGCGTTTTCTCTGTATTCTCGCTTTGTCATGCATTTCCTCCAATTTTGAAATTCTTCCCTTGCAGCGGATCATTCGGATGCGATCGCGCTGATCTGCACATCCACGCTCACAGCCGTCACGCCCGTCATATCCTGTATCCCCTGCTTGACCTTCTGCTGCACCTCCCGTGCCACCTGTACGGCACGGCTGCCGGGTGCCACGAGGATGCGCACCGTCACGGCGATCGCACCGCCCACATTCGTGATGCGCGGCGACCCTGCCAGACCGGCTGCGCCCTCCACGTCCTGTGCGGCAAGCGAGGATACCTTGGCCAGCACCTCGTCCGAAATATGAATGCTCCTTGTTCCCTTGGGCATCTGTTCCATATGAACCCTTCCCTTCTTTGACATGATGGTGCATTTTATCCTGGATCAGGAAATTATGCACGAATTTTTCAAAGCAAAAGCTCCTTACCTTCTATTATACCAAAAAAATCAGAAAAGTACAACTATTTTACTTCAAAAATTCTGATATTTTCTGAAGAGACCGGGACCTCCCCTAAAATGATGTCCTTGATGAGGGCGGCATCGGCGGGTTCGAGCCCGTCGGTACGCACTAAGACCTTGGCGGAATCCTTCCCGAGGTAGACCACGCAGTCGTCGAAGCCCTGGGACTTGATGAGGGATTCGATGTTGCCCTCGCTCTCGATGAGTGCGGAGAGCTCCACGGCATCGAGTGCGGTGGTGACGGCCTCCTCCTGGGTGATGTCCCCGCCGCCCATGACCATCTGGAGGGTCTGCACGGCCTCGTCGCGTCCGGCAGTGCGCTCGAGTCTTGCGCGGGCAAAGACATCCTCCCCGGCATCGGCGCTGACCTCCTGTGCGGCCTCCTCAAGCGGTGCGGCTGCCTCCTCCTCCGGAAGGTCAAGGCTGACGAACTCGGTATCCCCGTAGGCGGGCTGTGCATCGGCGGCGGGGCCCTGCACGGGCAGGTCGTCGGCATAGGCATAATTGATGTACACCGCCCCTGCAAGGAGCGCGGTCAGGCAGGACAGGAGGATCTGGCGCTTGCCGATGATAACGGATGGTTTTTTCATGATAACGACTCCCTTCCTCCGGACGATGACAGTCCGGTCACATAGATTCTGCTGCTGGGCAGGCCGCAGGCAACGCCGACGGCGCGGTAGACGGCTTCCTCCACCACGGCGCTCCCGGCGCCGTCACAGGCCACCACCACGCCGGTGATCTCCGGGCGGGTCACATATTCCACGAGCGGCTCCTTGGCCGAGCCGCCCACGGTCACATAGGTGCTGCTCGAGCGCACCTCATCGCCGTTTACGAGCTTGTCACCCTCCTTGGCATAGTGATAGCTCTCGCTCGAGCCGATCGTCACGAGCACCCGCACCCTGCCCACGCCCTCCATGGCGGAGAGCATCCCGGTGAGCTGGGCTTCGAGCGCATCCCGGTAGGCGCCCTCCGTTTCCTGCTCGGCCTGCGGTGTACCCGCCTCCTTCTCCGGCAGGAGCGTCGGCACGGCGATGAGCACAAGGCCTGCCATCCCGAGCACCACTGCGCCCCGGACCCACAGATCCCGTTTCCGTGAGAGCTTATTCCACAAGCTGCGCAGCATGCAGCTCCACCCCCTCTCCGAGCGCATCGCGGAGGATCCGGACAGCCATTGCAGGGTCACTGCACGCTGCTTCCACCTCAGTCAAGGATATGCGCCCGTCCTCGTCAATATGTATCGATGCATGTACATCCGCACAGGTGATGCCCTGCGCTAAGAGCAGATCGGTCACCGCCTGTGCGCAGGCGTTCTCTGCATTGCGCAGGAGTGCCGCCTGCGCTGCCTCCTCGAGGGCCTGTGTCTGCGTTTCCTGCACGGTGAGCGCCTGTGCGGGGAAGGCCGTCAGGTCCATCGAGAGGAAGGGCGACACCAGGCTCACCACAAAGAGCAGTGCGAACAGGAACCGCAGCTGTCCGTCAAGGCGCTTGCCCGGACGCAGCATCCCTGCGATCGCCACCGCGCAGCTGAGAAAGCAGGCCGATGTCACTGAGGTACGAAGCTGTTCCATGGGGTCCCTCCTTTTTACCCATTATTAGCGATCAGAAGCATCATGGCGGTCGAGACCAGGAACATCACCGAGAAGCTCACGGCGGCGGAAAAGCCGAGCGCCAGCACGCATTCGAGATTTTTCAGGAGCCTTGTCAGGCGCGGCACCGCAAACAGCTCTGCGGCGGCGGCGCCGAAGGCCGTACACAGTCTTGCGGCGAGCAGCTCGAGGATCCCCGGCAGCACCAGGGACAGCAGTGCCAGGATCCCCGTCATCCCCACGGTCGAGCGCAGCACGCCCATGCTCCCGAGCAGTGCCGAATACGCATCCGAGACGGCACCGCCCACCACCGGCACCGCCCCGGAGATGAGGTATTTGGCCGCCTTGGTCCCGGCCCGGTCCGCGGCGGCGCTCACCATGCTCTGCACGGTCAGGAAGCCCAGGAACACCGACATGAGAAGGCCCAGCACCCACGCGGCTGCCTTGCGGATGCACCGGAGCATCCCCTCGAGCGACACGGCGGGATCGACCGCATCCACGATCGCCATAGCCATGCACATGCGCAGCACCGGGAAGATCAGCCGCACCGCCAGCTGTGCTGCCAGTCCGCACAGGAAGGCGATGCCGCTCTGGTAGCCGGCCGCAGCGCCCGCATGTCCGCCCACGGTCAGCACGGCCCCGAACACCCCGGCAAAGGCCAGCATGAGGTCCGAGGCCCCCCCGAGCAGGAGGGCTGCCTGCCTAAACCAGGTGCTCAGCGGTCCTGCACAGACCCCCACGGCGCAGACCGTACACACGACCTCGTACACCTCCCCCGCGGCGCCCTCGGTGCTGCCAAGGCTCCGGGCGAGTGCCGAGAGCAGGATCACCCCGAGGAGCAGCACGGCAAGCTGTACGGGCGTTCGCACGGCCTCCCGCGCCATCTCCCCGACCGAGGAGAGCATGTCCCCCGCGGACATTCCCGTGAGGGTCTCCGGATCCGACGGGTCCGCGCCGCCCAGCAGGGCATCCGCACCGTCCGTCTCGAGCAGTGACTGCACACCGCTTGCGCCAAGGAGCGACCCGACCGTCTCATCGCAGGTATACGCCTTCACGGCGGGTGTTCCCCCGCGCAGCACGAGCATCATGCCGCATACGATCCCGAGCAGCACCGCTGCCATACGCTTCATCCCATCACCTCCAGTACCGTGCGTGCCAGCGTCAGGAACAGCGGCAGGGACAGGCTCACCAGGCACACCCTGCCGCACAGCTCCACGGCGGAGGCAATGGCGGATTCGCCGCAGTCCCGGCACAGGTCCGTGCCCAGCTGCGTGATGTATGCGATCCCCACCGCCTTGCACAGAATGCGAAAATACTCCGGTGCCAGTGCTCCCTCCTCGCAGATCAGCCGGGCCGTGTCCAGGATCCGGGACAGCTCCGGCAGAGCGCTGATGCACACGATGCAGCACACGCCGATGCTCAGAAGCGCTGCCTGCGCCCGCTCGTACTGCTTAAAGCTCAGTGCCAGGATGCAGCCGACGATGCAGAAGGCAGCCGCCGCCTCCATGCTCATATCCCGAACACCGCCTTGACCGTATCGAACAGCTCGCTGATCTGGTCGATGATGAGCATGAGCACCACGATCAGGCCTGCCAGGGTCGTCATCATCGCCTGCTCCTCCCGCTCGGCCTTCTTGAGCACCAGACTGAGCACGGCAACGATGATCCCGGTGCCGGCGATCTTAAAAATCAGATCCATCTCCATGTATTCCCTTTCCTGCTACAGGAGCAGCAGTGCGGCCATCGCACCGCCGAGCAGTCCGAGCGCCCGGAACATCCGGCCCTGCCGGGCATAGCGCTCACGGCTCTCACGGGCTGCCTGTGAAAGTCCCTCCCTGCACAGTGCCAGTGCGGCAAGCGCTCCTGCGGTATCCGTCGTGCCAAGCGTTTCCCCGAGCGTACACAGCACCTGCCGTGTACATGCGGGCACCTGCGCATCCGCTGCCACGGCCTCCCGCCAGAGCACGGGAAGCGGCATGTCCGGTGCCATCCGCGCACTGATGCGCCCGGGAAAGGAAAAGTCCGTCCCCGCAAGGCTTTGCAGCAGCTCCTGCACGGGCGTTCCCCGGTACCGGATGCTGCTCTCCATCTCGCCGACAAGCCCGATGAGGCGCTCGCACTGCCCCGCCTCCCTCCGCAGCCTTCCGGACGCGGCAAGCCCTGCCAGGGCCCCCGCCAGCACGATGCACACAAGTCCCAACAGCTTCATGACCGCAGCATGCGCACGTTCTCGGGCGCACCGGCAGCAGACAGCTCGACAAGATGCCGGAACACGCCCCGGTCAAGGAGGGAGGCGATCACACTGCGCCGCTGCAGCTCCTCAAAGCTCCCTGCATGGCAGGTCGCGGCAAGCTGCACCCCGCACCCGGCGGCATGGAGGAGCGCCTGCGCATCCGCCTGTGTCCCGATCTCATCGCACAGCACATACGCCGGCGTGAGCACCCGGACCGCCGTGAGGATCCCCTCCTCCCGCGGATAGCCGTCGAGCACATCCGTATGCAGTCCCACATCGCACTGCGGCACACCCTGCACACAGGCAGCGATCTCCCCGCGCTCATCGACGAGCGCCGTGCGGCAGCGGTTCCCGAGCAGCCGGCACAGATCGCGCAGGAAGGTCGTTTTCCCGCTGCCGACATTCCCCGCGATGAGGATCCCCCCTGCCCGGGTGCCGCCCATGCGTCCGAAGGCCCGCTCGGCAACCCCCGGGTATTCGCCGGCGATGCGGAAATTCATGCTCCCGACCTGGCGCAGGGACTGCACCCGGTCCCCCTGCCGCTGCACGCTCCCGCAGATCCCGACCCGGCAGCCGCCCCGGACGGTCACATAGCCCTGCGTGAGCTCCTGCTCATGGCTGTAGACCGAATAGGCGCACACGGCCTGGAGGCTCCTTGCAAGGTCCTCCCGGCTGACGGTGAGTGCGGCCTCGGGGAGCACGGTCGTGCCGCCGTCGGGCGTCAGGAGGTACTCGCGTCCCCCGAGGTCCACAGCGGCCGGACGTCCGCTGCGAAGACGGACCTCCCGGATCCGGCTGCGGTTCTCGCCGGACATCTGCTCCAGGCTGTGCCGCACGCTCCCCGGCAGATACGGCAGTACCGTCCTGAGATTTTCCGTTGCTGTCATCCTACCACTTCCCTTCTTTCCTACTGCATACTATGCTCGTCCCCGGGGGAATATGCTAAGCGGGGCGCCCTCCGGACAGGGCTTTTGGCTCTCCCCCCTTCTTTGTCGGATCTTCAGGTTTTCTTAAAGATTTCCCACTTGACAATCCCTCGCAGTTCTGGTATACTTGAATAAAAGAGAGAACTTGGAATTGGGCAGTTTGCACAAAGCCGGAGGGACCGGCAGCCCATTCTTTGTAGGGAAGCAGCGGGGGTGTCCCGCGGGGAAAGCATTGAGGAGGATAAGATGAAATTTCCAGCCATCCGCACGGAGCGGGGCGTTGTCATTTCGGCAGTGCTCTTTCCGGTGCTCTTAGAGATCGGTCTGTATTTTAATGTGGTATGGTATGTGCAGCTGTTCAACATTCTGCTGCTGATGCTGGCCATGGCGGTCCTGCTGATGATCGTCCGGCGTCTCAAGCCGACGCTTGCGGCGGGCGCGGTCATCATGGCGGCGCTCTCGATCGCCAATGAGTTTTCCATCAAGGCACGCTCGGTGGCGTTCCAGTTCAGCGACTTCTTCTGTCTCAAGGATGCCGCCCGCCTGTCGGGGCGCTATCAGTTCATTCCCACCTGGGGGATGCTCTGGGCGCTGGTCTTTTCGGGGGGACTGCTCACCTGTGAGCTCTTGCTCCTGCGCAATTACCACGACCGTGCGCTGCGCCGGCGCAATCTGCTGCGGGGCGCCTCCACGCTGGGACTGGTGCTCCCGGTGGCGATGTTCACGGGGATCGAGAATCACCACGACGGGGACATCAAATTCGACATCAACACCTTCACCCGTGAAAACGGCGTCCTCTACTCGCTCTTTGTGGAGGCAAAGCAGCACGGCATCGAGGCGCCCGAGGGCTATGACGCCGCTGCCGCTGCGGAGGTCCTCTCCGGGGAAGCGTCTGCCGAGGCAGTACATACCCCGAACATCATCGTCATCATGAACGAATCCCTGGCCGACTATGATCTCACCGGGGAGCTGGACCTGACGCAGGACGTTCTGCCCTACATCCACAGTCTGGATGAGAACTGTCTCAGGGGCAAGGCGCTCGTTTCCGTCTACGGCGGGTACACCTGCAATTCCGAATGGGAATTTCTCACGGGCAGCAGCATGGCCTTCCTGCCGGTGACATGCGTGCCGTACAACCAGATCATCCGGCAGCGCACGGATTCGCTGGCAAGCTCCCTGAAAAGCCTTGGCTACGAGACAACGGCCCTGCACCCGTACCACGGTGCGGAGTGGAACCGCGACAACAACTACCCGTTCATGGGCTTTGACCGCTTCCTCACGGGGGAGGATTTCGGCGAGGTCACGCCCGAGATGCTCGATGCCCTGCCCGAGGACATGGACCGCTCGCTCTATTTCGGCGATCTTGACTACATCCGCGGCTTCATCAGTGATGCGGAGGACTACCGCAAGATCTGCGACATCATGGAACAGAAGGATCCGGACACGCCGGAATTCATCTTCAATGTCACCATCCAGAACCACGGCTCGTATGCCTATGAGGGCGAGGATTTCGAGGCCCTGCCGCTGTGCCGGGACGGGGACGATGCGATCAACCAGTACCTGACCGTAGCCCACGAGAGTGACGAGGCCTTCCGGGAGCTGACGGACTATTTCACGGATTTTGACGAGGACACGGTCATTCTGATGTTCGGTGACCATCAGCCGGCGCTTGACATGCCCTACCGCACGCTCTATGCCGATGCGGGCGACAGCATTGCCGTGCGCGAGACGAGCTACACGGTGCCCTACATCCTCTGGGCCAATTACGATGTGGACTGGGAGGACGAGGGGACGGTCAGTCTCGGGTACCTCTCCGGGATCCTCAAGGAAAAGGCAGGCCTGCCGCTCGATGCATGGGATACCTTCCGGCTCGGGGTGCGCAAGGACTATCCTGCGTTCAATTCCTACGGTGCCCTGAATGCGGACGGGAGCTTTACGGCGCTGACCGATGCCGCCGCCTCCGAGGAGCTGCGGGAATACTACCGCCTGCAATACTACCGCATGTTCGATCAGTATGCGGATGCTTCATAAATTACACGCTCCCCTGTCTGGATGCAGGGGAGCGTGTTTTTTGCTGCTTTTGACAAACTGTGCATTATGTGCTATAATAAAACTCAGGAAACTGAAGGGAGGGATTCCATGGGATTTTTCATACTCTTCGGCGGCTTTGCGCTGCTGCTCCTCGGGATCTGGTACCACCGCCGCAGACAGAAGCTGCGCTACACCCCCGCACAGGCACCACCGCCCCCGGCGGCCGCGGCGGCCTCACCGGATGCGGCGGTCATGGCCTGTCTTGCGCAGAAGGGTGCGGTAAGCACGGTGCAGGAGTGTCTGCCGGGGCTGTTTGACCGGCTGGTCCGCCATCCGGAGGATACGGCGCTCGTGGGCAGTGCGGCGGCAGCGGCCCGGGCGGTGTGCGAGGCGCTCACGCCTTCACAGCTTCTGCATCTTGGGTGCATCCCTGCGATGCGCCCCTTTGACTGGGAGCACTTCGATCCCGGCATCTGGGAAAGTGCCTGCGCGCCGGAATCCTACCGGAGCCTGCTGTGCCTGGGGACGATGCACGGCTCGGGGTATCTGCGGGAGCGCTGTCTGCGCCCGCTCCTTGGTGAGCCGGAGGCCCTGCCCTACATCCTCGTGCGGCTCAACGACTGGGTCCCGGAGATCCGGCGGCTTGCCGGGAGCACCCTGCGCTATCTGATCCCGGATGCCCCCATCTCCCTGCTGCTCGACTGCCAGGTCCTCTTTGAAAAGCTCCTGCGCAGCAAGCGCTGCAAGCAGGATGAGAGCTTCCGTCCGTGGGAGCTGTATCCGGCACTGGTCCGGCGCTGGGAGCAGGAGCCGGAGGCGGTGCTGTCCGCTCCCCTCCCCGTGCGCAATCTCTGCTACGGGGCGCTCCTGGTCGAGTACCGGGTCCACACCAAAACGGACACCGCCCCCTATGACGGGCTGGTGCATACCTTCCTTGCCGCAGAGCCGAACAAACGGCTGCGAAGCTCCCTGCAGATCATGTACCTGCGCTTTTGCAGCGGGAAGATCCCGGAGGAGCGGCTGCTCCCGCTGCTGTCCTCCCGGGACGGCATTGTCCGGCAGCATGCCGCGGCCAGACGCATCCGGCAGGACGGGGTCTGGGACGGCTTTGAGGAGCTCCTGATCGACCCGTACCGGCAGCTGCGCGAGATGACGGCCTTTTTCCTCAAACGCGCGGGCTTTGACTGCCTGGGCTACGTCCGGCGGCGTCTGCCCGAGCCGGGCGCGGTCCTGGCGGTCGGGGAGCTGGGGACGGCTGAGGAGATCCCGCTCATTGCGCTCTATCTTGCATCCGACAGGACCCGCGCCGAGGCACTCATCTCCCTTACCCGGCTCGGTGCGGACGATGCGGCTGCGCATGTCTTTGCAGCGCTCTCGGGTGCGGACAAACGCGCTGCCCGCACGGCCTTCCGGCTCGTTCAGTCCAAGGGCTTCCGGTATGCGCCTTCGGAGCTCTTTGCCGCCTATGAGCGCTCGGAGGATCCCACCCTGCGCCGGCGGCTCCTGCTGCTTTTGTGCCGGCAGGGCGGCTGGGATGCCGTACCGTTCCTGCTCGAGCTGTATGCACGGCAGCATCTCCTGCACGAGCGCATCGCCCTTGCCCTGTCAAGGCGCAATCTCTATCTCAGGGTCCCCGCTGCCCTTGCATGTGAGATAAGACGGAAGGCGGAGGAACATGCCGGGGTGCTCCCGCAGGAGATGACCGGGCCCCTGCTGTCGGATCTGCGGCTTGTGGAGAGTGCATAGGGAAGGCCGCCCATCTGTGGCCCCCCGCATGCCTTACGGCATGCACCCCCCTTGCGTGCTGACGCACGCGGGGGGAGTTTTCTTTTTTCTTGTGGGGGGCCTTCGGCCCCCCACACCCCCCGTTTTTTGGGGGCTGATGGCCACACGCGCACCCCTGCTTTTGGGGCTCCGGCCCCACATCTGCTGATCGTCAGAGGGGCTGACGGCCACACGCGCACCCTGTTTTTGGGGCTCCAGCCACACATCTGCTGGTTTTTAGAGGGGGCTGACGGCCACACGCGCACCCGTTTTTGGGGGCTCCGGCCACATATCTGCTGATCGTCAGAGGGGCTGACGTCCACACGCGCCCCCCGTTTTTGGGGCTCCGGCCCCACATCTGCTGATTGTCAGGGGGCTGATGGCCACACGCGCACCCTCTTTTGGGACTCCGGCCCCGGGGTGGAGAGAACAACTGTATAAATCAGCAAAAGCGCATAGGAGGCGATCCTATGCGCTTTGTTTTTATGACGGGCATCCATGCGCCTTCAGATAGGCATACAGGGTCATGAGGGGGACCTCGGTCGGGATGCCGCTCAGCTTTTCCTGCAAAAGTGCGGATGTTTCCACGCTGTCATTGAATTCGACATCTCCAAGCCGATCATCATTTGTCCGCAGTGTCAGCCGGATGCGCTGATATGCTCCGTAGCGTGTGCGCACGGTGTACGGCTCGCAGCGCATACCCGTGACCGCGGACAGCGCAAGCGCCCGGGTGCCGCACAGATGATGCCAGCGCAGTACCTTCCCGTCCGACCAGATCACCGTCGGGCGCTTTTCATAGAGATGCGCCGCGGCGATCCAGCCCGCCAGTGCTGCCACGAACAACAGAACGCCCCACAGTGTCGGGGCATACAGCACGCCTGCCAGCACAAGGAACAGTCCGAGCATGGCACAGGTCATGCCCGCGGTAAAAAAGAGATCCGACTGGTGGATCTCAATGCGCAGCCGTTCCTCCATCATGCGCCCTCCTTCCCATCCATCACAAACCGCCACGGGCGGCTCTTCCAGTATTCCCCCGCATAGTCGATGCCCACCCGGACATCCGTATGCCAGGTGCAGGAAAATCCGTCATCGGCGATCCAAAGCGACTCCTGCGTGAGGATGCTCCTGCCGTTGAAGCGGCCGTCCACCTGCAAAAGCTTTGTCAGCCGACCCGGTCCCCCTGCCGTCACGCCCGCCCGCAAAAGCACGCCCTGGGGCTCCTCCGGCTCGCCGGTGATGACGTTCATGAGCCAGTGGACGCCGTAGCACAGGTACACATACAAAACGCCGCTCTCCCGGTAGAGAAGCTCCGTGCGCTTCGTGCGCCCCTTCGAGGCATGACAGGCCAGGTCCTCCGTGCCGCGGTAGGCTTCTGTTTCCGCGATGCGCTCGGTCAGCACCGTGCCGTTAGGGAGCCTTCGCACAAGGAGCTTGCCCACGAGCGCCGGTGCGACCTCCAGGCAGTCCCGGTGGAAAAATGCTGCCGGGAGACGCTGCGGGATCATCGGGACAGCCGCTCACACAGGGCGGCATCCGGGGTCACATAGACCGTCTGCTGGTGTGTGAAGATCACCATGCCCGGCCTTGCCCCGCCCGGCTTCTTGACATAGCAGACCTTCGTGTAATCCACCGGTACCTGGGAGGAATCCCGCGCCTTGCTGTGATAGGCGGCAAGCACGGCGGCCTCCCGGATGGCCGTTTCCGTCGGCTCCCGGCCGTTTGTGACAAGGATCACATGGGACCCGGGGATGTTCTGGGTATGCAGCCACAGATCCTGCCGGGAGGCCTCACGCAGGGTGAGCTGGTCGTTCTGGCGGTTGTTGCGCCCGACCAGCACGGAAAAGCCGTCGGAGGTCTCATACTGCATGGGCGGCTGCTGGCGCGGGGCCTTCTGCTTCTGGTTCGGGCGGTGGACATAGCCCTGTGCGGCAAGCTCCTCCCGCAGCAGCGACAGGTCCGTCAGGGTCTCGGCACGGGTGAGCACATCGAACACGCTCTCCAGATATTGCAGCTCCTCCTCACCCTGCCCGATCTGCTCGGCAAGCTTCTCCCTTGCCGTCTCCGCCTTGCGGTAGCGTGTGAAATAGGCCTGCGCATTCTGGGCGGGCGTGAGGGACGAGCGCAGGGGGATGGTGACGCTGGGGCAGTCCGGTTCGTAGAAATTCTCCACGACCGCTGCCGTATCCCCCTTCTCGATCCGGTAGAGATTGGCCGAGAGCAGCTCCCCGTACAGCCGATCCTGTGCCATGCTGTCCGTCCGGGACAGCTCCTCGCGCTGGTGGGCGAGCTTGCGGCTGACGCGCTCGAGCCTTGTCATGAGGATCCGGAACAGGTCCGCCGCCCGCTGCTTCATCCGTGCTTCCCCGTCGCGCTGGGCATAGAAGGCATCGAGCGTTTCACTGGCCGATGCGCACGGCACGCAGACCATGAGGCTCCCGTACTGCTCCGGGCGCATAAAGCAGTAATCCTTGAGCGTCCCCTCCGGTGTGCGCAGAAGATGGAAGGCGCAGGTGTTTTCGAGGAGCATCTGCTTTGTGCGCGAAATGGCAAAGAGCAGCCGGTCCGCGGTATCCCCGGACACCTCCCCCGTGCGCAGCGCCTGCCCGTGCCCTGCATAGTACACCCATTCCCGGGCCAGCAGGGGGGAGACGCCCTCGAAGATGCCAAGGAGCGCCTTGTCAAGGGGCGCATCGGGGGCAAGCAGCAGGGCATTGCGGACCGTATCCGCATCGGCAGTGAGGAAATTGAGCTGTGCGCGGCGTCTTGGCATCTCATAGGGGAAGCCCGGGAGCAGCACGCGCTCACGGGTGACATCCGCATTGCGCCGCAGGCTGTCGATGACCTTCCCCTCCCCGTCGATGAGCACGCAGTTGGAATAGCGGCCCATGACCTCACAGGCAAGGGTCTTCTGCACGACATCCCCGAGCTCGTCCACGCACTGGAATTCCAGAAAGAGGATGCGTTCCAGGCCCTCCTGCCGCACGCCGGTGAGCTTGCCGCTGCTCAGATGCTTGCGCAGGAGCATGCAGAACATCGGCGGGGCAGCCGGACTCTCGATGGGGATCTGCGTCAGGTGGATCCTCGCGCTCCCGCCCGATACGCTCACGAGCACGGCGGCAGCGCCCTCCCTGCCCCGCATGCGCAGGAGCACCTCGTCCCGCGTCGGCTGGTGGATCCTGTCCACCCGGCAGCCGATGAGTCCCGTCAGCTCCCTTGCCACTGTGTATAGATAGGCACCGTCAAATGCCATCGCTTCCGCCTCCTGTCTGTTCGCCCGGGATCTCCAGGCACATCACGGCAGCATCCTCCGTGGGATGCTGATAGAATCGCTTACGCACGCCCACACGCACAAAGCCGCACTGCTCATACAGCGCAATGGCCGGCGCATTGGACATACGCACCTCTAAAAAAAGCTGCCCTTCTCCAAGGGTTCTGATCAGTGCCTGCACGAGCTGTCTGCCGATGCCACGGCGGCGGCAGTCCGGCGCCACGGCGATCTCAAGGAGCTCCCCCTCGGGGGGGACGAGATTTGCCGCGAGAAAGCCCAGCACTGCCCCCTCCCCGGAGAGGGCCGCTAAGATGCAGCCCGATGCGCTCCCTGCCGTTTCCATAAGGGCGTCATACGACCAGCCCTCGGCAAGGCACTGCGTCCCGAGCGCGGCACAGGCGCTGAGTGCCTGCACATCCTGTGCGGTGAGCCGCTCAACACTTGGCATCGTACCACGTCCTCCCCATGCCGACCGTAACGGTCAGCGGCACGGACAGGTCGGCCACCTGCTCCATCTCCTCCTTGAGAATGGCAGCGGCCTGTTCCTTGCAGTCCTCCGGCACCTCCACGATCAGCTCATCGTGGACCTGCATGAGGAGCCTTGCCTCGGGGACCTCCCGGGAAAGCCGGGTATGGACATGCACCATGGCAAGCTTGATGAGGTCCGCTGCCGACCCCTGCACGGGGGTGTTCATGGCGATGCGCCGTCCGGCGGCCTGCACCACCTTGTTTTTCGCGGCAAGCTCCGGCACATAGCGGCGTCTGCCGAGCATCGTGCAGACATAGCCGTCCCGGATCGCATCCTCGACGATGCGGTCAAGGAAGCCCGACACCTTCGGGAAGGACCCGAGATAATCGGCGATATACTGCTTGGCGCGGGCGAGGGACACATGGATGTCCTTCGAGAGGGAGAAGGCGCCCATGCCGTAGAGGATGCCGAAATTCACGGCCTTGGCCGCCGAGCGCATCTCGGGGGTGACAAAATCCTCGGGCATGTCAAAGACCTTGGCGGCGGTGGCAGTATGGATGTCCGCCCCGGAGCGGAAGGCCTCCTGCATGGCCTCATCGCCGCTCAAATGCGCCATCAGGCGCAGCTCGATCTGGCTGTAGTCGGCATCGAGCAGCACGCAGCCGTCCGAGGCGGCAAAGAACGTGCGCATCTGCGCCCCGAGCTCCGTGCGCACGGGGATGTTCTGGAGGTTCGGCTCGGTGGAGGAGAGCCGGCCCGTGCGGGTCTCGGTCTGACGGAAATTCGTATGGATCCGCCCGTCCTCCCCGATGCACGAGAGCAGTCCGTCCACATAGGTGGACTGGAGCTTGGTGTACTGCCGGTACTCGAGAATGAGCGGGATCACGGGATGCGCATCGCTCAGCTCCGAGAGGACCTCCGCGCTCGTGGAATAGCCGCTCTTGGTCTTTTTCTTCGGCGGCAGCCCGAGCTCCTCAAAGAGCACGGTCCCGAGCTGCCGGGGGGAGGCGATGTTGAATTCCCTCCCTGCAAGCTCGTAGATCCTTGCCTGCAGCTGCCCGATGCGCCCGCTCAGCTCCTCCCCGAAGGCGCGGATGCCGTCGGGGAGCGTGCGCATCCCCACATGCTCCATGGACGCGAGCACCCGCGTCAGCGGGAGCTCCACCTCCTGCCAGAGCCGGAGCATCCCGAGGTCCTCGAGCTGGTGCAGCCCTTTTTCGGCAAGACCGGGCAGGGAGGCGGCATCGGCGTTCTCACCGAGGGTCTCGAAATACGGCACGCCAAGTCCTGCACACACGGCGGCCACGCTGTAATCCTTGCCCGAGGGCTCGAGGAGGTACCCGCATACGGCGGCATCAAAGACGATCCCCCGGAGCGCACCTGCGTGTGAGAGGGCATAGCGGTAATGGGGCTTGGCATCGTCCGTGAGCTTGTCCGCATCGCTTGTCAGAAAGGCGAGGATCTGCGCGGGATCCGATGTTACATAGACCCGCTCCTCCCGCACTACCCGCAGCACGCCCTCCCGGAGGGTATAGGCCGCACGCCCCGGAGCACAGGCCGCCTCACTGAAGGGGCATTCGGTGAGTGCACGAGCCGCTACCGGCGCGTCCTTCTGCGCGGGGGCGGCCTCCCCGAGCGGTGTCAGATGCAGCCGCTCGAGCAGGCGGTGCAGCTCGAGCCTTGTGAGCAGGCGGCGCAGCTCGTCGGTCCGCCATTTCGCGGGGGTATAGTCCCCGATCCGGCAGGACACGGGCGCATCCCGCACGATCGTGGCAAGCCATTTGCTGTGCTCGGCATCCGCCCGGCCGCCCTCGAGCTTTTCCCGGATGCGGGGCGTGGCCTGCACCTCGTCCATATGCGCATACATCTCCTCGATGGTCCCCCAGTCCCGGATGAGCGCCATGGCGGTCTTTTCGCCGATGCCCCGGATGCCGGGGATGTTATCGGAGCTGTCGCCCATGAGCGCCTTGAGATCGCGCAGATGATCGGGGACAAAGCCGTACTCCTCCTCAAAAAAGGCGGGCGTATAGGGGATCGTCCCCTTGTTCGTGACAAGGTGTACGGTCACCTGATCGGACACGAGCTGTAAGCTGTCCCGGTCGCCCGTCATGAGGATGCACTCGTGCCCCTCCCGTTCACAGGCAGCGGCAAGGGTGCCCAGGATGTCATCGGCCTCGTACCCCTCACAGCTCACACACGCGATCCCCAGATCCCCTAAGAGCTCTTTGAGGTAGGGCATCTGCATGGCAAGCTCCTCCGGCATCCCCTTGCGGTTGGCCTTATAGGCGGCATCCGCTTTATGCCGGAAGGTCGGTGCCTTCAGATCGAAGGCCGCTGCCACGGCATCGGGCTTCACGCTCTCCGCTTCCTTCAGATAGATGTTCATGAAGCCGTACAGGGCATTGGTAAAGATGCCCTCCTTGTTCGCAAGTGCCTTGACTCCGTAGAATGCCCGGTTGACGATGCTGTTGCCGTCAATGACCAGTAAACGCATGATGTACCCTTCCTCTCAATCTGATTTTCGGTAGACCAGCACCTCAAACTGTGTGCAGGTCGTCAGCTGCTGCAATGCCTGCAAACGCTCACGCTCTTTGGCACCCGTGCGGTAGGCATAGGGCGTCATGGCAAAGAGCGCACGGATGTCCCCGGGGGTCAGAAGCGTGATCGTTTTGTCCGTACACAGCCTGTCACAGAACTGAAAGCCCTCGAGCGCATAGTCCTTCACCTCGTTCTCATAGGGGCTGTCATAGACGGCGCATTTGAGCTCCCAGAGGTGGCGTCTGCCGGGGATGACCATGAGGAGCATGCCCCCCGGGGCCAGAACGCGCCGGAATTCCTCCCCGCAGTAGGGGGCAAACACGCTCATGAGCGCATCGCAGCGCTGCGGGAGCACCGGCAGACGGAACACGCTCCCCACGGCATAGTCCGACTGCTTGTCGGCTCTCGCGGCAAGGTCGGCGGCCGTCTTGGAGATGTCCACGCCGAGCACGGACGCATCCGGCCGCTTCCCGGCGGCCCCGCGGGTATAGTACCCCTCCCCGCAGCCGGCATCGAGGAGCGTCCCGCCCTGCGGCAGGCAGCGGTCCACCGCCGTACACAGGGTATCGAGCAGGTGTGCATAATAGCCGCGTCCCAGAAATTCCCGGCGGGCGCGCACCATTTCCGGATTGTCCCCCGGGAGCCGGGAATGCTTGTGTCCCTCGGGGAGCAGGTGGACATAGCCGCTGCGTCCCCTGTCAAAGCTGTGTCCGGCGCTGCACCGGAGTGTACGCTCGTGCGGCAGAAGGGGGCGTGCGCAGACCGGACACATCCATACCGCCTCAGATGTACGCAACGGGCTCCTCCTCCACAAATTCCGTCACAGCCACGCCCGGCAGCGCCTCCCGGAGCTTTTCTGCGACATAGGGCACCATCAGGATCTCCGTGTGATAATGGCCGCAGTCGATCAGGCCCAGCCCCAGCTCCTGTGCCTTGTACCAGCGGTCATGCTTGACATCGCCCGTGAGCAGGCAGTCGGCCACGCCCTCACAGTCCTCGAGGAGGGACGCGCCGGCGCCGGTGCAGATGGCGATGCGCTGTGCTTCGTCATCCCACGGTGCAGAGACCCGCACACTCGTACAGCCAAGGACCTCCTTGGCGCTCTGGGCGATCTCGAGCAGGCTCAGCGGCCGGGAGAGCGTCAGGAGCTTCCCCGGCTCCGCAAAGCCCTCCCGCTTTGCAACGGGCAGGACCTCCGACAGCTTTTCGGCCAGGAGATCATTCATCACCGCCAGATCGAGCGGGGTATGGCTGCAAACGGCTGCCATCTCCGCCTGTGCGAGCATGTAGGGGATGCTCGTGCTCACAAGGCGCTTTAAGGGCGAGAAGATCACCGGATGATGGGATACGATCACATTGCACGAGAGCTGCTGTGCGCGTTCCACAGCGCCCGCGGTGATATCGAGTGTCACGAGCACGCCCGTGACCGGTGCCTTGGGATCCCCCACGAGGAGCCCGGAATTATCCCAGGGCTCCTGCGTGGCAAAGGGGGCGAGCGCCTCCATGGCAAGGCAGACATCCTGTACGGTCATGTAAATTCCTCCAATCGCTTTGTCACGGCAGCCGCTGCTGCGGTGAGGACTTCATCGGGTGTGCCGGCATCGGCTCTGGCGCGTGCGGTTTGCTGTAAAAACCGCGCCTGGCGCTGTGCATAGGCAAGGCAGTCCGGATCGTGCAGATCCATCCGCCCGAGCCATATGAGCACTGCATCCGCCCTTCGGGGGACATCGCTTGTCACGGCCATGACGGCATACAGGAACTTTCCCTCCCGCACACAGCGCTCCTCCCGGATGGCAAAGCCGTTTTCATACAGCCACTCCCGCAGGAGCGCGGCACGGGTCATGGGCTGCAGGATGAGCCGCATCGTGCGCAGCTCCTCCTGCCACGGGCAGCTCTCCAGGATATGGATGATGGTCTCCCCGCCCATCCCGGCGATGACGATGTCCGTCAGACCCTCCGGCGGCACCTGTGTAAGGCCGTCGGAGAGGATGGTGCGGATGCGCCCGATCAGGCCGTTTGCTTCGATCGTTTTTCTGGCCGATCCGAGCGGTCCCTCGCCGATGTCCGAGGCAATGGCAGAGTGCGCCCTGCCCGATGTGAGCAGATGGACTGCAAGCTTGGCATGATCCGTCCCCACGTCACACACGCAGCCGCCCGGCGTGACAAGGTCTGCACATGCCAGAAGTCTGGGACTGAGCATAGCTTCCCCCTTCCAAACAAAGCGGGGAGCTTAGGATCACTCCGCAGCTCCCCTGTGTTCTCTTCAGGATCCGTCCCTACCGGGGTGGGTCCTCAGTTTCCGAAAGCGTCATTGAGCTTGGATACCAGTTCATCGGCATCCACGCCGTGTACCATGCACGCTTCCTCGATCGTTTCGCCTCTGGACGCAGGGCATCCCAGGCAATGCATCCCGATGCCCAGGAAGAAGGGCGCAGCGATCTCCAGATTCTCATCGAGGATATCGCCGATCACGGTCTGCTTAGATACTACCATAGCCTATCCCTCCTGTAAAACGTGTTGCTTATTCGTTCTTCATCTTGGCAAAGCATTCGCTGCAATATACCGGTCTGTCCTCACGGGGCTGGAACGGTACTCTTGCCTCGCCGCCGCAGCCGGCGCAAACTGCTGTGAACATCTCTCTCGGTGCTCTGGCAGCGCCCTTTCTGGCATTACGGCAATCGCGGCATCTCTGCGGCTCGTGCTCAAAGCCCTTTTCTGCATAGAACTCCTGCTCGCCGGCAGTGAATACGAACTCTGCTCCGCAATCCTTGCATACTAATGTCTTGTCTTCGTACATGATCGTTTACCTCACTTGAAAAGTATTTGTTTTCGGACTACGGACGGAGTAAAACCGACATCTTTGGTCAAATATGATCTGCCGCACGGCAAATAATAGATGCATCAACGCTCTCATTGAGCTACAAGCCCTGTTTCTATCAGATCCGTGTATGACACGGAGGTGACCTAAAATGAATCGAAGTAATCCGTACTTCGCACGGCACGCATTTTCCTGCGTATTCTCTGCACGGCATTGTCCACGGATTTTGGTGAGATCGAAAGCCTGCGGGCGCATTCCTCGTAGGAGCTGCCCTCAAGCAGGCATTGCAGGATCTCCCATTCCCGCTTGGACAGCATGGCCATGACCTGCATCCGGCGCTGTGCCAGGGAATCCTTCTGTGTCAGGATGCTCTCCGGGGTGTCCGGATCCACCAGATCCCCCCGCAGCTCGAGCACGCCGACCAGGTCCTCCACGGGGTACGCCGCCCTGCGCTCCTTGCGCAGAAAGCTGCGCATCGCATTGAGGATGCACGTCTGTGCGAAGGCGCCGAACGCCTTGCCCTGCGCCGGATCGAACGCCTTGACCGCATGGACTAAGGCGATCATCCCCTCCTGCTCGAGGTCCTCCGCATCGGTCGGCGTCGGTGCAAGCTTCACCGCATGGAACCGGATGAGCCGCAGATACCTTGACAGCAGCACGCCCTCGGCCGCTTCGCTTTCGGCGGCCTGCACGGCCAGCTCCTCATCGGAGCAGTGCTCCAGCTCATGCATGGGTGCTGCAATAGGCTGCCCTGCCCTCGGAAAAGAGGTCGCCGCCCTGCGCATCATTGCACACGATCAGCGGAAGATCCGCGATCCGGAGCCTTTTGACGGATTCACACCCGAGATCCTCGAAGGCAATGACCTCCATCTCCTTGATGCACCGTGCCGCAAGCGCACCTGCACCGCCCACGGCGCACAGGTAGACTGCCTTGTTGCGGACGATGGCATCCCGGACGCTCTGTGAGCGCTCCCCCTTGCCGATCATGCCGGCAAGGCCGAGATCGAGCAGCCGCGGGGCATACGGATCCATCCGCCCGGAGGTGGTCGGACCGCATGAGCCGATGGGCTTTCCCGGCGGTGCGGGGGTGGGGCCTGCGTAATAGATCACGGCACCCTCGAGCGGGAACGGCAGTACACCGCCGCTGTCAAGCAGCGCTGCGATCCGCTTATGGGCCGCATCCCTTGCGGTATACACGCATCCGGACAGGAGGATCCTGTCGCCTGCACGCAGGGACGCCGCCTCCTCCCGAAGGCAGGAGGCATCCATTCTGCGAAGCTCTGCCATAGTATTCCCTCCGCTTTGTGTGATTATTCGGAAACGTTTGCCTCAGCGTCCTTGATGAGCTCGCTCATATCGAAATCGAACTTCTTGTCCATCTTCTTCGGACGCTCACCGCTCGGCTGCGGACGGCTCGGAATGGCAGCAAAATCACCGAATGCGGCAAAGCTGTCAATATCCGGCAGTGCGGACTGGGGCTTCTGGGGCTTTTGCTCCTCCTTCTTCTGGGGCTTTGCCTCTTCCTTGGCAGCGGGTGCCGGCGCATTCATGATGCGCTCCATGGTCTCGTCCTCGTCCTTGGTATTCTTCTCCACGCAGTCACGGGCATCGGCAATGACCGTATTGGCAGCGTCGAGCTTTTCGTCCATCTTGGAGGCGGCCTCGGCCATCAGGTCGCTGGCCTCCTTGAAGCTCTTCTCGATCCCGTCGAGCTCGAGCGTCAGCATGGAGCGGATGGTGGCTGTGAGCTCGCGGACTCTTGCCTCCTGCTCCACGGCATCCTTCTTGATGCGCACGGAATCCTCCTCGGCCTTCTCTCTGGCGCTCGTGAGGATGGTCTCGGCCTCCCTGGTGGCATTGGCGGCCTTCTCCTCGGCCTCCTTCAGCAGACGCTCTGCCTCGGCATTCGCACCGGATACGGTGCTCTCTGCCTGCTCGTTGGCCTCGTCAATGGTACGCTTTGCCTGTGCATTGGCCTCGGATACGGTCCGGTCGGCCTGCGTCTCGGCATCGCTGATGGTCTTCTTGGACTGTGCCTCGGCCTCGGCCACCATCTTATCGGCAGCCTTCTTGGCCTCGGTCTGGAGCTGGTTGGCGATGTTCTGGGCGCCGGCGATCATGGAGGTCATATCGAAGGCAGGATTGATCGGTGCGGACTCGGCCTTGGCCTCGAGATCCTCGATCTTCTTCTTGCTCTCCTCGAGCTCCTTATCCTTGGCAGCGATCGCCTCGTCCTTCTCGGCGAGCTCCTTCTCGAGGGATGCTAAGGTCTCCTTGGCATCCTCCAGCTCCTGGGACAGGGCATCGGTCTCCTGCTCCTTGGCCGTGAGCGCATCGCGCAGCTTCTGGGTCTCTGCGGACAGCTCCCCTGCGGAAGCGGTCGCATTCGACGCATTGGCCTTGAGGCTGGTGTTCTCCGTGGTCAGCTCGTTGATCTCGCCCTTGAGCGCTAAGATCTCCTGCTGGTACTCGCGCACCTTCTCCTCATCGACCGTGCTCTGCTGGGCCTGTGCCTGCTGGAGCAGCTGCTTCATCTTCTTGGCATCCGTGCTTCTTGCTTCCTGCTCAGCCTTGAGCGCTTCGGCAAGCTGGGTCGCCTTATCGGTCGCATCCTTGAGCGCAGCGGTGCTGTTTTGTGCGGCAGCCTCTGCCTCTGCGGCCTTCTTCTCGGCAGCCTCCAGATCCCTCTTGTACTCCTTGATCAGACCCGACTCCTGTGCTTCGCCGGCCTCCTCACGCTCCTTGAGTTCATTCTCAAGGCTCTCGATCTTATCGTTGAGCTCCTGCAGGTAGGTGAGAACGCCTTCCTTCTCAAGTCCGCCGGGACGCATCGTCGTTTTCAGAATTCTCGATGGAATGTCTGCCATAATTACAACTCTCCTTTTCACACACTGCCCTCACGGACAGCATGCCTTCATTATTATTGTTATTATAGCATATTTCCCATCGTCTTGCAAGAGAATTTATGTAAAATTACGAACGTTGATTTCGTGCATTATCACCAAAAAGCTCCCGCAGCATGTCCTGCGGGAGCTCAAAATTACCAGTTTTTGATCAATTTCCGCCGAGAATATCGAAGATATCCTTCATGTCGATGTCGTTGACGGAGGGACGGCGGCCGGAGGGCTGACCGTAGTCCATCTTATCATCGATGAGCGGGTTGTCGATCGGGATGACATCCTCCTCAGCCTCAGCGGCAAGGTCGGCTGCGGAGACATCGGGCGTCTCCTCCTTGGGGCGGAAATCATCATCGAAATCGGCTGCGATGACGGTAATGGTCATCTCATCCTGCATATCCTCCTTGAAGGCAGCGCCGAAGATGAACTGTACATCGGGCGCAGCGGCCTCGGTGATCATCTTGGAGGCAGTATCCACATCGGATGCGAGGGTATCCTCGGACATGGCCACATTGATGAGCAGGCGTCTTGCGCCGGCGATGGAGGTCTCGAGCAGGGGGCTGGAGATGACAGCCTTGGCTGCCTCCATGGCCTTGTCCTTGCCCTGGCCGTGGCCGATCGCCATATGCGCATAGCCTGCGCCCTTCATGGTGGTCGAAACATCGGCGAAGTCAAGGTTGATGTACCCCTCCTCCACGATCAGATCGGCAATGCTCTTGACGCCGGTCTTGAGGATGTCGTCGGAGAGGGAGAAGGACTCCTTCATCGTCAGGGGCTTCTCGAGGCCGACGAGCAGGCGCTCGTTCGGGATCACGATCAGCGAATCCACATATTTCTTCAGCTCATTGATGCCGGCCTCGGCCTGCTGCATCTTCTGCTCACGCTCGAAGGCGAAGGGCTTGGTCACGACCGCTACGGTCAGGATGCCCATCTGCTGTGCTGCCTTGGCAACGATCGGCGCTGCACCGGTACCGGTGCCGCCGCCCATACCGGCGGTGATGAAGACCATATCGGCACCCTTGAGTGCGTTCTCGATCTCCTCGATGTTCTCCTCTGCGCTGTGCTGGCCGATCTCCGGCTTGTTGCCTGCGCCCCTGCCCTTGGTCAGCTTGGCGCCGATCTGGATGCGGGTGGCTGCCTTGGAATTCTTCAGCGCCTTGGCATCGGTATTGATGGTCACATACTCAATGTCGCTGACGTCGGAATCGACCATGCAGTTGAGTGCATTGCCGCCGCCGCCGCCGACACCGATTACCTTGATGTTTACATCCGGATCGAATGCTTCCTCATAGATGAAGTCCGTCATTACTTTTCCTCCTACAGATTGTATTTGCAGGAAACTCTGAATGCCTGCGAATCAATGATCCTTCGTTTCTTGGAATGTGGCACCCCTTCCGGGTGCTGCGGCGGTCCTGTTTCCCCGCCCCATACAGACAGATATTCTGACACATATCTATTTTAGCACATCCCTTTTAAATTTGCAAGCCCTTTTTGTCAAAATCCGCTTTTTTCCTATTCCGTACAACTCCGCCGCCTGTTTTTCGCGGGATTTTAACGAAATTGTACATGAAAACACAAATTACGGCAGGGTCTCCTCCTGTGTGGACGCCTCATCGGTCGTTTCCGCCGGCACCGCGGGGGCGGACTCGGCGGGCTGCCGGGAGGCTTCCACATCGGCCTTGTTGCGGAACGAGCACTGGTTGCTGCCGACCATGGTCAGGTACCCCTCCTTATCGGCGGGCTGCTCGGAGATGATCTGCTCGGCAAAGTCGATCTTGTAGCGGATCTCGCTCCAGTTGCCCATATCGAATTCGATGCGGTTGTCGAAATTCACGAGGATGTCGTTGAAATCCGTCATATCCACCGACACGATGGGCGTGCCCAGGCTCCCCTCGTAGATCAGGTCCCGGAAGGCGGTAAACACCTTGTCATAGCGCTCCTCCTCGGCGGAGATCGGCTTGCCCGGCGTGGTCTCCTCCGGCTTGTAGCCGTAGATATTCACCAGGCCCTGCATGGGATCCATGGTATTGTCCAGGATCTTCCCGTGCTCGCTGACGATGAGCGTGCCGTATTCATACATGACATTATAAGCGGGGGTGCATTTCTGCACATCGATGACGAGCGTGCTCGGGAACTGCCGCTTGAGATCGACCGTCTCGACATCGATGAGCTGCTCGAGGGCGGCCTGCTCGCGTTCCTCGAGGTTGATGCGCATCATATTGTCCCCGACGGCCACGCCCGCTGCCTCCACGATCTCCTCGGGGGTGTAGCTGTCGGCGTTGCCCGTCACGCGGATGGTCTTGATATTGAACAGCACTGTCATGGACAGGCTGACAAGCACGGCCACCGTCAGCAGCAGCACCAGCAGGACATAGGTCATCCTGCCCCTTCTGCGCCGCCGCTCACGTCTTGCATTGTGCTTGGTCTCCATGCTGGTTTTCTGTACATCTCTCGCCATGATCCGCCATCCTTTATATTGGGGGAATCACTGATCCCATCTCGCCTTGCGGCTTGGCACGCGATCTGCTTGATCCAGTGCTTCCCCATGATCTGTATTGCTCTCAGACTCGTTCGATGTCCGCGCCCAGTGAGCGCAGCACCTCCTCGGGGGCATCGTACCCCCTGTCGATGTGGGAGATCTCCGAAAGGACGGTCTCCCCCTGGGCCCCCAGGGCTGCCGTGAGCATGGCAGCGCCGCCCCGCAGGTCCGTTGCGGCGACCTGTGCGCCGTGCAGGGCCGGCACGCCGTGGACCGACGCCACTCTCCCGGCGACCCGGATGTCCGCTCCCATGCGGGTGAGGGCATCCACATGCCGGAAGCGGTTCTCAAAGATCGTCTCCTCCATCAGGGAGGTCCCGCGTGCCGTACACAGCACGGCCATCACGATCGCCTGTGCATCCGTCGGGAAGCCCGGGTACGGCATGGTCCGCACAAAGCGCACCGCATGCAGGGGCTGCACGGCATGAAAGCGCAGGATATCCTGCTCGGTACGCACACGGCAGTGCATCTGCTCGAACACGTCAAGCAGGCTCTCCATTCCCGAGGGGGCAGCGCCGCGCAGCACCAGCTCCCCGCCGCATGCGGCCGCTGCTGCCATCCAGGTCGCGGCGGCGATCCGGTCGGGCATGATCCGGTATGTACAGCCGTGCAGGGACTTTACGCCCTCCACATACACCGTACTGCTCCCGTCGCCCTCGATCCGTGCTCCCGCGGCACGCAGAAAGCCGGCCAGATCCGTGATCTCCGGCTCGCGTGCGGCATTGGTCAGGAGCGTCTCCCCCTGTGCAAGCACTGCGGCAAGCAGGATGTTCTCGGTCGCGCCCACCGACGGGAACTGCAAATGGATCTTCGCCCCGTGCAGGCCGCCGGGGGCGATGCAGCGCAGCACGCCGCCCTCCTCCCGGATGCGCACGCCCATGCGCCGCAGTGCGGACAGATGCAGGTCGATCGGCCGGGGGCCGAGCTCACACCCGCCGGGATACCCGAGGGTACACGCGCCGGTCCTGCCGAGCATGGCCCCGAGGAAGATGATGGAGGAGCGCATTTCCTGCATCAGGTGCTCCGGGATCCAGGTCTCCTCCACCGGTCCCGGCTGCGTCCGGACGGTATGGCCGCTGACGCTGCACCGGCACCCGAGACTGCTCAGGATCCGGCAGGCGGCGTACACGTCCGACAGTCTCGGACAGTTTTGCAGCTCACACGGCTCCTCACAGAGCAGGGCTGCTGCCAGGATCGGCAGGGCACTGTTTTTGGCACCCTGCACCGTCACCTCTCCCTCCAGCCGTCTGCCGCCGTGAATGACAAATTTCTGCATATCCCCCACTCCTTTCCCTGTCAGCATATGCCGAAGGGAAGAAAGTGGTGCGTTATGCCTTCTTTCTCAGGCCCTCAATGACGCCCCAGATGCGTGCATCCGTATCCGGGACAGCAAGGCCTGCGGCGGCCTTCGCCATGGCAGAGAGCCGGTCGCGGTCCCGGAAGAGCGCTTCGATGCGCCCGGTGATGTCCGCAGCATCCGCATCCTTCTGCTCGATGACGATGGCAGCGCCCGCTTTTCCGAGCACCATCGCATTATGGTACTGGTGATTGCCCGCCACGATGGGGGACGGGATGAGCAGGGAGGGCTTTCCGAGCGCCTCGAGCTCGGCGAGCGCACCGGCACCGGCGCGGCAGACCACCAGGTCCGCAGCTGCCATGCAGGTGTCCATATCGTTGATGTATTCGCTGATGCGAAGCCGGCTGCTCTTCATCGGGATGCCGTATGCCTCCATCTTCTGCGGGAAGGTGTCGCGTCCCATGCCGCCGTAGCCGTGGATGTGGTTGATGGGCAGTCCCTGCGAGGTATGCCAGCGCAGCACCTCGGCCATGGTGTCGTTGATGCACCCGGCGCCGAGCGAGCCGCCGAAGGACAGGATGCAGAAGCTGTTATCAAAGCCGAGCTCCGCCCGTGCCTCATCCCTTGTTTTTTGCAGAAGCTGCGCACGCACGGGAAGGCCGGTCACGGTGTAGGAGATGTTCTCCCCGAAGTATTCGAGCGCCTCTTTGACCGTGAGCATCACATGATCGACCCGTCCGGCCAGGAGCCGGTTGGTCACGCCCGGATAGGCGTTCTGCTCATGGATGGCCGTGGGGATGCCGAGCTTCGCTGCCATGCGGATCACGGGTCCTGCGACATAGCCGCCCGTACCAATGGCGATGTCGGGGGAGAATTCCCGGATGATCTGCCGGGCTCTGGGGCCGGAACCGGCCAGGTACCAGGCCGCCTTGGCATTGCGCCCGATGTTTTCAAGGCTCAGGTGCCGCTGGAAGCCCGCGACCTTGATGGGGGCAAGCGGAAAGCCCGCCTGGGGGACAAGCTTTGCCTCCATGCCGTTCGGGGTGCCTGCGAACAGGAACTGCGCGTCCGGCACATGGGTCCGGATGATGCCTGCGATGGCGAGGGCGGGGTTGACATGGCCGCCCGTTCCGCCGCCTGCGAGTAATACCTTCATATGCTCTCCTTCTCTGTGTGTCACGCTTCCTGCCGGTAATAGGGCTCCGGCTCGGGCTTGGGCAGCGGCCGGTTGGGCTCGGGCTCCACAAAGCGCTGGCGTGAGATATTCAGGACAATGCCCATCTGCATCAGCTGCATCATCAGTGCCGTACCGCCGTAGCTGAAGAACGGCAGGCTGATACCGGTGTTCGGGAACAGTCCGCTGACAACGCCGATGTTGATGAAGGCCTGCAGGCCGATCTGGAGCGTAAACCCGATGGCCACGAGCGTTCCGAAGCGGTCCTTGCAGTGCGTAGCGATATGGAAGCCCTGTGCCACGAGCAGCACAAAGAGCAGGATCACGGTGATCGCACCGATCAGGCCCAGCTCCTCGCACACGATGGAGAACACGAAGTCGTTCTCCGACTCGGGCAGGTACAGGTACTTCTGCCGGGATTCGCCCAGTCCGAGTCCGAACACGCCGCCCGAGCCGATGGCGATGAGGGACTGTCTTGTCTGCCAGGTGCCGGCCAGGTCCTCGCTCTCGAACGGGTGCAGCCAGGTATTCAGACGTGTCGAGAAGTAGCCGTAGCCCTCCACGACGATCTTATACGCGACGACGCCCGCGATCGCGCCCACGCCCGTGATGCCCGTCACGACCAGATGCCACATCTTCGCACCGCCCACGAACAACAGTGTGAAGGCCACCAGGCAGATCAGGAGCGTACACGACAGGTGGGGCTCCTTCATGAGCAGCCCGGCGATGACCGCCAGCATCAGCACAAAGGGAATGATGCCCACGGTGAATTTCTTCATCCGGTCATAGTTCTTGTCGATGAGGTAGGCAAACAGGATGACGATCGCAAACTTTGCCAGCTCCGAGGGCTGGAAGGTCGTGAATTTCAGGTCGATCCAGCGCTTACAGCCCGTCCCCCGGTCCGTACCGATGAGCAGCACGAGCACCAGCAGGATGACCGACCCGGCGTATCCGGTCAGGGCGATCCAGTGCTTTTTGAGCACATGGTAATCCACGAAGGACATCACGATCATCAGTGCCAGTCCGATGGCGGCAAAGATCCCCTGACGCAGGGCGTAGTAATAGCCCGGCTTGTTCTCGTTGATGGCAATGGCATAGCTGGCAGAGAACATCATGACGATGCCGAGTCCGAGCAGGATCAGCACGACGATGCCAAAGGTGATGTCCGTTTCTCCCTGGCGCCTTCCGCGGCGCTGCTTCACAGAGATCTCCCGACGTTTGCTCATATCCGCCTTCCTTTCTGTATGTCAGATCATTTTGAAATGCTCTCCCCGCTCACGGCAGGAGCAGGAGGCTCCCGCTGAATGCGGCAAAGCCCGCTGTGAGTGCGATGCGCTGGAAAGGGGTGAGCCCTGCGCGTTCCATCGCGCCCATGAGTGTCATCGGCGCACGCCGCCAAAGCCGCGGGAGTGCCCCCACGGCGTACACCGCGCCGATGAGGAGCGCAACGCGCAGGTCGCTTTGCAGCATCACGCTCCCCGAAAGCAGTGCGCCCAGCCAGTGGTGTCCGGTGTGTCCGAGACGGCATCTGGCGGGGGGCAGGTTCCACACCATCGTCCCCAGGCAGCCGCCGGCAGCGGACAGCATCAAAAGTGCATACATCCCCGTGCTCCCTTGCAGGAACAGGACCGCCAGCACCAGAAGCTGCACGCAGCCCGCACCGATGGAGGCACCGTCCGTGCCGTCCTCAAAATGCGCGATGCCCCACCACAAAAGCGCCATGAGCGCTGCCCGGACAGGAAGGGCCGCCGCTCCCGCCTCCACGGAGCGTGTGCCGAGGGTGAGGAGGGTATCCGGGGCGTGCAGGAGCATCTGGAACCCCAGGCTCACAAGGAACATCAGGCACGGCTCCCGGAGACGCAGGCCGCTTTTTTGCACAAAGCGGCGCACATCCCGCAGATCGAGCAGGAAGCCGCCCAGTGCGCCGGTCAGGCCAAGGAGGAAGCAGAGGAGCATACCTCGTGCCGTCTCCTGGAAGGAGAGCGCGGTGCGGTCCGCACCGGAGATCCGGCAGTAGAGTGCAAAGCCCGCCGCGAGTCCTGCGAGCGTGCCGACAACACCGAGCAGTCCGCCCATCACCGGGCGCACGCGCTCCCCGGCGCCATCCTGTTTTTTCTCCTCCGCACGCTCGGGCTCATACAGCCGCATGTGCTCGAGAAACGGCACAAGGGCGATCCCCATGACCCCGGCGCACACCGCGGAGACCAGTGCGCAGACCAGCTGGACGGCTGCCGGCATCAGTCCCTACCGTAGAGCTGTGCGATGATCTCCTCGAGGTGCATCCCGTGGCTGCCCTTGAAGAGGAGCACATCCCCCTCCCCGGTATGGGTCCGCAGGTACTCCGTGAGCGCATCGGCATCCTGTGTGCAAAAGCTCTCTGTCGTTGTATGCTCTGCGATCTGCCTTGCCGCCTGCCCGTAGCACACGGCAAGGTCGATGCCGGCAGCGGTGACCATCTCCCCGACCGAGGCATGGAGCACATCGCTCATGTCACCGAGCTCGAGCATATCCCCGAGCACGGCAATGCGTCTGCCCTCGCAGGGGTAGCCGCCGAGCACGCCGAGGGCGGCACGCATCGAATCGGGGCTCGCGTTGTAGCAGTCCTCGATGACAGTCTGCCCGTTCATTTCCTTGATATTCTGCCGCATCCCGGTGGGGGCATAACGTGCCAGGCCGCACAGGATCTCCTGCGGCTCCATGCCGCACAGGGTCCCCACGAGATAGGCGGCAAGGGCGTTTTTGACATTGTGCTCCCCGATGGCGGGCAGCACGGCCAGGTGCTCCTGCCCGTCATGCACGATGGTGAAGGTCGTCACGCCGTTCTCTTCCTTGATGTCCCTTGCCTGCACATCCGCGTCCGCTCCCTGCGTGGAGAAGGTATACACGGGTCTGCCAAGGGTACCCCTGAGGGGGGCGAGGAATGTGTCATCGGCGCTCGTGACAAGGGGCGCATCGGGTGCGGCACCCTCGAGGATCTCAAGCTTTGCCTTGAGTATCCCCTCCTGCGAGCCGAGGTGCTCGACATGGGAAAAGCCGATGTTGGTGATGACGCAGACGGTCGGACGGGTGCAGCGGCTCATCCGGGAGATCTCCCCGAAATGGTTCATGCCCATCTCAATGACGGCCGCGCCGTGCTGTCTTGTCAGGCAAAGCAGCGTCTTGGGGCAGCCGATCTCGTTGTTGAGGTTGGCCTGTGTTTTGAGCGTCTCAAACTTCTCCGAGAGCACACAGGCGATGAGCTCCTTGGTGGTCGTCTTGCCGACACTGCCGGTGACGGCGCACACGGGGATATCAAACTGCTGCCGGTAGAGACCTGCGATATCGAGCAGCGCCTGTCCGGTATCGGGTACGACAAGGCACGGGGCCTCCCCGACGGGTCCCTCGGTCACGGCAGCGACTGCGCCGGCTGCGAGTGCCTTTTCTACAAAATCATGTCCGTCAAAATTCTTTCCCCGCAGTGCTAGGAACAGGCATCCCTCCGGCAGGGTGCGGGTGTCGGTGCTGACATCGGTGATGTCCGCTTCAAACGGTGCCTGTGTACCCAGATGCGCTGCGATCTGAGAGAGCTTCATGGTTTCCATGCTGTTACTTACGCCTCCTGTGCCGATGCCGCGAGTGCCTCGGCCACGATCTCCCGCTCATCGAAATGGATGCGGCGGTTTTCCTCAAAGATCTGATAATCCTCATGCCCCTTGCCGGCCAGCACGATCACATCACCCGTCCCGGCAGTCTCCACGGCATGGAAAATGGCCTGCCTTCTGTCGGTCACGACCTCCCTGTCCACCGGACTGTCCTCCAGTCCCACAAGGATGTCCGCGATGATGGCAGCGGGGTCCTCACTGCGGGGATTGTCGGAGGTGACGATCAGGCGGTCGGCATACTTCGCCGCTGCCTGTGCCATCAGCGGACGCTTGGCCGCATCGCGGTCCCCGCCGCAGCCGAAGAGGCACACGAGCTGCCCCTGTGTCACGGGACGCAGGGCCGAGAGGATGTTCTCGATCGCGTCGGGCGTGTGGGCATAGTCGCAGATGACTGTGAAGTCCCTTCCCGTGGGGATGACCTCGCATCTGCCCTTGACGCCGGGGCAGGCTTCGAGCGCCGGGATGCTCTGCGCATCCGCGATCCCCAGAAGCTTGCAGGCGGCATAGGCGGCCGTGGCATTGGCGACATTGAATTCGCCTGTGAGCCTTGTGCGGAAGGTCAGCACGCCGCAGCTCTGCCGCAGGGTGAATTCGCTCGCCCCTGCCCGCAGGGACACGGGGGTGTAGGCAAAATTGCCCTCGGTCCCGTAATCGTACTTCTCGCAGGACGTCTCCGCATAGAGCCGTCTGCCGTACTCGTCGCCGCCGTAGATGACGGCCTTGTCGCACAGCGAGAACAGCATCCGCTTGGCCTGATAGTAGTCCTCCATGGTGTGGTGGTAGTCGAGGTGATCCTGTGTGAGGTTCGTAAAGACGGCCACCTCAAAATGCGTCGGACCGATGCGCTTTTGCACGAGCCCGAAGGAGGACACCTCCATGACCACGAAGTCACAGCCCGCCTTCTGCATCCGGTCATAGAGTGCCATGAGCTCGAAGGTCAGGGGGGTGGTGTTGTCGGTGTGGAGGATCTCGTCGCCGATCTCGTTTTGGATCGTGCCGATGAGGCCCACCTTGTAGCCGCAGGCGGTGAGGATCTGCTTGATGAGCGTGGTGACGGTGGTCTTGCCGTTGGTGCCGGTCACGCCGACAAAGCGCATTTTCCGCTCGGGGTGGGAAAACCATGCCGCACACAGCTGCCCGTAGCACGCACGGGAATCGGGAACGGTGATCTCCCGCTCGCCAAGGCCCAGATGTTCCTCGGTGACAACGGCTGCCGCACCTGCCGCAAGGGCCTCGGCGGCCTTGGTATGGCCGTCAAAGCGCTCGCCCCTGACACACACATAGAGGCACCCCGGGGTGACCTTCCGGCTGTCGTCGGTGACGGATGTGATCTCCGGATCACCCGGTACGGGGCTCTCTGCTTCCCAAAGCTCGGATAATCTCATATCAATTCCTTCTTTCTCTCATCGCACGGCGATCAGCCGCTCTGGTCGTTGACAACATAATTGAGACGGATGACGGTGCCGACCTCGACCTTCTCGCCGGCCGCCACGGACTGTGCCTGCACGAGGACATCGCTTCTGTCGGGGGAGGCACCCACGGCCACATAATTGAGTCCGCGGTTGGTCAGGGCATCGTTGGCATCGGAGGCCTTGAAGCCGATGACATTGGGCACCTCCACGGTCTCGGCCACATAGCCGCTCTCGGTGTACAGCACGACCTTGCCGCCGGCGGCGACCGTATCGCCCGTCATCGGGCACTGGCCGACCACGGTGGTCCCCTCGCCCTTGATGTCGGCGGTCAGGCCCAGTCCCTCAAGGGTGTTCTGTGCCTTCTCAAGGTCCGCATCGATGAGCAGCGGGATGGTCACGTCGAGCTTGGCGTATTCCTCCTCGGTGTACTCCGGATAATAGCCGAGCTGCGGGAGGATCTCCTCCATGATGGCTCTGGCGTAGGGGGCAACGACGACGCTGCCGTAGTAGTTGATGCCGGTGTCCGGCTCGTCAGCCATGATGAGCATGACGATCTCCGGATCGTCCGCCGGTGCAAAGCAGGTGTAGGAGGCCACATACTGCATGTTGGTGGACGGGTATTCGTCGAGCTTCTCGGACGTACCGGACTTGCCGCCGATGGCATAGCCGTTGATGTACGCATTCGAGCCGCCGTTGTTGTCCACGACCGCCTGCAGGAGCTCCCGCATAGTCTCGGAGGTCTCCTCGGAGATCACCTGGCGTCTGACATTGGTGCCGAAGGTCTTGACGACATTGCCGTCGCTCGACACGATGCGGCTGACCACATGGGGCTCCACGAGGTATCCGCCGTTGACGGCGGCGGCGATGCCCGTGATCATTTCGATGGGGGTGAGCTTGTTGCCCTGTCCGAACGAGCAGGTGGCAAGGTCCACAACGCCCATGCGCTCGGCATCGTAATAGATACTCGAGGTCTCGCCCGGCAGGTCGATGCCGGTGCGCTCGGACAGGCCGAAGGCGCAGAAATAATCGGTGAACTTCGTGATGCCAAGGCGCATGCCCACCTCCATGAACGCCGGGTTGCACGAATTGGTCAGCGCCTCGGAGAAGGTCTGCCAGCCGTGGCCGGAGGTCTTGTGGCAATGGATGGGCGGTGCGCCGGAAATGGTATAGGCGCCGGTGCAGTTGAAGCCGTCCACGGCCGGATCCACGACGCTCTCCTCGATGGCCGCGGAGGCTGTGAAGATCTTGAACACGGAGCCGGGGATGTACAGCTCGGTGGTCGCCTTGTTCTTCCACTGCTTTTCACGGGCGGCCACATAGGCCTCCTCGTACTCCTCCTCCGGCAGTGCCTGGAGGGCGGCATTGGTGGCCTTGTCATAGATGACGGACGGATCGTTCAGATCGAAGCTCGGGTAGGTGCTCATCGCATAGATCGCACCGGTCTTGGCATTCATGATGATGCCGCAGGCACGGTTGCGCACGCGGTACTTCTCGCACATTTCCTCGAGGTTCTTGTCCAGATAGTATTGCAGCGTGGTATCCAGTGTCAGGTACAGGGAGCTGCCGTCCTGTGCGGGGTACGTTGTCGAGTACCGGTAGGGCATCTCGTTGCCGAGTGCATCGGTCGCGGACACGACCCTGCCGTTGACGCCGGAGAGGTACTTGTCGTAGTAGGCCTCCAGGCCGTACTGACCCTTGCCGTCGCTGTTCGTAAAGCCGATGACCTGCGCGGCCAGATCGTTCTGGGGATAGTAGCGCTTGGTGTCCTCCTGGGTGGTGATGGAGTTCATGCCCAGATCCCCGAAATACTCGGCGATCTCATCGGCCGTGTTCTTCTCCACCTGCGTCTGGAGGACGTAGTACTGGGTATTCTTCTCCATGGCAAGCCAGACCGTGTCCTCGCTGATCGAGAGCTTCTCGGACAGAAACTGCACGATCTCCTCCTTGAGGGCATCGGTCGAGATGATGCGCTGCCCCTCCGGGAGCTCCCCGCCCTCGTCCACGAGCTGCTGACGCTTCTCCATGGTCTTTTCGATGGACTCCATGTTCTTCCGGAACTGCTCCGGGTCCATGAATACCTTATAGACCGTGGCGCTCCAGGCAAGGGGGGTATTGCCGGCATCGTAGATGGTGCCGCGTCCGGCGGTGATGGTGATGTTGCTGAAATGCGTGTTGTTCGCCATCTCCGCATATTCCTTGTGGTCGATGATGCACAGCCGGCACAGCTTGACGATCACGGCGATCACCACGATCAGAAGGATGCTCATCACACCCAGCACGGTCCGCCGCTTCATCTGCGCCGACGGTTCCAGATCCATGCGATCCATGTCTCCCGCTCCTTTCTGTGAAAAATGATTTTTCCGTAAAATTGCATAAAACAGGCAGGTAGCGGCCTGCCTGTTTCGTTTTGTTCCTTGTATCACGGGTGCGGCCGCATTCCGTCCGGGGCATCTTTGCCCTCTTTTTTTCTGGCGGACGGAATGCAGCCCGTCTCCACACACTCGTTTTGTTTTCCTGTCTTTTATCACTGCCCGGCGGACGCTTTTTATACTCTATGCGCCCTATCCTCGCAGGTATTCCACGATATTATCGAACCAGCTCTTGACGCGGACGAAAATGTTCGTCTCCTCCTCCGGGATCGCCACCACATCCGTTTTCTGGATCTGGATGTATTCGACCTGGGAGAGGTCGAGCGGGTGCATTCCCAGCACCTCCTCGGCGTATTCCTGGATGTTCTTGCTCGACGTCCTGCCGGCGATCTCCGACTGCATCCGCACGTTTTCGCTGTGCAGATCCGTCAGCTCCTTCTGCTTCTGTGAGATCTCGTTGTTGACCTGGAGCTGCTGGACGTTGCTGAGGATCACGACCGCCAGCATGGAAAAGCACACGATCACGCCCAGGATGATCTTCACAACGGATATTCTTTTGCCACTTGACTGTGCCATCGTCGTTACCTGTATGTCGTATTCTGGCCGGTATGAAGGCGGCGGAGTATGCGCCGGTGCGGCATTCCCGGAGCGCTCATAATAAGCCAAAATAACTCAGCTCCTTTCTATCAGTCTGAGCTTTGCGCTGTGGCTGCGGCGGTTGCGCTGCAGCTCCTCCTCCCCGGCGGTCACAGGTCCCCGCACCACCGGATGTCCCAGGGGCTTCTTTCCGCAGACACACTGCGGGAAATCCGGCGGGCAGGTGCAGCCCGTACACCACTGTGCAAACTGCTGCTTGACGATCCTGTCCTCCAGCGAATGGAAGGTGATGACCGCCAGCCTGCCGCCCGGTCTCAGGCACGCGAATGCGGCCTCAAGTCCCCGGCGCAGATGTCCGAATTCATCGTTCACGGCGATGCGGACCGCCTGGAACGTCTTTTTGCAGGGGTTCTTCTCCCTGCGGAATTTCTGCGGCACCGCCTCCCGCACAAGCTCTGCAAGTGCGCCTGTTGTGGCGATGGGCGCGTTTTCCCTTGCACGGACGATGGCGGAGGCGATGCGCGGCGCAAAGCGCTCCTCCCCGTACTCGCGCAGGATCCGGATGAGCTCCCGCTCATCCCATGTATTCACAACATCGTAAGCGCTCTCGCCCTCCTGGCTCATCCGCATGTCCAGAGGGGCATCGAGCTGATAGGAAAAGCCCCTTCCGGCCGTGTCCAGCTGGTGGGAGGAGACCCCCAGGTCCAGCAGCACGCCGTCCACGAGCTCCACGCCCAGCGAATCGAGCGCTTCCCGCATCTGTGAATAGTTGCAGTGCATGACCTTCGCAGGCAGCCCTGCCAGCCGTGCGGACGCTGCCGCCACGGCATCCGGATCCCGATCCAATCCGATCAACAACCCGTTTTCGTTCAAGCGAAGAGCGATCTCCCGGGAATGTCCGGCACCGCCGACCGTTCCGTCCACATAAATACCGTCCGGACGGATCGCCAGCCCCTCCAGGGTTTCCGGCAGCAATACCGGAATATGCCCGAATTCCATAGAAAACCTCCCTTACAGGCGCAGCGTGCCGGTCTCCGGGATGGCGGCGGGATCGAAGCTTTCGTCCTCCTTCTCCCAATCTGCCAGGTTCCAGATCTCTGCCTTGTAGCCTGCGCCGACAACAGCGACGTCCTTTTCCAGCCCCGCAAAATCCCGCAGATTCTGCGGCAGCAGGATGCGTCCCTGTTTGTCCGGTGTCACCTCGACAGCCCCGGCCATGAGCCAACGGCGCAGCTTCGCCGCCGTCACACCCGGCTGTGCTTCCATGGAGGCGATCAGCTCCTGCCAGTGCGCCATCGGATACACGCACAGGCAGCGTTCCCCGGTCGCATCCTTGGCGACCACGAACGTATCCCCGAGCACCTCCCGCAGCTTCGCAGGAAAGTTCATACGTCCCTTGGCATCGAGATTGTGATAGTAGGTACTTGTCATGCCATACGTAGTCATGTCCTGCTCACCTGCCGCTCTGTTTGTTCTCACACATGCGGGGTCTCTTTGTTTTTCTATGACCCCGTTCTCTCTTTTATATATGTAGCGTGCTGTAAGGCGTCCTGTTAGCCCCTTAAGATGTCCTCACCGTGCATTCAGGGTTCATTCACCATCCGGGACCCACTTCTCCCCACAGTTCACCTTCTCCATTATACCATACAGCCGTTCCAAGCGCAACCGTCGAATCCACCAAAGTTCATGACAATTTTTTGTCTGAAATTATCAAAAGCCCAGTAAACAGCCCTTATTTCTACCGGCATTTTCCAGTTTGCAGAACGTTTTTTCAGCACTTTCCTCTCCAAAGCAGAAAGCTTCTCTCTTTTTGCAGAAAATTTGCAAAACCCCTTGACAAAGTAGCAAAAGTATACTATAATGGGAGTATAGTAAGTAGCAAATCAAAACTAACTGACATAAGGAGGGAGTGCCGATGACGGAGGAGGAATTCTTAGCTGCCTATGACGCCAGTGCCTATCCCAGGCCCTCGGTCGCGGTGGACGCGGTGCTGTTCACCATCCGGGACGATGCGCTGCAGGTGCTGCTGACCCGGCGGCAGGCGCATCCGTTTGCAGGGCTGCTGTCCCTGCCGGGGGCGTTCGTGGGACCGGAGGAGACGCTCGACGGGGCGGCGCAGCGGGCGCTGCGGGAGAAGGCGGGCTTGCAGGACATTTTCCTCGAGCAGCTCTACACCTGGGGCGATCCCGGGCGCGACCCGCGGCTGCGGGTCATCTCCGTGTCCTACTACGCGCTCGTACCGGAGGACCGGATCGGGCCGCTGCCCGAGGGGACGGCACTGTATCCGGCGCACGCGCTGCCAACGCCCTTGGCCTTCGACCATGCCGGGATCATCCGGCTCGGACTCGAGCGGCTGCGGGGCAAGGTCAGTTATACGGACATCGCCTTTTCCCTCGTACCGGAGGAGTTCACGCTCCCCCAGCTCCAGCGGGTCCACGAGCTCCTGCTCGGGCAGCCGCTGTACAAGGCGAATTTCCGCAAGAAGATCGCCGGGCGCATCGAGGAGACGGGCAAATTCACCAGCGGCGGCAAGCACCGGCCGAGCCGCATCTACCGCAAACGGGCCCTGCCGGCCGAACCATTGCTATAGGAGGTCATGACGATGTTGGAAAAGTACGCATACCTTTTTGAAGAACACACAGCGCTTATCATCGTGGATATGGTCAACGGCTTTCTGACCGAGGGGCCGCTCTCGAGCCCGCGCTCGGCGGCGGTGCTGCCGGCATGTGAGACGCTGTTGCGCACGGCCCATGCCGCCGGGGCGCCGGTCCTGGCGTTTGCCGACTGCCACGAGCCGGACTGCATCGAGTTCCAGAGCTTTCCGCCCCACTGCATCCGCGGCACCTCGGAATCCGAGATCGCCCCTTCCCTGCGGGAGATCGGAGGCTTTGCGGTGATCGAGAAGAATTCCACGAACGGTGCCATCCACCCGGCGTTCCAAAAATGGCTCGATGCACACGGGTCACTCACCCGCATCGTGGTCTGCGGGGTCTGCACGGACATCTGCGTGATGCAGTTCTGCCTGACGCTCAAGACCCTATGCAACCAGAACGAACGCCCGCTCGAGGTCGTGCTGGTCCGTGAGGCCGCAGCGACCTATGACGCCCCCGGCCATGACGGCGACGCCTCGGAGGAGGCGGCCGTGCAGTTCATGCAGCAGGCGGGGATCCGCATCGTCTGACGATCTGACAGGAGGTAAATGAAAATGATGGACGAACGTAATCTTTCCATGCTCGTGGATTTTTACGAGCTGACCATGGGCAACGGCTTTCTCGAAAACGGCTGCGGGGAGCAGATCACCTACTTTGACATGTTCTACCGCAAGGCACCGGACAATGCCGCCTACGCCATCTGTGCAGGACTGCAGCAGGTGATCCGGTATCTGGAGGGGCTCTCCTTCACCGGGGAGGACATCGCGTACCTGCGGGAGAAGAAGCTCTTCTCCGAGGAATTCCTGCAATATCTGCGCGGCTTTCGCTTCACCTGCGATGTCTGGGCCATCCCGGAGGGGACGCCCATCTTCCCGCACGAGCCCATCCTGACCGTGCGCGGACCTGCCATGCAGGCGCAGCTCATCGAAACGATGGTGCTGCTCTCGATCAATCACCAGAGCCTCATTGCCACCAAGGCGGGCCGCATCGTGACGGCAGCGCAGGGGCGGCCGGTGATGGAATTCGGCTCGCGCAGAGCGCAGGGCTACGACGGGGCGGTCCTCGGTGCCAGAGCGGCCTACATCGGCGGATGCGCAGGAACGGCATGTGCCATTTCCGACATCGCCTTCGGCATCCCGGCGCTGGGCACCATGGCGCACTCGTGGGTGCAGCTCTTTGACACGGAGCTCGACGCCTTCCGGGCGTATGCGAAGGTCTACCCGGACGACTGTACGCTCCTTGTGGATACCTACAGCGTGCTGCACTCGGGTGTCCCGAATGCCATCAAGGTCTTCAAGGAGCTCGAGGCGGCCGGACACAGGGGACGGGGCATCCGCATCGACAGCGGCGACATGGCCTACCTGTCCAAGCGGGCAAGGAAGATGCTCGATGAGGCGGGACTGCCGTATGTCGGCATCGTTGCCTCGAACTCGCTCGATGAATACATCATCCGGGACCTCATCATGCAGGGGGCGCAGATCACGAGCTTCGGCGTGGGCGAGCGGCTGGTGACCTCGCGTTCGGAGCCGGTGTTCGGCGGTGTCTACAAGCTCGCGGCGGTCGAGAAGGACGGGCGGATCATCCCGAAGATCAAGATCTCGGAGAATGCGGTCAAGGTGACCGATCCCGGCTTCAAGAAGGTATGGCGGCTCTTTGACAACGAGAGCGGCAAGGCGCTTGCGGATGTCATCACGCTGGCCGATGAGGTCATCGACGACACAGCTCCCTATGAGATCTTCGACCCGGTACACACCTTCAAGCGCAAGACGGTGACGAATTTCACCGCAAGGCCGCTGCAGGTGCCGGTCTTTGAGAAGGGGCAGTGCGTCTACGAGTCCCCCACCCTGCCGGAGATCCAGCGCTACTGCAAGGCGCAGCTCGAGACGATCTGGGAGGAGACCAAGCGCTTTGAAAATCCGCAGACCTACTATGTCGATCTTTCCCAGAAGCTGTGGGATCTCAAGCAGGAGATGCTCGGCAGGGGCTTTGGCAGGCCGCAGGAGGGCAAGGCATAACCGCAAACAAAATACCGTAATTTTTCCGGGCGGGTGATTGACAACTCGCCCGGAATTTGTTATACTGGACTTATGCAGACGTATGTGCTGCATGGGAGAAGATGTAAGGGGGGCATTCTTTATGAAACACAGATCATTTGCCGCCGCACTGACGGCGCTCACGCTTTTGACGCTGCCCGCCGCCGTACTGCCCGCAGGCGCACCGCTCACCGCACAGGCGGAAAGCTTTGGTGAACTGACCTATGCAGTGTACACCGACCATGTGGTGATCACGGACTGTGATAAAGCCGCCGTAAACGTCACCATCCCGGAGGAGATCGGCGGTCTGCCGGTGACGGGCATCGGAACATGGGCGTTCTTGAACTGCACGAGCCTTACCTCCGTAACTGTCCCGGAGGGTGTGACAAGCATCGGGCAGAGTGCGTTCGTCCGCTGCAAGAGCCTTAGCACCATCGTCATACCGGAGAGCGTGACGAGCATCGGGGGCAGTGCATTCAGTGGTACCGCATGGTACGATTCCCAGCCGGACGGCATGGTCTACGCAGGGCGTGTGGCTTACGGGTACAAGGGGACCTGCACCGGGGAGGTCGTGCTGCGCCCGGGTACGGCAGGGATCACAGATGAGTGTTTTAATAATCAGGGAGAGCTTTCCTCCGTCATCATCCCCGAGGGCGTGACGAGCATCGGAGAGAGTGCATTCTACGGCTGCACGGGTCTTACCTCCGTCACTATCCCGGAGGGGGTGACGAGCATCGCAGGGTATGCATTCTACGGCTGCACGGGCCTTAGCTCCATCGTCATCCCGGAGGGTGTGACGAGTATCGGAGAGACAGCGTTCTACGGCTGCACGAGCCTTAGCACCATTATCATCCCGGACAGTGTGACGAGCTTTGGAGGAAATGCGTTCGACTCCACCCCATTCCTTGAGGAAAAGCGGGCGGAGGATCCGCTGGTGATCTTCGGACAAACCGTGTATGACGGCAAGACCTGCGCAGGGGATGTCGTGATCCCGGAATATATCACGTCTATTTGTGAAGGGGCTTTTTTCTGCGCCGCCGATGTGACCTCGGTCACGGTGCTCAATCCTGAATGCAGCATCAACGAAGAAATATGCCAGTCCCGTGAGGATAACTACTTTTTTGAGCGTGATGAAAACGGCTTTATACTCGACACTCACAACGATTTCCACTACATATTTAACGGTACGATCTATGGATACGAGAACTCCACGGCACAGGCATATGTGCAGAGGATCACCGAATGGAAGGGCTACTTTGACACCCCGGTCGGCGTGGGCTACAAGTTCGTTTCCATTGAGTCTCTGCAAGCCGCTGCCCCCGGCGACCTCGATGCGAGCGGCGATAAGACCGTCCTCGATGCCGTCCTCCTGCAAAAGCACCTTGTCCGGCAGGGGCATCTCAATGCCTTCCAGACA
>JAFTZY010000020.1 GCA_017460955.1 Oscillospiraceae bacterium
CCCTGCCCCCTCCCTGCTGGGTGGGGGCTGGGGGTGGGCGGCCATGGCACGCGCCCACCCCCCCTTGTATATTTTGTCCAAATCTCACAGGGAAAATTTGTAATAAAAGCCGATTTTCTCCGGATCCGTCAAAAAAGATGATATTTTCCTGTCAAAGCCCTTGCAATTTTTTGAAAATTGGTGTACAATAATAGTGTGGTAATCTCTGTGAAGAGGTATCCCTAAAAAAACTTAGGAGGTAATTCCAATGTCCGTAAAAGTTGCTATCAATGGTTTCGGAAGAATCGGCCGTCTGGCATTCCGTCAGATGTTCGGCGCAGAGGGTTATGAGGTCGTTGCCATCAACGATCTGACCAAGCCCTCCATGCTGGCAAATCTGCTCAAGTATGATACCGCTCAGGGCGGTTACGCAGGCAAGATCGGTGAGAACCTGCACACTGTTGCAGCTGATGATGAGGCTGGTACCATCACAGTTGACGGCAAGACCCTGAAGATCTATGCAGTGGCTAACGCAGCTGAGCTGCCGTGGGGCGAGATCGGTGTAGACGTTGTACTCGAGTGCACCGGCTTCTACTGCTCCAAGGCGAAGGCACAGGCTCACATCGATGCAGGCGCCAAGAAGGTCGTTATCTCTGCTCCGGCAGGCAACGATCTGCCCACCATCGTATTCTCTGTAAACGAGAAGACCCTGACCAAGGATGACACCATCATCTCCGCTGCATCCTGCACTACCAACTGCCTGGCTCCGATGGCCAAGGCTCTGAACGACTATGCACCGATCCAGTCCGGTATCATGAGCACCATCCATGCTTACACCGGCGATCAGATGATCCTGGACGGCCCGCACAGAAAGGGCGACATGAGAAGAGCACGCGCAGGCGCTGCCAACATCGTTCCGAACTCCACCGGTGCTGCCAAGGCAATCGGCCTGGTTATCCCGGAGCTCAACGGCAAGCTCATCGGCTCTGCACAGCGTGTACCGGTTCCGACCGGCTCCACCACCATCCTGACCGCTGTTGTCAAGGGTGACAATGTGACCAAGGAAGGCATCAACGCTGCTATGAAGGCTGCTGCTTCCGAGTCCTACGGCTACAACGAGGATCCGATCGTTTCCTCCGATGTCATCGGCATGAAGTACGGCTCCCTGTTCGATGCTACCCAGACCATGGTAGCTGAGATCGGCGACGGTCTGTATGAGGTTCAGGTAGTTTCCTGGTATGACAATGAGAACTCCTACACCTCCCAGATGGTACGCACCATCAAGTACTTCGCAGAGCTCGGCTAAGAAACGGCTGTTTCAGTGAAACTAAAGCGCATCCCCCATGCAGGGGATGCGCTTTTTTCGTAGGCAGGCGGCTTTATATGCATAATCCGGTCCGGATCGCCGTATACTATAGCATCCTACAAAAGAAGGAGCATTTGCTATGAAACGAGACCGCATTACCACCCTGCTCATTTTCATCATCGGGACGGAGCTTGTGGGGGCTGTATCGGCGATCTTATCGGGCGGAGAATTTTCCGAATTTTACAAGACGCTCAATGCCCCGCCCCTGTCGCCGCCGACATGGCTATTCCCCATCGCCTGGGGGATCCTCTACGCGCTCATGGGCTGGTCCGCATATCTGATCTATGACAGCGAGCACCAGAACCGCCGGGGCGCGCTGGTGCTGTACGGCGTGCAGCTCTTTTTGAATTTTATGTGGAGCATCGTCTTTTTCCGCTTCCGCTCCCTGCTCGGTGCCGTCATCACGATCGTGCTGCTGCTCATCGCCGTTCTGCTCATGGCGGGGGCCTTCTACCGCATCCGCCCCAAGGCGGGGATCCTGAATCTTCCCTACCTCCTGTGGCTGGTGTTTGCGACCTATCTTGCCATCGGGAATTATGTGCTCAACGCCTGAGCGGCGGCTCCGGCATAAAAAGCTTCCGTACCCCCATCGGATACGGAAGCTTTTGTCATGCGTTTTGTTTCTTCTTCCCCACATGCACGAGCACGGCAAAGGCGATGATCGAGATCATACCAAGGAGCGCGGCATCGGCAGCGGCGTTCACGAGCTTGTCCGTGAGGTACCGCAGCAGACCCACGATGGCCGTGAAGATCTGCGGATCCTTGACGGCAAACCCGGCAAAATAATCCGTGGCCGCAAGGTAGATCCCCGGCACGAGCAGGATCCCCCCCGCCGTCAGGCCGGCCAGTCCCAGCCAATACAGCGTCAGCGGCAGCTGCCCCTTGTTGCACAGCACAAGAAGTGCTGCAAGCACCAGCGTGAGGACGAGCAGTCCCGTGAAGGCCTGCCCGATCAGCGGCACATAACGCCGTGCCGTGTCCAGGTACCCGTTTTCATACAGCATCCGGAACTTGAAGCAGTCCGCAGCCGACAGGATCTCCTCATGCGTCTCGGAGATCGTCTGTGCTACCTTGGCATCGTATGCCGCATCCTTCTCATAGCCGTTCTCGTCGGCATAGTCCGAGAAAAACGCCGTCAGGGCTGCGTCCGATGCCGACAGGTCCGGCTCGAGTGCGTACTGCGACTGCTGTCCCTTCAGGTAGGAAAGCGCCTGGGTGACGCTCTCCTGCGCCCACTGTGTCAGCGCCTCGGAATCCGCCCCTGTCAGGGCCGTTTCCGCCGGGATGCCCGTGGTGTTGGCACGCTGCGCGAAGCGCTTTTCGAGCAACTCCTCACTCAGCTCCCCGAGCGCATACTGCTTCATCAGCGACCTGTACGTCGATTCCTGCAGGGCAAGGCGGGCGGTGCCGCACAGGAGCGTCCCCATCAGGGAAAAGACGAGCAGGATGGTCAGCAGGACATTGGGGAGATAGCGGCGGATCTTCCTCATCACTCGCCACCTCCCGTATAGAACTGCTTGCTCACGCATTCGCACAAAACGCCGATGCGCTCCGTGCTCGTGCCGAGGACCTGTGCCTTGCAGGTGTACAGCGTCAGGCGGTCCTCGTCCGTGGGCAGGATATAGGTCTTGTCGGTGTTCTCAAAGGTCACGAGCTCCGACGCCTTATAGGTGAAAATGCCGTAGCTTGTGTACAGCACGATCTCATCCCCCGGCTCGATCTCACTGAGAGAGGAGAAGAAGGTGTTGACATGCGCGTCGATGACGGCATTGCCCGTCTCGCCGAGCACGGCCGAGGACGAGGACTGACAAGCCCCCTTCTCAAAGAGCTGGTCGCCCGTTCCCCAGTACACCGGCACGCGCATGGAAACCGCCTCACAGGTGAGGACGGCGTACTGCTCGCCGAAGGACGGCCGCACGATCTCCCCCGCATCCGAGAGGGTCCGGGTATTGTCCTCCCCCGTGGGGATGTCGGCGTTGTCCACGATGACAAGTCCCTCAAGCCCCGTGGAGGGGATGATCTTCATATTGTCCATGAACAGGATGTTCAGGTAGGTCTGCGCCTTCTCAAACGGTACGATGCATGCCGCGATGCACACGGCGATGCACAAAAGCGGCACGAGCACACCCGTGGCAAGGCATACCGGAAGGAAGGAAGATTTCGTTTTTGCCAAAGCGCTGCGCCTCCTACTCGTCGGACCGGTGCATCTTCCGGCTCACGGCGGCAAGGCCTGCCAGTGCCGCAAGGCCGAGCCCGGCAGCCCAGGCCAGCGGGGCCGTATGGGAGATGCCCGTTTCATCGATGGTCACGCCCACGGCGGCCTTGTTGATGACGGTCCCCTCGTCGTTGCGGATGGTCACGGAGATGTTGGAATCGGTGATCTGATCGACTGCCACGTTCATGCCCATGGCATCGGCGGCACTGACATACCCCTCCATGATCTCAGCCTTCTCATCGACGGAGAGCTGCTTGATGATGCTGTTGCGCTCCTCGGTGGTCATGGAGTCGAAGAAGGCATCCTGCGCCTCGGTATCAAGGGACTGGATGTACGTCTGCTTCTCCTCAAGGGTCATGTGGATGAATTCACTCGAGGAAATGCGCTCCCCCGAGGAAGTGCCTGCTCCTGCGCCGGAGGTCGTTCCTGTTCCTGTACCAGAGGTCGTTCCTGTACCCGTGCCGGAGGTCGTACCCGTGCCGGCACTGCTCTGAGGATCGGCGGCTGAGTCGGCCTGGGAGTCGGCTGCGGGATTGGTCTTGGAATCAGCTGCGGAGTCGGTAATAGGATCGGCGACAGAGTCCGCCCGGGAACCGGCGGCAGAGTCGGTAATAGAATCAATTTGGGAATCGGCTGCAGAATCGACTTGGGAATCGACCGCGGAGTCGGCTGCGGAATCGGCTTGAGAGTCCTTGCCTGCGAGCTTTTCGCGGACCTTATTGCTCAGCTTTTCGTCATAGGTGGACAGCTCAAAGTAGGCATTGTCCAGGTCGTCCTGGGAATACTTTCCGGTGGCCCATTCATTATAGCCCGCCTGGATGACATCCTCGGGGTAGCCGGCCGCACGGGCGCGGGCAGCGACGTCATCCACGGAATAGGCAGGTGCCGTCAGGGGGGAGGCACACGTAGCGGCAAGGAGCATGGCGGACAGGGCTGCGATACGATGCTTCATGGGGCATTCTCCTTTCTTTGCTTCTTTATTATAACAAATCTTTGGTGTATTTGCAAGTGAAAAAATCTGCCTTTCCAACGTATGGCAAGGCAGATCGTTGACTCATTCCTCCGGCTCGGCGTGCTCGGCAAGATAGCTGATGATATCGCCGAGGGTGCGGATATGATCGGCCGCATCATCGGGGATCCTGATATCCGTGGCACTTTCCACGGCAACGATCAGCTCCACGGCATCCATGGAGTCCACACCCAGGTCATCGATCAGGTCGGTGTCCTCGGTCAGATCCTCGGCATTGACATCGAGCTGTTCGGCGATCAGGGCACACAGTGCGTTCCATTCCACAGGCAATCCCTCCCTTGTTCCGGATTTGCTGCCCCGAAGGGGCAGCACCCGGCCGCCCCCTTCGGGGCAGCACATCGGTATAAAAATAGTATAATGGAAATCTTCCCCGCCGTCAATTGACAAGGCGCCGATTTTTCCCGTGGATATGAATGCGATTTTGTGCGAAACGACGAGGCCGGATGCGCGGACCTGATGGGTCGGTTGTGGGGGCCTGTGGTGGCGGGGGTGCAGTAAAATATAAAAAAAGAGAACCCATCTGGGGGCGGAGCCCCCACAACAGGTCTCTCAGGTTTAAGATCCTAACCTTTTACCTCTCACTTCTCACTTCTAAAAGCGCTAATCAATGAAAGCCTCCCCCATGGAAGGCTCCCCCGTCATACGCTCACCAAGGTAATTGGCCAGCGCCTCCGTGTAGAACCGATAGTACGACAGTCTCCGGTGTCTGCGGTATGCTTTGCATGGGGGCAGACGGAACCACAGCACCGACGGCAGTGCCATCAGCGGCAGATAGAGCGGACCGAACAGCGCCGACTGCACCGAATGTCCGTATTCATGCACCAGAAGCTTCCGGCTGCGGCTGCTCATGAACACAAAGCCCCCCAGCGACAGGCACGAGGAAAACGGCCAGTACGTCACCAATACCCCGCGGTAGCGCTCACGGGGCGCCCGGCGCAGACACAGGCAGACCGCTGCCCCCGCCAGATTCTGCGGCAGGCCCCACGTCCACTGCCATGCCCACCACAGTATCCTTCGGATGTCAGCCTGCATTGGCATGCACGCGCAGGGGCGGCTCGCACTGCATGGCGTATTTCCACATGCTGCCCGTGTAGACGATCTGTACCTGCTCGCTCTCCAGGAAATCCACGGGCTTGACAATGCCCTCGTAGCTGCCCGTATCCAGGATGGAGAAGAGCTCGAGTGCGTCCCGGCAGAATTCCGAACAGTAATAGTGATTCTCCCGCCGGTAGACCACGTCAAAGGCCGCCAGGACCAGTCCCAGGAAATTGTAGTGGTACTGCTCCTTGTTGCGGTACATCTCCGTGAGGAACTCCCGGAGCTGCTCGTGCTGCTCGGGCGTGACCGTGATGCGCAGGATCACACACCTTGCCTCCCGCCGGAAGCGGAAGAATGTCCCGAAATAGGGGCTTTCCTTTACAAAGCCCGCTATGATCGGGTTGTAGGCATGCCGCCTTCCGAAGGAATACATGTCCCGCAGCTGCGGGTCAAGACTGATCGATGCGTGGTTGTACCCGGCCTTGGTGATGACCGCAAGCAGCCGGGACAGCCAGGTCCCCGTCTGGGAAATGACCAGATAGATCTCTTTGTGTGAGGTGCCGGACAAAGCTGCACCCTCCTTCCTGACAGAAAAGCCGTTACCTTGTGTGGGGCTTGTGCTGCTTTTCTGCATACATTTTTTCATCGGCCAGCGCAAAGAGCGCTTCAAACTCCATCCCCTGTGCCGTGTGGATGCCAATGCTCACATCCACCTTGTAGGGCTTCCCGGAATCCTGATTGTAGCGGGACAGCTCTGCGAGGATGCGGTCGTGGATCGCAGCAGCATCCTGCTCTCCCTCGATCACGCATACCAGCTCGTCGCCGCCGTAACGGCAGGTCAGTCCGCCCCCGCAGGCATCCCGCAGTGCTGCGGCTGCCGCGGAAATGGCTGTATCACCCTCCGAGTGGCTGAAATGGTCGTTGATGTATTTGAGCCCGTCCAGATCCGCCAGAACAAGCGTGAGGGGCTCGTGCTTGGCGGCAAGCTGCGCATAGCTGAGCAGGAAGGCCCGGCGGGTGTACATGCCCGTGAGCGCGTCGATCCGGTAGAGATCGGCGACCACCTGCTGGAGGTGCGCCTGGTAGCGGGTGATGCGGTAGCCGCCGATGGCCGTGCTCAGGGACATGGCCATCTGCCCGATCTTGAGACAGTTCGAGCGGTCAAGGTGCTCGTAGTGGAAGCACAAGTAGCCGAGCGGCACGTCAATATAATTGAGCGCAATGAAGATCAGTGGCATCCCGAAATCCAGCAGGGACTCCAGACGCGGGACAAGCTCCTCCCGCGGGAGCATCGCCTCCTCGGGCGGGTAGGGGACATCCGTGTCCGAGAGGATGAAAAGCCTATCGCCGAAGGTGTCCTCGGAGTGCTGTACGAGCGGGTCGAGCGCCTCGTCGATGCACTCGGTCTTGAGCATGATGCACATCGTAAAGAAGAGCCGGTGCCGGACCTTGCCGGCGACCTCCCGGATGTTGCGGCTCGTGAGGATCTTGGTCGAGATCTCGCTGAGCTTGACCTCCTCATTCCTGAAAAGCGAGAAATCATCCGCCATACGGTTGATGTAGTCGGCGCAGTCAAATTCCGTGCGCGGCCTGCATCCGCAGGATTCGGAGAGGATGAGACTGGGCAGGATGCTGTCCCGGGCAGGGAGCGGCACGTTATCGCCAAGGCGCAGGACATGGCCCGCAATGCGCAGCCCGAGGAGCGTGTAGTCACAGAAGCAGGAGCTGATGCGCGGAACGGAGTACTGGATGGGGTCGATGCCGTCAAAGCCGGTGACGATGACGTCCTGCGGCACGCGCCAGCCGTTGCGGATAAGCACGGAGGAGACCGAAATGGCCATGACATCGTTGGCGCAGACGATCGCCCGGGGGACGCGGTCCTCGTCGATCAGGCGCTCCACGGCCTGCCGCGCCGGGACGCTCCAGAAATCACCGTAGCTCACACAGCTCTCGTCAAAGGGGATGCCCCGCTCACCGAGCAGGCGCTGCATGATGGCAAGGCGCTCCTCGGAGAAGGGATTGCCCTTCATGCCGGCGATGAAATGGAACGAACGGACCTTGTGGTGATCGAGCAGATGCCGCACGATGGAGGCAAAGCCCCCGGCAAAGTCGAAGAGGACATTGCAGTCGCAGCGCTCCTCCAGAGCGCCCACAACAATGACGGGCAGGCGGTACTGCTTTGCCTGCATGAGCAGACGCTCATAGGTCTCCTCGTCGAGGATGCGGTCCTTGAACAGGATGAGCGCATCGGCCGTGCGGTCGTCGATGAGGTCGAAGATCAACGCTTCTCCCGCATCGGCGCGGGTCTTCCAGTACATGTCGGAACCGGTGGTATAGACGAAGACCCGCCATCCTGCCGGCCTGAGCGTATCGCTGAGTGCATTGATGAAGTCCAGCAGTACCTCTTCGTATATCCGCGGCACGCATACAGCCGCGACCTTATAGCCGTACAGCATCCGGCGCATCCCCTCCTTCCATGATACATGGTTATCATTATTATAGCATAGTTTTGCAGAAATTGCAAGGGCTTTTTGTGAAATGTGCGGAAATGTCCCCTCCGTCGGCGCATGCATTTTGACAGCATGCAGCATGGTGCTCCCCTGCGCCCCGTCCTCCTCTCCGTATCCATAAGCTTACTAAAAATGCCTGACGTTTTTGTGGAATATGCCTAAAATAGCTCGAAATGCTTGACAAATATGCGGATTTGAGTATACTCATAATTAGTTAGCTCTCACTAATCAAAAAGGTGCAGTGGGGGCAGGAGCTTTGGAAAGGAGAGGATGGAGCATGAAAACACTCAAACAGGTCAAGATCGGCGAGACCGTCAAGGTCGTAAAGCTGCACGGCGAGGGCGCCGTCAAGCGCAGGATCATGGACATGGGACTGACCCGCGGCGCAGAGGTGTTCGTCCGCAAGGTCGCACCGCTGGGCGATCCGATCGAGGTCACCGTGCGCGGCTACGAGCTGTCCCTGCGCAAGGCGGATGCCGAGATGGTCGAGGTGCAGTGACGGCATGCTGCTTTTATGCCCGCAGGTAAGCGGATACTAACATGCGGGCAGCGCGAATATTTCACAGATAAGGAGAGAAACATCAGTTATGGCTGATATCAAAATTGCTCTTGCGGGCAACCCGAACTGCGGCAAAACAACGCTGTTCAATGCACTGACGGGCTCGAATCAGTTTGTCGGCAACTGGCCGGGCGTTACAGTGGAAAAGAAGGAGGGACGCCTGAAGAAGCATGACGGCGTGGTCATCACGGACCTGCCGGGCATCTACTCGCTGTCCCCGTACACCCTTGAGGAGGTCGTGGCAAGAAACTACCTGATCGGGGAGAAGCCCGACGCGATCCTCAATATTATCGACGGTACCAACCTCGAGCGTAACCTGTACCTGACCACACAGCTTGCCGAGCTTGGCATCCCGATGGTCATCGCCGTGAACATGATCGACCTGGTCAAGAAGAACGGGGACACCCTCAAGAGCGATGTGCTTGCCAAGGAGCTCGGGTGCAAGGTCGTGGAGATCTCTGCACTCAAGGGCACGGGCATCATGGAGGCTGCCGAGGCGGCCATCGAGCTGGCCCGGGATCCCCGCCCGGTCCCGAAGCATGCCTTCTCGGGTCCCGTGGAGCATGCCCTGGCACATATCGAGGAAGCGACCGTACATGACCTCCCCGAGGCACAGCAGCGCTGGTACGCCGTCAAGCTCTTTGAGCGCGACGAGAAGGTGGCCGAGCAGCTGGGACTGTCCGAGGAGAAGAGACAGCATATCGAGCAGGACATCGCGGCCGTGGAGAAGGAGCTCGACGACGATGCGGAGTCCATCATCACCGGTGAGCGCTACGGCTACATTGCCGAGATCATTGATGACTGCTGGAAGCGCAAGGGCGCAGGACAGCTGTCCGTTTCCGACAAGATCGACAAGATCGTGACCAACCGCTGGCTGGGCCTGCCGATCTTTGCTGTTATCATGTGGGCTGTGTACCACATCTCCATGGTGACCGTGGGCGCTGCGGCAACGGACTGGGCCAATGACGGCCTGTTCGGCGACGGCTTCCACCTCTTCGGCATCGGCACCTCCGCCTATGAGGATACCGCCGAGGAATACGGTGCAGCCATGAACGCCATTGACGCCTTCGCCGGTGAGACGGTGGAGATCGACCTGGAGGATGAGGACTTCGACGGCGATGCTGTTATTGCAGAGCTTAAGGCTGTCACCTCCGATGATGACTATGTGACCTACGCTGTGGAGGACGAGGAGACCCTCGAGGAATCCGAGCTGCTCATTTATTTTGATGAGGTACCCGCCGGTGCCGATGAGGAAGAGGTCGGCGCCATGTCCTACAAGGACGCAGTGGCCTATGTAGAGGAAAACGGCCTTGAAGAGCCGGATCCGGCCGCTTACGGCGTATGGGTGCCCGGTGTGCCGGCCGTCATTGAGATGGGCCTGGATGCTGTGGGCTGTGCGGACTGGCTCAAGGGCCTGATCCTGGACGGTATCGTAGCCGGTGTCGGTGCGGTGCTCGGCTTTGTACCGCAGATGCTCGTGCTGTTCCTGCTGCTGGCGATCCTCGAATCGTGCGGCTATATGGCAAGAATCGCCTTCGTGCTCGACCGTATTTTCCGCCGCTTCGGCCTGTCCGGCAAGTCCTTCATCCCGATCCTGATCGGTACCGGCTGCGGCATCCCCGGTGTCATGGCCTCCCGTACCATTGAGAACGAACGTGACCGCCGCATGACGATCATGACCACGACCTTCATCCCCTGCGGTGCCAAGACGCCGTTCATCGCCATGGTGGCAGGCGCACTGTTCCCGGCACACAGAGGACTGGTCGCCGTATCCGCATACTTCATCGGTATGGCCGCCATCATTGTTTCCGGTATCATCCTGAAGAAAACGAAGATGTTCGCCGGAGATCCCGCTCCCTTCGTTATGGAGCTGCCGGCCTACCATATGCCGACTGTCAGCAATGTCCTGCGTTCCATGTGGGAGCGCGGCTGGTCCTTCATCAAGAAGGCCGGCACCATCATCCTGGTATCCACGATCGTGGTATGGTTCACGACCTTCTTCGGCTTCACCGACGAGGGCTTCCGGATGCTGGCAGAGGATGAGATCGACATGAGCATCCTGGCCAAGATCGGCGGTGCCGTGGCCTGGATCTTCGCACCGCTCGGCTGGGGCAACTGGCAGGCAGCCGTGGCATCCGTGACGGGTCTGGTCGCCAAGGAGAACATCGTCGGTACGATGGGCATCCTCTACGGCGGCGGCGAGACCTCGACCTATGCGGCACTGGCCGGTGCCTTCACAGGTGCAGCCGGGTTCTCGTTCCTGGTATTCAACCTGCTGTGCGCACCGTGCTTTGCAGCCATCGGTGCCATCAAGCGGGAGATGAACAATGCCAAGTGGACCTGGTTTGCCATCGGGTATCAGTGCGGCTTTGCGTATGTGATCGCACTGATCGTCAACTCCCTGGGGACCCTCCTGGGCGGTCAGGTCACGGCCATGAGCGTGATCGGCTCCGTGATCTCCCTGGCCCTCATCGTTGGGATCTGCTACATGCTCTTCAAGCCCTATCAGGAATCCACCAAGCTCGATACCAAGCTTGGCAGTGCAGTGAAGTAAGCGGGGAACCCCGCTGGCGGAGAGCTTCCCCTTGCGGGGCGACCCCCCGCACGCCATACGGCGTGCACCCCCCTTGCGTGCTGACGCACGCGGGGGGTTCTTTTTTCTTTTGTGGGGGACTGACGTCCCCCACACCCCCTGCTTAGGGCTGCGCACGTTCTTTGTGGGGGTGGGCGCCCCCGCACACCACCCCATCCCCGTCAAATCCCCTTGACATTTCCCCCGATCCGTGCTATAATATAGGTACTGCGCCGGAAGAATCCTCTGACGGCAAAGGAATCCATCAAAGCACCGATGCCTGACGCACAATCCCGCTTGCGGGGGCGGCGAAAGCCATGGGGATCCGTCACAGCGGGGGAGAGCCCTGCATTTTATGGCGATGAGAACCTCCCCTGAGCGTCCGGCACACCGGGCGCTGTTTTTGATACAGGAGGTAATCACCATGTATGATCCGAGATCCATGAAGGCGGAGGAATTCATCTGCCATGAGGAAATTGAAGAGACCCTGCGCTTTGCCGATGCGCATAAGCATGACCGTGAGATGATCGAGCAGATCCTCGAGAAGGCCGCCGCCTATAAGGGCCTGACCCACCGGGAGGCCTCCGTGCTGCTGGCCTGTGAGGAGGAGGACCTCAACGAGCGCGTCTGTCAGCTCGCCGAGCAGATCAAGCTTGATTTCTACGGCAACCGCATCGTGATGTTCGCACCGCTCTATCTGTCCAACTACTGCGTCAACGGCTGTGTGTACTGCCCGTACCACGCCAAGAACAAGCACATCCCCAGAAAGAAGCTCACCCAGGACGAGGTGCGTGCCGAGGTCATCGCCCTGCAGGATATGGGCCACAAGCGCCTTGCCATCGAGGCCGGTGAGGATCCGGTGAACAATCCCATCGAGTACATCCTCGAGTGCATCAAGACCATCTACAGCATCCACCACAAGAACGGCGACATCCGCAGAGTCAATGTCAACATCGCCGCCACCACCGTGGAGAATTACCGCAAGCTCAAGGAGGCCGGCATCGGCACCTACATCCTCTTCCAGGAGACCTACCACAAGGAGAGCTATGAGCAGCTCCATCCCACGGGCCCCAAGCACAATTACGCCTACCATACCGAGGCCATGGACAGAGCCATGGAGGGCGGTATCGATGACGTGGGACTCGGTGTCCTGTTCGGTCTGGAAATGTACCGCTATGAGTTTGCGGGCCTCCTGATGCATGCCGAGCATCTGGAAGCCGTGCAGGGCGTGGGACCGCATACCATTTCCGTGCCCCGCATCAAGCATGCCGACGACATCGACCCGACTGCCTTTGACAATTCCATCTCCGATGAGATCTTTGCCAAGATCATCGCCTGCATCCGTGTGGCCGTGCCGTATACCGGCATGATCATCTCCACCCGTGAGTCCGAGTCCGTGCGTGCCATGGCACTGCGTCTGGGCATCTCCCAGATCAGCGGCGGCTCGAGAACATCTGTGGGCGGCTATGCCGAGGAGGAGCGCCCGCACGATACCGAGCAGTTCGATGTCTCCGACCAGAGAACGCTCGACGAGGTCGTGCGCTGGCTGATGAAGGACGACTTCATCCCGTCGTTCTGCACCGCATGCTACCGTGCCGGCAGAACGGGCGACCGCTTCATGCAGCTGTGCAAGTCCCGGCAGATCCTCAACTGCTGCCATCCGAATGCGCTGATGACGCTCCAGGAGTACCTGGAGGACTATGCGTCCCCCGAGACGAAGGCGATCGGCGAGAAGCTCATCGAGCGGGAGCTGTCGAACATCCCGAACGAGAAGGTCCGCGCCAAGTGCGTGGAGCATCTGGCAGCCATCCGCAATAACGAGGGAAGGGATTTCCGGTTCTGATGAAGGACTGCACCTGAATGGCGTGCGCTGTACGGAACGGAAAGCGCTCCTTTGCGCCCCGCAGTGAAGCGCTGAGCAGGGGGTGTGGGGGGACGCAGTCCCCGGACAAAGAAAAAAGAAGCCCCTTGACAACCGCCTGTAGGGGCGCTCTCTTCCGTGTGAGTGAACGATTATGCAGGGTGCAGGGGCGGCAGCCCCTGCTGGGGGCGCAGGGGGCGAAGCCCCCGCTTCCCCCCCTCCCTTTAGGGAGGGGGCAGGGGGAGGGCGGCTTACGGTGCGCCCTCCCCCTTGACAACTGCGCATAAATGTGCTATAATCAATACAGAACAACAGCTTGCCCGGCAGTCCATGCCGGGCTTGCGTTGCCATGCATGGAGAGGGGGAGGTACGATGCTGTATATCAAGGCATATCCGGAAACGGCGGCAAGGGTGCGTCTGCACGGCAGCGATATCCTGGCTTCCCCGGGGATGCAGAAGGAGCGCACGCTCCGGCAGCACGACAATGTGGACTGCTATACGCATTCGATCTGTGTGGCGTACATGTCCCTGCGGGTGGCACGGGCACTGCATGTGAAGGTGGACGAGCGCAGTCTGGTGCGCGGGTGCCTGCTGCATGATTATTTCCTGTACGACTGGCACGACAAGGCACAGGCATGCAGGTTCCATACCGTGCGGCATCCGAGGATCGCCCTGCACAATGCCGAGCGGGACTTCCCCTTAAATCAGCTCGAGCGGGAGATCATCCTAAAGCACATGTTCCCGCTGTGCTTCCCGTTCCCGCATAACCGCGAGTGCTACATCATTTCGGTGGCGGACAAGATCTGCGCATTCAGCGAGAGCTTCCACCTGTATTCGCTCGACAAGGTCGCACGGATGATCGAGGAGGGCTCCCGGCCCGGTGAGCACGTCGGTGGGCTGTGCCACGCAGGTCCGCTGCCGCATTCGGGGCATTAAAAGGAGAACAAACGCCTGCAAAAGCATGACGCTTTTGCAGGCGTTTTTTGCCGTGATGCCGGCTACTGCGCATTCGCAGGCTGCACGGCGGTATTGCGGCGCATGAGCGCTTTAAAGACCGTGCGGATGAGGGGCTGGATGAAGAAGAGCTGGGAGAAGAAGGCGAACGGGAAATTAAAGCATACAAGCCGCAGCCAGTTGGCCCCCAGTGTCAGGAGGTTCAGCTCCATCTGCGCATAGGGGTAATACAGGATCGCTGCCAGAGCGCTCATTGCCGGACACATGATCCCCACGGTCGCACAGATAATGGCCGTCTCGAACAGCACCGGATGGGTCTTGGCCGGGTCAAAGACCCTGCATGCCAGCCGGAACGAGCACGGGCTCCCGACCAGGACCTCGAGCGTGTAGGCCAGGACGAACTCGATCAGCACGACTGCCCAGATCGGCACCATGCGGCCGAGCACCGAAACACCGCCCATATGCCGGATGGCATCGAGGACATGGACCTCGCCCGTGAGCTGTGTGAAAACGGGACCGTTCACCACGAAAAGACTGTAAAAGACATACGCATGCACGGTCACCAGTACGGTGAGCAGTGCAAAGAGCATCCGCTCTGCTTGATTTCTTGGCATGATACACTCCTTACCCTTACATGCAAAAAAACACATGCCCGCACACAGGTACAGCGATCCCGGAGCGGCTGTCCCGTGATCAGATTTATGTACCTTGCGTACTACATGTGTCGTTGCCGTAAGTATTCGATTTTCCCCGCACTGCGGGGTGTTCTTATTCTACCACAGAACGGGGCAACGTGTCAAGTGGGCAGATGTGCCGAAATGTTTCCACTCGGGAAGCCCGTTTGTGCGCCGTGCAGAGCTTTGTGACATTTCATAGATTTTCACGCACGCCTTTGTACAAAAGAACCATTTTTTGAGCAGATTTCAGGGAAGGGCTTGTCGGAAATCCCAGTTTCTGGTATAATGGAAACAGATCATCTGCTATACGGCAGACAGAAAGGGTTTTTTGTACATGCGTATTTCAAGACTGTTTTCCGTACCGGTCGCAGCAGCGATGCTCCTGGCCGGGATCTCCGTTATGCCCACCGGGGCGGCATCCGAGGGGGAGGGCACCAGGGTCCTGCTGGCCGGGTCCTTCACCGGCGGCTGGTCCGCGGCTGCTGCCAACGACGGAAACAGCGTCACCGTCAATGAAGACGGCACCTATACCATCGAATTTAATGCTTCCAAGGTCGGCACCATGATCGATTCCACATGGACACTGGGCCTCAAGACACTGGACCTGGATATCTGGAGCTATACCGGAGTCAGCAAGGAGGACATCGGGGAGGATGACTTTGCGCAGATGTTGGAGGATGCCGGTATCGTTTTCAGGGTGGATTCCGTGAAGATCTCCGGCGAGGAGAAGCTCACGGGCGAATCCACGGTGATCCTGGACGATGACGGCCAAAACCTTCGGATCAACATCTACAACATGTGGACCAGCCCACAGACCGCCATCGTGGACGGTATGCAGAAATTCAACGGACCGCTGGAGGTGACCTTCACGCTGGCGCTGGGCGATCCGGATGCCGGCACGGACCCTGCCGTCACCCTCTGGGGCGATGCGGACGGGGATAACGACTGCGACATCATCGATGTCATTGCCGTGAACAAGGACCAGCTCGGCTCCGCCATGCTCGATGCACAGGGCGCTGTGAACGCGGACGTGAACCGCAGCGGCACCCTCGAATTCGCCGACGCCGTCCTCATCATGAAGTCCCTTGTGGATCTGGTGACCTTGCCAGTATAACGATCACGCCCCGGCATTCAAACATGCCGGGGCGTGATGCTTTTCTAAAACGCAAGATCGCTGTGGGACCCTGTGCGGGTCAGTGACAGAATGAGCTGCTGCTCATAAATGCGGTAGACAAGGAGCCAGTCGGGTGCAATGTGAAGCTCACGGTAGCCGGCCCAGTTCCCGGTCAGCGCATGATCGCGGTATGTGCTCGGCAGCTCGGCGCCCTGTGCAAGCAAGGTTACGACCGCTTTTAGCTTCGACAGGTCATACCCGCGTTTTTTGCAAGCTTATAGTCGCGCTTGAAGCTTGACGTTCTTTGGATCTCGTACTTCATTCACTGTCCAGCTCCTCAAATAAAGCATCCACGCTCTGAAAGCGGGGGGCATTCCGGTCCTCGGCTATTCTGTCACTCTCCATTCTGGCGAGCGTGTTCTCATCAGCAAAGAGCTTGATGAACTCCAGCATCTTTTCTTCCGAAAGCGCTGCAAGCACGCTGACTGCATAATCCCTTGTACTCATCATAGCAACTCCCTCCTTCATAAAAATCGGTCCTCCTATCTTGATGATACCACGTCCGCCCGGTTTTGTCAAGCACCCTCCCTGCATAATTTTCCCCCCGCTGCCCATCCTATCCATAGAAGGGGGGATTTCATGACGATCGTACTCATCCGGTCACTCATCCTGTACGCGGTGGTCATCGCATCGGTGCGGCTCATGGGCAAGCGGCAGCTCGGCGAGCTCCAGCCCTCGGAGCTGGTCATCACGATCCTGGTATCCAACATCGCCACGCTCTCACTCGAGGACACCGGCATCCCGCTGCTGTGCGGGATCCTGCCCATTTTAGCGCTTGTCTGCTGTGAGGTCATCGCCTCGCAGCTCTCGTTGCACTATACGCCGGTGCGCCGGATCATCTCCGGGAGCCCGAAGATCATCATCCGTGAAGGGCGTCCCGATCAGGAAATGCTCCGTGCGCTGCGGCTGTCGGTCGATGACCTGCTGTGTGCGCTGCGTATGAACGGCATTTTCGACCTCAGTGAGGTGCAGTTTGCCATTGTCGAGACCAACGGCAGTGTGTCCGTCTGTCGGAAATTCGCCTGTGAGAGCCCGACCCGGCAGGACTTGGATTGCCCGCGCCCGTGTGCGGATCCTCCGCTGCTCGTTGCGGCGGACGGGGAGCTGCGTGAGCATGCGCTCGATGCGCTCGGCCGGGACCGCGCATGGCTGTGCGCCTTTCTGGAGGACGCGCACTGCCGGCTCGAGGAGGTCTTTCTCCTGACGGCGGACCGCGCCGGACACACACAGCTCATCCGGAAGGAGGCGGTAGGATGAATCGGTTTCACATGAGCCTTGCCGTGGCGGGGCTGCTCGTGGCGGTATCGGCCGGGTCGCTCGCGGCCGTGGGGTATGAGTGCCGGCAGTTTGGCGCACTTGCGCAGGACATCGGTGATGCGCTCGATGCCGGGGATACTGCAAGGGCACGCCGCGCCTATGACCGGATGGAGGCGGCATGGGACGGCTTCCATCATGTGATGGGGCTGTTTGTCGAGGGGACACAGCTCCATGAGCTGCGTGCGGATATGGCAGGACTGCCGCCCCTTCTTGCCGAGGACACCCCCGAGGCCAGGAGCGCCCTCGCCCGCCTGGAAAAGCGGATCGAGGCCCTCTATGAGGAGGAGGTCCCGAGCATCTGGCATATTCTTTAGAAGTGAGAATGCCACCCCGGTTTTGGGGTGGCATTTCTGATCTCTAAGTGTTAAACGGGCAGCGTTACCAGATCCACAAGCGACTTCATGATGCCGATCTCTGCCGTGGTCAGTGCGGTGCAGCCGCAGAACGCCATTTCGTTAATGACCGTAACGCTGTCCGGGAGCCACACGTCGGTGATCTCGGTGCAGTTCCAGAAGGCATCCTCGCCCACCTTCGTCACGGGAACGCCCCCCACCGTGGCTGCGACGCCCACACCGCCAGCAATGGAGCCCTTGTGCCCCGTCACCTCCGCATGGTCGCTGTACACGGTGTAGACGATGTCATCCTGCGTAACGGTCGTGCCGTCGGCAGATAGCACGGGCAGGGGACTTACCGCCGTCATCACGGCGAGTGCAGCTGCTGCCAGAAAACTGAAAAAGCGTTTCATAAAGCTCCCTCCTTGAAGTTGTATATGCTTCCTCCTACATTTTAGCACGGCCTGACAGAAAATGCAAGCAAAGGGCACAAAGGGACGAAAAAAGCCCCCTCCCCTCCCGCGTCAGCGGGAGAAGGGAGGGGGATGGGGGTGAGCGGCCAAAGAGGCCTTCTAACCTCGTACCTCTCACCTCTCACTTCTAAAACTCAGCGCTCGATCCCGAAATACTCATAGATGTCCTTCGTTCCCTTGGCACCGCGGTAGGCGGCATAGCGCAGGATAAAGGAAGCATCGTTGGCATTGACCGCGCTGTTCTTCCGGTCCACATTGGCCGCAAGCATCTGGGTCTCGGTGAGACCGGAATCACGCTTGGCACCGATGCGGGCTGCGGCCATGAGCACGACGGCTGCGTCATTGGCATTGATCTTGCCGTCGTTGTTCACGTCACCGAGCAGGTAGTCCTCGGACGGTGCATTCGGATCCTTGACGGTGATGCCGCCGTCCTGCCAGATGACAAGTCCGTCCTCCAGATAGTTGATCGATTCATAATAGTTGGTCCACCGCTCGCCCTCTGTCAGATGCTGGATGGTGAACACATCGCCGATCTCCAGCGTCTCCGGGAGCGTGATGAGGAGCGTCACAAGCTCGTCCGGTACTCTGGCCGTTGTGCTTGCGGCGGCGAACCGGAAGATATTGTCGTTCAGGGTGACGGAGGAGGAGAAGCCCGGTACCCTTGCAGAGGGATCATAGTGTGCATTCACACGGGCATCGGCCTCGATCTGGAACTCCATGGCGGTGACCGGCGCACTGCCCTCGGCGGCACGGACATGGACCTCCACGGTCGTCCCTGCCTGGTCGGGTGTTACTTCAAGATTGTCCACCGTGACAAGGATCGTGCCCGGTTCCGCAGTCGCGCCCTCTGTCGGGGCCTCGGTGGGAGCCTGCGTGGGTTCCTCAGTCGGGGCATTGGTCAGGCCTTCGGTGGGATCCTCTGTCGGTGTCTCTCCGGTGGCAACGATCTTGATCGCGCCGTTTGTCCATGTGATATTGCTGTACTCGCCCGACTGATAGCTGCCCCACAGGTGCGGCTTGGCGATCTGCGGGAGATATTCGATGGTATACACATCACCGGCGGCAGCATCGGCGGGCAGGGCCACGGCGATCGTGATGACATCGGTCATCTTGACGGCCTCGTTCGAAGTGCCAAGGCACCAGAAGGTCGTGTCGTCAGCATAGCTGGACGAAAAGCTGAACGTCCTATAGGTCCGGGGCATGTACTGGTCGAGGATCTCGAGCCTGCTGTCACAGGCGATACCGAACTCGAAATAGCCGATCTCCGGCGCATCCTCTCCAAGGTACACGGGGATGTAGACATTCCCACCGATCTGATCGGCGGGGATCTCTACGGTGCCGACCGTGACAGCAACTGTCCTGCCATCACCCTGCGTCGGCTCTTCCGTCGGTTCCTGCGTGGGCTCCTCGGTGGGGGCCTCGGTGGGCTCCTCGGTGGGGGCCTCCGTGGGCTCTTCCGTACCGTCGGTCACGACGATGCAGCCGTCCTGCCATGTGACAGGGTAGTGCGTAGAAATGGTCATATCCGACCAGATCTCCGGGTAGTCCACATCATGGGCGATCTCAAAGCGGTCACCGACAGCGATGTCGGCGGGGAGGGTGAACCGAAGCTCCGTGATGTTGTCAAACGCTCTGGCACTGCTTTTTGCGTAGGCGATGAGCAGGGTATTCTCTCTGGACACAACGTTCAGGCCAATGCCGTCATAGCTGTTAAGGGTCAGGCGGCTGTCATAGGTGATGCGATACTCAAAGCTCGTCAGCTCCGCACTGCCCTCGGCAAGTGCGATGTTGACGGTCACCTCCTTGCCGGCATCCTCGGGGCTGACCTTGATCTGGTCGATGAGGACGGTCACGGTATCCCCGGCAGGGACGCGGGTCTCCCCCTCGGTGGGTTCCTCGGTGGGCGTCGGTGCATCGATGTCCACAAAGGGGATGCTGTTTTCCTCGGCATAGGTCTGGGCGTAGGAGCCTGCCTTGCCATAGATGGTGACAATGCCGGTTTCCTTGAAAACATTGGTACCGATGGAGGTCACCGATGCGGGGATCACGATCTTTTTAAGGGCATAGCACGAGGAGAAGGCGCCGTCGCCGATCTCCGTTACGGTATCGGGAACGGTGAACTCGGTCAGGCTCGAGCATCCGGTAAAGGCATAATCGGGGATCGTGGTGATATTGGCTTCAAACGTAAGATCCGACAGCTGCTGGCAGCCAAGGAAGGCGCCGGTCTCAAGGGTCGTGACGGAATCCGGGACGGAAAGACTTGTCATTTTTTCACTGACCTGGAAGGCATACTGGCCGATCGTCGTGACCGGAACGTCCCCGAATGCAGGGAGGACCGTGCCGGAGGTCAGACTGTATTCGGAGATGAAGACCTTGACATAGGGAGTGCCGTCCGTGAAGTAGAGGACGTAGGTGATGTCGTCCACTGTGGTTTCGGCCGATATAAAGCGGATCTCGTTTTCGATGGCATAATCCTGCACTGCAGAGCCGATCGCACCGCGGAGTGTGATGCCTTCGCAGGTACTGAAGGCACCCTCGGGGATCTCGGTGACAGTTTCCGGAAGGTACAGGAACGTGATCAGGTCTTTCCGGAAGGCATCCTTCGCGATCGTCGTAACAGGCACGCTTACTGATTCGGGGACCGTGACGCTGTACAGGCTTTTCGTGACGCCGACGATCTCGGCATGGTCCTCATAGATACGGTAGGCGATTCCTTCCACAAGGGCATCGTAGGCCACGAAGGGGATGTTGTTTTCCGTGGCATAGGTCTCGGCAGCGGAGCCGGCGGTGCCGTAGATGATCAGCTCGTCGCAGCCGTCAAAGGCACCCTCGCCAATCTCGGTGACGGATGCCGGGATGTTGACGACGGACAGGCTCGTACCGGCAAAGGCACGGGCACCGATGGACACGAGCGTATCCGGGAGCGTGACATAGTTGAGCTTCGTGCAGGCAGCGAACGCCTCGTCGCAGATCTTCGTGACGGGGACATCCTCCACGTTGTCTTTGAGCGTCGTGTAGGTCAGAGTTTTGTCTGCAGCGGTCACCCAGGCCTCGTCCCCATGGATCGCATAGGTGATGGAGCTGTATGTGACCTTACGCCCCTCTTCTGTCGGCGCCTCAGTGGGTGCCTCCGTCGGCGCCTCGGTGGGTGCCTCGGTGGGTGCCTCCGTCGGCGGCTCGTCAAGGGAGACAAAGTTCAGGCCGTGCTCCTGTGCGTAGGTGTGTGCTGTGGATTCCCAGTAGCCGTGGATGGTAATGTCGTATACTATGTATCCGAAAGCATCGGAGTCCAGCACGGTCTCCGGATTGAGCAGTGTGATGTCGGTCAGGGAGGTGCATTCTTCAAATACATAGCTGCCCAGGGAGGTGACGGATTCCGGCAGGGTGATCTCCGTCAGTGCCGAGCAGCCGGTAAAGCAGCTGCCGCCGATCGTCTCCACTGCATCGGGGAGCGTGATCCCGGTCAGCGCGCTGCATGAGGAAAAGCAGCGGCTTTCAAGTGCCGTCACGGTAGAGGGGAGCGAGACGTTTACCAATGCGTTGCAGCCGGAGAAAGCAGATTCGGGGATCGTCGTGATGCCCTCCCCGATGGTGACACTGGTCAGGCCGGTGCAGTCGTCGAAGACATATTCGGAGAGCACGGCACTGCCGGGGATCTCGATCGCCTGGAGCGATGTGCAGTCCTCAAACGCATACTCATCGATCAGGGTGATCCCGTCACCGATCGTGACATGCTCGAGCGCACTGCATCCCAGGAACATGTATTCTCCGATGGTCCCGACCGAGCCCGGGATGTCGATCCCGGTCAGGGAGGTGCAGCTCTGGAACACTCCACTGCCAAAGCCGGAAGCGCCCTCCTCGATGGTCACATCGGTGAGCACTTCGCAGTCGTAGAAGGCGCTGTCGCCGACGGAGGTGAGGGATGCCGGGAGGGTGATCGACTCCAGTGATTCGCACACGAAGAAGGCTTTCTCCCCGATCTCTGTAACGGAATCCGGGATAATGACCTCCCGGAGCGCCGGGCAGTTCCGGAAGGCTCCATCCCCGATGACCGTGACGGTATCCGGGAGCGTCACGGTCTCAAGCTCGGTAAGCCCTCTGAAGGCATCCGTCACAGTCGTGACCGGCACGCCCTCAACGGTCTCGGCGACCTCTATGCTGGTCCTGTCGTATACGGTGACCGCCCAGACCGATGCGTGGTCGTCATAGACCTCGTACTCGATGCCGTCCACCTCTACGTTCGAGATGTATTCGGATGCCTGTGCTGTCAGCATAGGCTGCGAAAGCGGCAGTGCCGGGACGAACCCTGCAAAGACCGCGATGGCAGACACGGCTGCCAGGAAACGTTTGAAATGCATATACCAAAACTCCTTTCTGTTTTCCACAGCGCTGTGGAAATCCTTTAGATTATAGCACAAAAAAAAAAAAAAAATGCAAGTATTTTTTGGGAATTCTCACAGAAACCGGGTTTCTCAGGAGGGCGCAGTGACGGCAGTCCCCCGCAAAAGAAAAAAGAAAGCTCCCTCCCCTCCCGCTGACGCGGGAGGGGAGGGAGCAGAAGCGGGTGCCTTCCCCGGAAAATACTTACTTGTTCAGGTTTGCCTCGATCTTGTCGAGCACATCACGCAGTGCCTGCGGAACACGGCCGCCCTTGGCAGCGATGTCCTCATCGTAGTATCTGCGCATCTCGGCGATCTCCTTCTTCCACAGATCGGTGTCCACTTCCAGGAGCTTATCCATGATCTCGGGCGTTACCTCATCCTCGATGCCCTCAACGTTGATGTCGCCCTTCTTCGGCAAGTAGCCGATGGCGGTCTCCTCAGCATCCACCGTGCCCTCGCAGCGCTTGATGACCCAGTCAAGGACTCTCATGTTGTCGCCGAAGCCAGGCCAGATGAAGTTGCCGTTCTCATCCTGCTTGAACCAGTTGACGTTGAAGATCTTGGGAGCCTTGTCGCCCAGCACGTCGCCCATCTCGAGCCAGTGTGCCCAGTAGTCACCGACATTGTAGCCGATGAACGGCTTCATGGCCATCGGGTCATGACGCAGAACGCCGACTGCACCCGTTGCGGCAGCCGTGGTCTCGGAGGAAACGGCGGAGCCCATATAGGTGCCGTGTGTCCAGTCAAAGCTCTGGTATACCAGCGGCGTGGTGGAAGCACGGCGGCCGCCGAAGATCATAGCGGAGATCGGAACGCCCTCGGGATTGTTGAATTCCGGGGACAGGCACGGGCAGTTCTCAGCCGGTGCCGTGAAGCGGGAGTTCGGATGTGCCAGGGTCTTGTTCTTGCCGGTCTTTTCGTCGATCTGGCTGGTGTACTCCACGCCGTTGACCTTGTTGCCGGTCCACTCGGTCGCATCCACCGGCGGGTTCTTCGTCAGCTTCTCCCACCAAACGGTGTTGTCGGAATTGTCCAGTGCCACGTTCGTGAAGATGGCGTTCTTCTTGGTAGCAGCCAGTGCATTGTAGTTGGACTTCTCATTGGTACCCGGTGCCACACCGAAGAAGCCGTTCTCCGGATTGATGGCATAGAGTCTGCCGTCCTTGCCGGGCTTGAGCCAGGCAATGTCATCACCAACGGTGAATACCTTGTAGCCGTTCTTGCGGTAGCCCTCCGGCGGGATGAGCATGGCAAGGTTGGTCTTGCCGCAGGCGGACGGGAAGGCAGCGGTCACATACTTTGTCTCGCCGTCGGGCTTCTGGATGCCCAGGATCAGCATGTGCTCCGCCATCCAGCCCTCGTTCTTGCCCTGGAAGGAGGCAATACGCAGTGCAAAGCACTTCTTGGACAGGATGACGTTGCCGCCGTATGCGGAATTGATCGACCAGATGGTGTTGTCCTCCGGGAACTGTACGATGTAGCGCTTCTCCGGATCCACATCAGCCTTGGAGTGCAGGCCTCTTACAAAGTCGTTGGAATCACCCAGCTTGTCAAAGGCAGCCTTGCCCATTCTGGTCATGATGTTCATGTTCAGAACGACATAGATGGAGTCGGTCAGCTCCACGCCGACCTTGGAGATCGGGGAGGTCACCGGACCCATGCTGTAGGGGATGACATACATGGTCTGGCCCTTCATCGCACCGTCATACATGGGGGTGAGCTTTGCATACATCTCCTTGGGATCCATCCAGTTGTTGGTCGGACCTGCGTCCTCCTTCGTTCTGGTACAGATAAAGGTCCTGTCCTCAACACGGGCAACGTCGTTCACAGCAGTCCTGTGATACAGGCAGCCCGGGAGCTTCTCCTCGTTAAGATGCCACATTTTATTTGGATCGCCGTCCGGAAGGGATGTTACCTCTGCGATCAGTGCATCGAGCTGCTCCTGAGAGCCGTCGATCCATACAACCTTGTCAGGCTTGCACAGATCCACCATTTCCTGCACCCAATCCAGCACCTTCTGGTTGGTCGTCAAAGCACCTGCTAATGCCATAGTTATTACCTCCTTGAAATTCCGGTGATTCCCGCACCGGTGTACATTTTGGGTTCCCCTCTGCTCTTTGCAGAACAGGATTCCAGTATTTATTATACCGCATTTTTACCGGCTTGTCAATAGTTTGTAAACCTTCCCTTTGAAAAGTTTGTGACAAGAGGGGCTTGTTCACCGCCCATGCCGCCCTCGAAGATTTTTCCTCAAAACCACTTGCTTTTTCCGGACAGTTACGTTATAATGGAATTGATAGAAATATCAGAGGGAGGTAATACTATCATGAACACATTCAAAAAGCTGGCTGCCTTTGTCACAGCCGGCATGCTGTGCCTGTGCTGTGCCTTTCCGGGCACCATGCCGCCGCTCGTGCGGCCGGGCACCGGCATCACTGCATCCGCAGCCGAGCTGCGGATCGTCGGGGATGACCTGATCGTCCTGATCTACTCCGACCATGTGGAGGTCATCGGCTATAACGATACCGCCACATCCGCCACCGTCGTCAGCTCCGTGGACGGACTGCCCGTGACTGCGCTTGCCGATCAGGCCTTCTACTACTGCACCAAGCTCGTCTCGGTCACCCTGCCCAGCTCCGTCACCAAGATCGGCGCCAAGGCCTTCTATGCCTGCAACGCCCTGACAACGCTGACGCTGACCAACTCCGTCACCAGCATCGACCCCTCCGCCTTCTACCACACCCGCCTGAGCGATGTCTATTTCCAGGGGACCAAGGCGGAATGGATGGCCATTTCCGGCGTGGGACAGAATGACGAGCTCAATGCCGCCACCATCCACTGCCTGGACGGCGACATCTCCGGCGGCCAGACCGTGAGCACCACCGCACCGCCCGCCACCGCACCGCCCGCCACGACCGTGGCTGCTACGACTGCACCGCCTGCCACGACGGCTGCCACCACCACAACAGCCCCCGTGACTACGACCGCTGCGACCACGACAACAGCCCCCGTGACCACGACCGCTGCCACCACCACAACAGCCCCCGTGACCACGACTGCTGCGACCACCACCACAGCCCCCGTGACCACAACGGCTGCGACGACAACAACCGCCCCCGTGACCACGACCGCTGCGACCACCACCACAGCCCCCGTGACTACGACCGTCGCCACGACCACGGCAGCACCCGCAACGACGACCGTTTCCACGACACAGGCCGTTTCCACCACACAGGCGGAGACCGTGCCCGTCGGCAGCGTCATCGGCAATGCCGGACTGCGCGGCCAGGGCGACAGCTACTCCTACTGGAGCAGTGCTCAGTACTATTCCGTCACCCCGACCGATGCGCAGGTCACCGGGGACGGCACCTACACCGTGTCCTGGAGCGTCTCCGCCGCCGGTGCGCCGCAGGTGCTCTACCTGGAGATCGCCCCCGCGGGGAGCCTCAAGTTCAACACCGCCTCCATGCCGAACCTCTCCGTCACCGTCCAGTCCGTGAGCATTGACGGGAATGCCGTCAGCCTTGGCAGCAACGCGGATGCCTACGTCCTGAACGACAGCTCCGGCACGGCCAAGGTCTACCTGACGGACAACTGGTACCAGAACGGGAACCAGTCCCTCGGCGTGACCTCCCGCATTTCCAGCCGGATCTCCCTGACGTTCCGGCTCTCCGGCACCGGCAGCACGGCACAGGAGCCCACGGAAGCCCCGACCCAGCCGCCGACCCAGGCACCCACAGAAGCCCCCACCCAGCCGCCGACACAGGCACCGACCCAGGAGCCCACGGAAGCGCCTACCCAGCCGCCGACACAGGCACCCACCCAGCCGCCGACACAGGCACCCACCCAGCCGCCGACACAGGCTCCTACCCAGCCGCCGACACAGGCTCCGACGCAGCCGCCGACACAGGCTCCCACACAGGAACCGACACAGGAGCCCACCCAGGCACCGACAGTCACCGGTGTCCGGCTCTCCGTGGTGAGTCAGCCGAGCAAGACGGCCTACAAGACCGGGGAGAGCTTCTCCTCGGCGGGACTGACGGTGAGTGTCTGGTACACCTACAGCGACGGGGCCGTGGTGCAGCGCTATGAAGCGGTCTCGCCGGACAGCTATCCCGAGCAGTTCCGGCTCTCGGGCTTTGACAGCAGCAAGGCCGGCACCTGCACGGTCACGATCCGGTATGCGGAGAACGGCAATCAGGCGGAGACCTCCTTCAACGTGACCGTGACGGACGCGCAGACCGACAGCTACCTGCTCGGCGATGTCAACAACGACGGCAAGATCAATGCCAATGATGCCGCGCTCGTACTCCGGGAGGCCGCCGCAGTCGGCGCGAAGAAGCCCTCCATTCTCACGCAGGTACAGCGCGAGGCCGCAAACATTGACCTCAACAGTGCAGTCAATGCCGTTGATGCCAGCTACATCCTGCGCTATGCCGCCTACCGGGGCGCCAAGGGGACCAAGACCTTCTATGAATACCTTGGCAGAAGCAATCCATAACCACTCTATGAGCCGGAGCAGCGACCCTGTTCCGGCTCAGAAAATGAAGGAGCAGTTTATGCAGACAGTCACCATTGCAGGGATCACGGTGGAGCGCACCGCGGCCCTTGCCCCCATGGCAGGCGTGGCGGACACGCCCTACCGCACGCTTTGCAAGCGGATGGGCGCGGTCATGACCACGAGTGAGATGATCTCCGCCAAGGGGCTTTGCTATGACAGCCGGGGGAGTGCCGCACTGTGCCGCATCACCCCGGAGGAACGCCCGATGGCACTCCAGCTGTTCGGGAATGAGCCGGACTTCATCGCCCGTGCAGCCCGGATGGTGCAGGAGTACAAGCCGGACCTCATTGACCTGAACATGGGCTGTCCCGTGCAGAAGGTCACGGCACAGGGGGCGGGCAGTGCGCTGATGAAAACGCCCGATCTTGCCGCGGCATGCGTGCGTGCGGCGGTGGCGGCATCGGACGTGCCGGTCACGGTCAAGATGCGCATCGGCTGGGACGAGCAGTCCCGCAATGCCGTCCCCTTCGCACTGGCGATGGAGGAGGCGGGGGCCGCGGCGCTCACCGTCCACGGGCGCACACGCTCCCAGCTCTACAGCGGGAAGGCGGACTGGGAGGCGATCGCGGCGGTCAAGGCGGCGGTCCGCATCCCGGTCATCGGGAGCGGGGATGTGACGGATGCGGCCTCGTGCGAGGCGATGTACCGGGAGACGGGCGCGGACCTTGTCTGCATCGGCAGGGCAAGCTACGGCAACCCATGGATCTTCTCCGAGATCGGGGCGCACCTGCGCGGGGAGGACTGGCGTGCGCCCACACCGGACGAGCGCATGGAGATGATGCTCCTGCACATCCGGATGATCCTGCAGCACTCGGACAAGCCCCCGGCACTTGCCATCCGCGAGGCACGCAAGCACGCCTCCTGGTACATGACGGGGGGCCGCGGCGCAGCAGCCTTCCGGGCAAGGTGCTATACGCTCTCCTCATATGAGGAGGCCGAGCGGCTTGCGGAGGATTTCCTGCTCGTGAACCGCGAGCCGCAGCAGAATTAGCATGAAAATAAGGATCGGATGCTTTTGCAGGGCATCCGATCCTTGTTTTGAGAGCAAGAAAGCCCCCGGCATGGCACCGGGGGCTTTTTCTGAAAGGGCGCTCAGCCCTGCTTCATCATGTACTTGATATGCTCGATGGCATTCTCGGCATACTCCGTCACCTTCGGGGAGGTGCTGGCGGCGTGGGCCTTCTCATACCATTCGAGGGCCTTCTCCGGCTGCGGACGCATACCGCCGCTGCCCTTGAGATAGATATCGCCGATGGCCAGCTGCGAGAGCACCAGTCCTCTGTCGGAGGCCTCGGTGTGCCATGCAACGGCTCTGGTCGGATCCTGCGGGAAGGGATAGGTCCCCTTCTCGTAGCTGTCGGCTACCTGGAACATGACATGCAGCAGCACCTCGCGCTCCTTCTGCTCAAGGGTCATGATCTGATCCTTGATCTCACGCAGGAAGCTGAACATGCTGATCATGTAGTTCTTGCTTCTGGGCTTGCCAAGGAAGGTCCAGCTGCCCATCTCATCCATCTCGGAGACCGTGAAGATCGCGTAGTCCACCAGATCGTCGAGCTTGTCGTCCTCCTTCGGCGTAGAGGCGGCCACGGCGGGCTTGGTGGCATCGTCACGCTTGCGGGCCTTCTCAATGCGGTCGTACAGCAGGTTCTCCTTGGCGTTGGAGATCTGCTCCATCAGATCCTTGTAGCGGGCCTGACGGCGCTCGTCACCGCTGAAGCCGGCTCTGCGCTCCTGCATCAGGATGTAGTCCAGCATGTGGACACAGCGCTCCATCGGCTCGACCTCCTCCAGACGCGGTGCCATGCCGGCAATGCGCTCTGCAATGAGCTGGTAGAGGAACATGGCCTTCTCGGTGTGCTGGGTATGTACCTCGCTGTTGCCGAGCTTGCCCTGACGGAATTCCTCGTCCGCATACTCCTTGAGCTGCTCCACGTTCATTTTGTCCGTGCCCTCACGCCACTGGTGCGCACCGCAGTTGGTGCAGCTGACCGCATTGCCGTGGAGCTTCTTGCCGCAATTATAACAAACCTTCGCTGCCATAGTGTTTTAACTCCTTCTGTTCCGATGCCGCAGCGTCTGCCGCATCTGCATTTTATCAGCTTCTATTATACCACAAGTTCCGAAAAACTGCAATAGTTTTCGTACATTTTGTTTAATTTCACCAAAGCACCCACACAGATTCCGGCATTTTGAACAAAGCCTGGCTTGACATTTTTAGACGGATGTGCTATGATGAAAACGACGGGACCCCATGATGTTACTTAGGAGGCGTTTTTATGAAATACCGCATTGCCGCCGCATTTACGGCATTATCCCTGCTGACGGGGACGGCAGCTGTGCCGGGACTGCTCCCGGAGCAGGCAGTCCGCACCGCCGCCGCAGACAGGGGCACCTACCTCTGGTTCACCTATTACGAGTCCGAGGGCGGGATCGTCATCAGCCGGTGTGACACATCCGCAACGGGCGTTGTGATCGTCCCGGAGGAGATCGACGGTCTGCCGGTGACACGGCTGTCGCCGGGTGCCTTTGCCGACTGCACGAGTATCCTCACCGTCATGCTCCCGGAGGGCCTGACGGAGATCACCGCCAAGACCTTCAGCAACTGCACACGTCTCGTCTCCGTGAACCTGCCCGACTCGCTCACCGCGATCGGCACGGAGGCCTTCCTTGGCTGCACGGCACTGTCCTCCCTGACACTTCCCGGGAGCCTCACAAGCCTTGGACCGAACTGCTTTTCCGGCTGCACGGCACTGTCCTCCCTGGCGCTTCCCGGGAGCCTTACCAGTCTTGGAACGAGCTGCTTTACGGGGTGTACATCGCTCGGGGAATGCACCCTCCCCGACGGCATCACGCGGATCCCGAACGCCTGCTTCAAGGACTGCACGGGCCTTGGACAGGTCACCCTTCCGGCGGGCTGCACCGAGCTTGGCGGCTCTGCCTTCAGCGGCTGCGCGGAGCTGACGCAGATCTCCCTCCCCGACGGCATCACGCAGATACCGGTCGCCTGCTTCGAGGGCTGCACGGGCCTCAAACAGATCACCCTTCCGGCGGGCTGCACGGGGATCGGCAGCTCTGCCTTTGAGGGCTGCACGGGCCTCACACAGATCACCCTTCCCGACAGCATCACCGAAATCGGCAGCGCTGCCTTCCAAGGCTGCACGGGCCTCACACAGATCACCCTCCCGGCGGGGATCACCGGGATCGAAGCCGATACCTTTTCCGGCTGCAAGGGGCTCACACAGATCCGCATCCCGGAGAGCGTGACCGTCATCGGTACCGGTGCCTTTGAGCACTGTGAGGCGCTCACGGAGGTCACACTGCCGGAGGGGCTGACGGAGATCGGGCCGTATGCGTTCGGCGATTGCAGCAGCCTCACGTCGCTCACGGTCCCGGAGACCGTCACGTCCATCCGGGAGCAGGCATTCCGTTACTGCACTGCCCTGCAGCTTGTGACGATCCTCGCTCCCGGCTGCACCATCGACAGTGCCTCGGATACAATCCCGTGCGGCATCTGCGGGTATATCGGCTCCACGGCGCATAGCTATGCCACCAAAAACGGCCGACCCTTCCATGATCTGGAGGACCGGGGATGCAGAGAGCTGATCGCAAGCGGCACCTCCGGGACTGTCACCTGGCGGCTCTACGGGGACGGTGAGGAGGACTGCGAGCTGCGCATCGGCGGCAGCGGCGCCCTGACCTCGGACAGCATATGGAAGTCCTACAAGAGCCGGATCACCCGCATCACGGTCCAGGACGGGATCACGTCGATCGGGGACAATGTGTTCCGGGAGTATGGACCGCTGACCCATGTGACGATCGCCGGGAGCGTCAAGGAGATCGGACAGTATGCCTTCGGCGAAGCGCAGATCGGTGCGCTGCATCTTGGCAGCGGCGTGGAAACGCTGGGAATGTACAGCTTCGGAAACGTACAGGCGGAGGACATTGTCCTGCCAGCAAGCGTGCATTGGGTGAATCAGAAGGCGCTGTCGTTTTTTTGGGATGCCAAGCGTGTGCTGTTCCTGAATCCCAAATGCACTGTCAGCTGCTACGGTACGCCGCCGATCGGTGCCTATCCGGACGGCTACCCCGGGTGCAACGGCGGACCGGTCGTGTACGGATATGCGGGCTCCTATGCGGAATCCTTTGCCTATGAATTTCTCTATCGTTTCCAGCCGGTCACGCAGGGGGATGTGGACCTGAGCGGGGAAACGGGCGTGCTGGATGCCGTGGCACTGCAAAAGCACCTTGTCCGGGAGAAGTCCCTGGACACCCTCGGTGCCGCCATGGCGGATCTGAACGGTAACGACACGGTGGATGTGACGGACCTTGTCCTGCTCAAACAACTGCTGACGCAAAAGTGAGCAAAAGCTTTCAAGAGGGCTCCCGCCTAAAAAAACAGCGGGAGCCCTTATTTTATTTCTCCACCTGCGCCATGACCCGCACCCGTGCCGGGTATACCCCGTCCATGGCATACAGCATCCCGGTCACATCCGCATGCACGGCGGTCATCTCTTTGAGCGCAGCAAGGCATTCCGCACGGATGCGACGCTGCAGGATCCGCCTCTGGGCAGCGGTGGCCTGCGGTGCGTGAACGCTCACCGTATACAGCAGCGTCCCCTCCGGCTGCACCGTGCGAAAGCGCCGTATGCGCCCGATTTGTACCGCCGCCGGTCCCTGCGCCGTTTCAAGCGGGAGCGTGATGCCGCCGGATGCGTGCCGCAGCCAGTACATCCCCCGCGCCGCCGCCGGGGACAGCGGTGTGCAGGTCCCGTCCGTCCCGAGCAGCACGAGCCCCACACCCTCCGGTGTGAGCGTCGGCACGAGCGCCTGCCCGGCCCCCGCCCATTCCTCAAGCACCGTCGCAAGCTCCGTGCGGCACAGAAGTCCCGTCTCTTCCGCCATGCGCAGCGTGTGGACCGTCGGCTCGCCCGCCGGCAATCCCTCCTGCGGTGCGGGAAGATAGAGCACCTTGCATGCAGGGGACAGCCCCTGCCCGAACAAGAGCGCCTGCGCTGTGTCCGCCGTGCAGGTCCCGTCCAGACACAAAAGCTCCGTGTGGCCGATGAAGACCCTGCCTCCCGCCTGGAGCTGCGCCTCTCCGAGGACCTCCTCGAGACTGCGCCCCTGCACCGGTGCGCGGGCCTCCTCCCCGAAGGGCTGCACTGTCAGCGTGAGCACGCTGTCCTGCGAGAGGGAGAGTACCTGCGTGTAGGTCCGGTCCGCGACCGACTGTGAGGCGCATCCGGTCAGGAGCAGCGGACACAGAAGCAGTGCCGCAAGATGCACACGCCTGCGTTTCCGGATGAGGAGCCACAGCGGCAGGAGGACGGCCGTGACAAAGCACAGCACGCTCCCCGCAAGCCGCAGCACCCCCTGCGGGATCAGCCACGCCGCCAGGAGCATGGCACCGAGCGAGAGCACCGGAGCGCCCGGCAGAGACGGATGACGCCGCTGCACGAGACTTGCCGCCAGGATGGTCTGGAGCGTGATGTGCATCACACACAGCATCACGAAGAGCAGCGTGTACAGCGCATCTGCACGCTGTCCCTGCAGGGGCTGGGAAAGGGCGGTCAGCGTGAACCACGGATACCCCGTCATGGTGCTGAGCCTGCCGCAGACGGTCAGGCTGAGAAACAGCACCCCCATGCAGAACAGCGCCTTGCCCAGCAGCGCCCGGAGAACGGCCCTGCCGCCGCCATGGCGCACCTCCCCGAGGAGGACCCACGCCGCGCCGAGCTCCCCGCAGGCGGTCAGATAGTGGAAAAAGCCCTGCCCGATCCCGCGCCCGGCACCCGTGAGCCGTCCGGGATCCACCCGGCGCCAGGCACCGAGCACCAGCACGCCCAGGGAGACAAGCAGCAGTCCGAGGAGGAGGGGCGCTGCGCGGGCGGCGCTTCTGAGGCCCGCGATCCCCGTGTACAGGCAGGTCAGGACGATCAGCACCGCCGCCGTCATCCGGCCCGAGACGGGCAGGAGCTGATGGGGCATGACCTCCCACAGCTCCGTCATTCCCAGCGCCCCCCACAGGAGAAAGAAGAGGATGCTTAGAGCGGACGGGAGGGGATGGCGCAGTGTATAGAGCGTGATGCCGTTTTTGGCAAGCACGAGCATCGGGAGCGTAAGGACCAGCTCGAGCAGGCAGGCACCGGCCGTGCCGGAGAGCTGCCCCGCGCCCCGTGCCGCCGGCAGGCAGATGACCTGCCAGATCCCCGAGAGCAGCAGGAGGGAGGTGAGCTGACTGCTATGCATTCGGTTCATGGTATTCCTCCACAGTGAAATTGCCCGAGCGCATCCGGCGGAAGCCCACCCGTGTTGCCACGTCGCGCATCGAGCGCAGCCGGAACGGGGAGAGCGGTGCCGTGGCCGGGTAGCCGTAGCCCTGCGCACTGCACAGGTTGCACAGCACTGCCATGCCGGCAAGGCCGATGCCGAACAGTCCCCACAGCGCACCCGCGGCCAGAAAGCACAGCCGCAGCAGGGTGACGACGGGTCCGAGCTCCGGGACGATGTAGCCGGCGATCACGGAGACGGCGGCCATGGTCAGCATCGGTGTGCTCACCAGTCCCGAGGAGACGGCTGCATCCCCCACGATGAGCCCGCCCACGATGCTCACCGCACCGCCCACGGACCGCGGCAGGCGCAGCCCCGCCTCCCGGATGATCTCATAGGTCAGCAGCACCCCGGCTGCCTCCGCGGGGAGGGAGAGGGGCGCGTCCGCCTCGGCACGGGTGAGGATCATCACAAGCGTGCTGTTGAGGAGCTCCGGATGGTGCAGGCATACCGCCGTGTACACCGCCGGCAGCAGGAGTGCGAGCAGGAAGGCGGCATACCGCAGGTAGCGGATGAGCACGGCATAGTACGGCCGGAAGCTGTAATCGTCCATTGCCTGGAAGTTCTCGACAAAGAGCTTCGGGACGACCAGGGCATAGGGGGAGCCGTCCACAAGGACCGCCACGCGCCCCTCCAGGAGCTTCGAGCACAGCACGTCCGGACGCTGGGTCTGGCTGACGGTGTCAAAGAGCGTGCGCCGGTCCTCCTGCAAAAAGGGCTGGAGGTAGCCGGGGGAGAGCACCGTGTCAAGGCCCGTTCGCTCCAGGGCCAGACGGATCCGGCGGAGCAGTGCGGGATCGGCACGGTCCGAGAGATAGCACAGGCACACGTCCGTCCTTGAGAGCGCCCCGCACGGGAGGAGCTCGAAATGCAGCAGGGGCGTTTTCATGCGCCGGCGCAGCAGGGACATGTTCGTGCGCACCGCCTCCGTGAAGCCCTCGTGGGCCCCCAGGAGATTGGCCTCGCCCGAGGGGTCCTCCACGCCCCGCTTGTCATACCCCTGCGCCCCGAAGCCCAGCACCTGCGTCTGCCCGTCGATCGCCAGCAGTGCAAAGCCTGCGTACAAAAGCCGGAACAGCTCGTCATAGCGGTACACCACGGGCCGGTCCGCGGACAGGAGCATGTGGCGGCGGATGTGCTGTGTAAGCAGACGGCCGTCGGGCATCACCGGGACATGCATGAGGGGGGTCAGGAGCATCTGCGTGAGCAGCTCCTGCGAGACCATGCCCTCGCAGCATATAAGCGCACAGTCGATGCCGCCGCAGACAAAGCGGTTGACAAGGACATCGGCGCTGCCCTGTGTGATCTGCCCAAGGTCCGCCAGCAGCTGCGCCAGTGCGTCCGGGATCGGTTTGTGCAGGTCCGTCATCGGATCGCCTCCCTTCGCGTTTCCCTCCTATCATGCCCCCAAAGCGGCGGGTTATTCCGGGAAAAAGACAGAATCACCGGATTTTTTGACGGTTTTGCGGAGAACCCATTGCAATTTGCAGACGGATATGGTATACTAAAAATAGATAGAATGAAGGTACCGCCGCAGAGAAAGAAAGGAACACATTATGAAAAGCAGGAACTGCCTTCCCCTTGTCCTTGCAGCGCTCATGGCGCTGTCAGGTGCAGGGTGTGAGCGCATCGAGCGGAGCGATCCGCACTACATCGTCCCCACCGAGCCCGCCCCGACCGAGGCGCCCACCGAGGAGGAAACACAGCCTCCGGAGCCCGAGCGCGTGCGGTTTCTGGCCGTCGGGGACAACCTCATCCATTCGTGCATCTACCGCACGGCAGCCGAGCATGCGGGGGACGGGCAGAGCTACGATTTTTCCTACTGCTATGAGAACGTGGCCAACCTCGTGGGCGGCGCGGACTTAGCCTTTATCAACCAGGAGACCGTCATCGCCGAGGGCTTTGAGGTGTCCGGCTCGAACCTGAATTTCAACTCGCCCCCGGAGCTCGGGGAGACCCTCGTGGAGACGGGCTTTGACATCATCAACCTTGCCAACAACCACATTCTTGACAAGGGCATGGAGGGCCTGAGCGCCGATCTTGATTACTGGGACAGCCAGGTCGAGGCCCATCCCGGACTCATCGTCGAGGGCGTGTACCGGGACAGCCAGGACATGGAGAGCTACCGCATCGCCGAGGTCGGGGACATGCGCATCGGCGTGCTCGGGTACACCGAGCATACCAACGGCTACAAGCTCTACGGCGACACGGAGCTCGAGATCCCGTACACCTCCGACCGGGCGCTGATGGAGCGGCAGATCCGGGCACTCGATGAGCAGGCCGACTGCGTGATCGTGTCCATGCACTGGGGCGTGGAGGATACGCATGTGGTGACCGATGAGGTCCGCTCGCTTGCACAGGATCTGGTCGAGTGGGGCGCCGATGTCGTGGTCGGGACGGGCCCCCATACCCTGCAAACAATGGAGTATCTGACCCGTTCGGACGGGACGCAGGGGTTCGTGTTCTACTCGCTCGGGAATTTCATTTCCGGACAGACGGATAATTTCAACATGGTCGGCGGGATGGGACAGCTTGACATCGTCCGGGACAGCGACGGGAATGTCACCATCGAGGACGTGCAGCTTCTGCCCCTCATCACGCATTATGAGACGGGGAGTCTGAACAATGTCCGGGTGTATCCTTATTATATGTACACCGATGACCTTGTCGCCGCCCACGGGATCCCCTATTCCCCCATGGGCACCGCCAAGAGCTGGAGCTGGGATGTCATCAACGGCATCATCGAAAACAACGTCCCCGAACAGTTCCGGCAGCTTGAGGAAAAATGACCGTATGTCAGGAAAAACCTGAAACCTCCCTTAAAAAATCCCGCAGTTTGTGGAATGGTCCTAAATGCGGACCGGATATTTGTATAAAGTGATGATTTTTCAAAAAAGTATTTACTTTTTTTAGTTGCTGATATATAATAAAAAGTGTCGGGTGAGCAGGAGTGCCCTCGGCGAATGTGCTTATCGAACAGCCGATTTTTTGTGGAATATTGACAAAAAATTATCGTGCTTTGTGTGTATTGCCTAAAAACAGGTACTACTTTTCTACGTATTGCACAAATTGTCCGAAATTCTCTTGACTTATGTGATATTTTGTCCTATAATAACAGTAAGTAGATATAGGGTAAGTCATGCCATTCCCCTGTAAAACTACTGTGTTATTTGAGGAATGCGCGCAAAATATTCCTTGTGCGCATACTCGCAAATCTCTGTATTTTCATTATTATGAAGGAGGAAAGAAGATGAAAGTAAGGAAAATTGTTGCCGCACTGGCAGCCGTCTCCATGCTGGCAGCAGTTTCGGCCCAGGCTGTATCTGCAGCAGGTGAGACCGTAACCATCAAGGGCGCACAGGTGAGCGCCGCCGCAGGGGAAGCTTTCAGCCTGACGGTGGAGCTGTCCGACGTGCCCAGCACCGGTATCAATGCACTGGAGTTCAATCTGGCCTATGACACAAGCGTGGTTACAGTAACTGGCGTGACTGCCGGTCCCGTTGCAAGCAAGGGCGCTGACGATGTAGAGGGCTATGCAGATGCTCCCTCGTTCTATGCAAACTATGCAACGGCAGGTTCTATTGACGTGACCTATTCTACGGGTCTTGAGGACAGCAATTACTGGATCACGGAGAACGGTGTGTTCCTGACCGTGACCGGTACTGTCAATGCCGATGCACAGGCCGGCGATTCTACGGATTTCACCATTGGCGCGATCGGCCGCAATGTGAACGACGAGTCCAGCGATGTCAACACCGACATCATCGCAGCAGCCATCACCAGCACAGCAGTGACCACCTACGGCACCACTCCGGTAGCCGGCAAGGTGACCGTTGCAGGCGACTCCCCGGAGCTTGAGGTAACGCTGTGGGGCGACGCTGACGTGGACGGCGACTGCGACATCATTGACGTTATCTGCGTCAATAAGGACCAGCTCGGTTCCTACACCCTCGATGCACAGGGCATCAAGAATGCAGACGTTGACCAGAACGGCGTTATGGCATTCGCAGATGCAGTGAATATCATGAAGTCCCTCGTAGACCTCGTGACCCTGCCTGTTGCATAAGGGTACTACATCCATTTTTGCAGTGCAATGACATCTTATGCATTGACCTGATATCCCCTGCGCCGGGCGCTGACCTACGCCCGGAAAACCTATAACAGAAAGGAATTTATTAGTAATGAAGAAGGTAATTTCTGCACTGACAGCTGCTGCTATGTGTGCAAGCATGACCGCAAGTGTCATGTCCGTAATCGCAGCGACCGATGCTGCATCCGTCAGCATGTACCTCAAGCCTGCTACTGAGGTAGAGGGCGCAACCGTTACCGGCGATGCCGCAAGCGGCTACACCATCACCTTTGCTTCCGCAGAGGCAGCAAGAGGCGCACGTTTCGTCGTTGGTGACTATGTCAAGATGCCGACCGATGGTCATGATGTCATCCTCCTGGGCGGTATGGTACAGTCCATGAGCGCTGATGTACAGATCCCGGCTACACTTGAGAACGGCGGCACCAGCCCGATCGAGCCCAAGGTAAGCTACTACACTGAGGACCAGTCCTTCACCTTCACCGACCTGTTCGGTGCTGAGCAGACTGTGACCACCAAGCTCTTCCCGCACGCTCTGTCCTACATCAAGCGCAACAAGCTGACCGGTACCGGTGCATTTGCAACAGCTCACAGTGCAAACTACGACAATACCTGGGATTATGACGGCTATGACCGTATGTCCTTCGTATACACCTACGGTTCCGACCAGAGCACCTATACCGATTGGGATTACAAGGCAGGCGGCGCATTCCTGACCACCGAGTCCGATGTATATCCTTTCGCAGCATTCGAGGTCGTTCTCTCCGATTCCATCGCAGAGGGCGAGTATGAGATCAAGTCCCTCGACGGCTTCAAGCATCCGAATGCAAACTATAACACCAGACCCGACGGCACCAAGGCTGCTGCTCTGGTGACCCTGTCCGATCAGGAGATCGAGCTCGATGCAAGCCAGCTGTCCGGCCTGAAGATCGTTGTTGGCGACGTTCAGCCGGAAGAGACTGATGCTCCGACCGATGAACCCGAGGTGGAGACCGATGCTCCCGAGGTGGAGACCAGCGCTCCGACTGAGGCTCCCGATCCGACCGAGCCCGCTACCTCCGCTCCTCAGCCCGAGGGCTTTGCACTCGGCCTGAACGACGTGAAGGTTGCCAAGGCCGGCGATGAGGCTGTTCTGGAAGTTATTGTCAACGATCCGGTTCCGTTCAACTCCTTCACAGCAAACCTGCTGATCGATGGCATGAGCGCAGCTGATTTCGCAGCCGCTAACGGCGGTATTCCGGTTGACGCAGAGATGGGCGAGGTTTATGAGAAGCTCACCTCCACCGCCTTCAATCCTGAGGTCGGTAAGTTTGCAGCAACCCTGCAGGCTGACGAGGATGTGACCGGTGCTACCGGCGACGTTCTGCTGACCATCTTCTTCGATACCACCGGCATGAAGGACGGTACTTACACGCTGAGCCTGGACGCCATCAAGATCGGTGACCAGAACAAGAACGAGTGGACCGAAGGCAACGGCCTGAGCACCTTCACCGGCACCCTGACCATCGGCGATGTAACGGATGAGCCGACTGAGGCAGAAGAACCGACCGATGCTCCCGAGCCGACCGATGCTCCGACCGACGCTCCCGAGCCGACCGATGCACCCACTGAGGTGCTTGTAGGCGATTACATCTACGGTGACGTAAACAAGAACAAGACCGTTGAGCTCGTTGATATCGTAATGCTCAACAGATACCTGACCGGCGCAGATCAGGATCTGGATGATTATCAGGTAGTCGTAGCAAACTGCTCTCGTCCTGACGGCGAGTCCGATGAGGCTACCACTAAGGATAACCTGTCCGGTGAGGACTCCCTGGCTATCCTGAGATACCTCATTGGCCTGGAAGAGAAGCTGTGGACTGCCACAACCCATCAGTAAGGGATAATCAAAACTTCAAGCTGTGTTCAGCCGGCCCGTCCGGCTGGACATGGTTTTGAAACCTTGAAAACTCAATACGCAGAAAGGAAATACGCACGATGAAGAGATTAATTTCTGGCTTGACTGCATTCTGCATGTGCGCTTCCATGGTTGTGGGTACTCTCCCGGCTTCTGCATTGAACACCGGCTCGACCGAGGAAAACGTGATCACTGCCGGCACGCCTTCACTGGGTGTGAAGGATGTAGCTGTTGCTTCCGGTGAGGAGGCAGCGATCGAGGTCACGATCTCCGATGCGGTGCCGCTCAACTCCTTCACGCTCAATCTTCTGATCGACGGGGAGAATGTTGACACCTTCACCGCTGCCAACGGCGGTACGGGCGCAGATGCAGAAGTGGGTCCTGTTTATGAGAAGCTGACAAGCACGGCGTTCAATCCGGAGGCAGGTAAGTTTGCAGCAACCCTGCAGGCAGATGAGGATGTGACCGGCTCCGACGGTGATACGCTGCTGGTATTCTACCTCGACACCAAAGGGATCCAGGACGGCAAGTACACACTTTCTTTGGAAGGCGTCAAGCTGGGCGACAGTAGCCGCAATGAGTGGACTACGGAAGCAGGCACTCTGACCACCACCACAGGTATCCTGACGATCGGTGATGTTCCGGAGGATGCAACAACAGCCCCGACACCGACGCAGGCTCCGACACAGGCCGCCACCCAGGCTGCGACCTCCGCTCCGACACCCGAGGGCTTTGCCGTCGGTCTGAAGGACGTGACCGTTGCAAAGTCCGGTGATGAGGCCATTATCGAGGTCATTGTCAATGATCCGGTACCGTTCAATTCCTTCACACTGAATCTCCAGATCGACGGCAAGTCGCTCGATGCCTTTGGCGGCACCGGCACGGATGCCGAGGTCGGCGAGGTTTACGAGAAGCTCTCGAACAGTGCCTTCAACCCGGCAGTAGGTAAGTTTGCTGCCAACTACCAGGCAGACGACGATGTGGCCGGTTCCACCGGTGACACGCTCCTGGTCATCTATTTTGACACCACCGGCGTACCGGACGGCGAATACGTCATGAGCCTTGACGGTGTCAAGATCGGTAATTCCAACAGAGACGAGTGGACGGTAGGCAACGGCCTGAGCACCTTCACCGGCATCCTGAAGATCGGTGATACGGACACGCCCACCGAGGCTGAGGAGCCGACACAGGCACCGACAGTCGCTCCGAGCGGCATGTCCCTTGGTCTGAATGACGTGACTGTCAAGGCCGGCGAGGAAGCCGTGATCGAGTTCGCCATCAAGAATCCCGAGCCGCTCAATTCCTTCACCGCAACGCTGCTCATCGACGGCAAGTCCGTAGATGTATTCGGCGGTACCGGTACGGATGCCGAGGTAGGCACGGTTTACGAGAAGCTCTCGAACTCCGCTTTCAACCCCGCAGTCGGCAAGTTCGCAGCCAACTACCAGGCAGATGATGACGTAGCCGGCGCTGACGGCGACGTTCTGCTCAACTTCTACTTCGATACCACCGGTGTTCCTGCCGGCGAGTACACCATGAGCCTTGAGGGCGTCAAGATCGGTAACTCCAACAGAGATGAATGGACCGTTGAGGCAGGCACCATGTCCACCTTCACCGGCATTCTGACCATCTTGGATGAGGAGCCGACCGATGAGCCCACCGAAGAGCCGACGGAAGCTCCCACCGAGGAGCCGACGGATGAACCGACCGAGGCTCCCACTGAGGCTCCCACCGATGCACCGACTGAGGCTCCTACCGAGGCGCCCACGGATGCACCGACCGAGGAACCCTTCACGCATGTTACCCAGGATACCGACGCACAGTGGGTGATCGGTACCACAACTGTTGAGGCCGGCGAGGATGCTGTCATCAGCGTTTCCGTCAACGGCGACACTGACGGTCTGAACAGCTATATCGTAAGACTTGCACAGGATGCAGGCCCCGTCCTCAAGAGCGCAGAGCAGGCAACTGCTTATGCAGAGCTTGGCTTCGAGAAGAACACCGACAACCTGGTATTCGGTGGTACGAACTTCAGTACCAAGGAGAATGTAACAGGCGACGGCGATGTCATTACCCTGACCTTCTCGACTGACGACCTGGAGCCCGGCATCTACAATGTGACCTTCGTTGACGATACTGTCGAGATCTACAATGTGGAAATGGTACAGCTCGTACCCAAGACGCAGAACGGCTGGATCGAGATCGTAGCGCCCGAGACCACACCGGAGGAGACCGACGCTCCGACGGAAGCACCCACCGAGGCTGAGACCGAAGCTGAGACGGAGGATATCGTTGCTCCTGAATGGATCATCGGTACCGCAACCGTTGAGGCCGGCGAGGATGCCACCATCACCGTAGCCGTGACCGGCGATACCACCGGCCTGAACAGCTACATCGTCAAGCTTTCCCAGGATGCAGGCCCTGTCCTCAAGAGCGCAGAGCAGGCAACCGCATACGCCGAGCTGGGCTTCGAGAAGAACATGGAAGCACTGACCTTTGGCGGCACGAACTTCAGCACCAAGACCAATGTCACCGGTGAAGGCGATGTCATCACCCTGACCTTTGGTACGGACGATCTGGAGCCCGGCATCTACAATGTCGTCTTTGTTGACGATACCGTTGAGATCTACACTGTTGGCATGAATCAGGTCGTTCCGAACACTACCAACGGCTGGATCGAGATCGTAGCACCCGAGACCACACCGGAGGAGACTGACGCTCCGACCGAGCCCGAGACCGACGCTCCGACTGAGCCCGAGACCGACGCTCCGACCGAGCCCGAGACTGAGGCACCGACCGAGCCCGAGACTGAGGCACCGACCG
>JAFTZY010000021.1 GCA_017460955.1 Oscillospiraceae bacterium
CCCGACCGAAGCGCCCACGGATGCACCAACGGATGCGCCCGAAACGCAGCCCTTGCAGGAGGAGGCATCGCCGGAGGAGGCGCCCATGCAGCAGGAGGAAGCGCCCATGCAGCAGGAGGAAGCGCCCGCGCCGCAGGAGGAGGCACCCCCTGCACAGGAGGAGGTCCCGGCAGCCCCGGAGGAGAGCGTGCAGGAGGCGGCCGAGCCGGAGTACCATCCCGTGGAGGCCGAACAGAACCCCGATGTGTCGGGCAGTGACGACGTGGTGACCGGGACCGTCACGATGTCCGGCGGCTGCATGGTCGTGGACAGCGGCTCCCCGAATGCCCGTGCCATCGAGCTGTTCTACGGCAGCTATGACACCGGTACGCGCTTTGCCTGGACGCTCAACGACTACAAGGCAAGGCTGGGGGACAATGTGAATGTGTTCTGCATGGTCGTGCCTACCTCACAGGCGTACTATACGCCCACGGATGTCGCGGGGCAGTACGGCAGCCAGCTCGATCACTACAACAACATCGCCGGGAATCTCTCCGGCGTGACCGGCGTTCCCGTGTTTTCCGCACTCCAGGCGCACCGCTGGGAATATCTCTACTCCCGGACGGATTACCACTGGCAGCCCCTGGCAGCGTACTACGCCGGGGAGCAGTTCGCCGCCTGCGCCGATGTGCCCTATGCTTCCCTTGACACCTACGAGAGCGTCAGCCGGGAGGGCTATGTGGGGGCGTTCTACACCGTCAACCACATCAGTGAGCTCCAGAATGCGCCGGATACGTTCACCTACTACAAGCCCGCCAACCTGGACATCCTCCGCTGCACCTACTACGACACCAACTTTACGGATTCGCGAGAGAGCACGCTGTTCTTTGAAAGCAACAGCCTCACCGCCAGCTACACCGTCTTTGTCGGCAGGGATGACTGCATCCTCCAGGTCGATACCGATGTGGAGAACGGCCGCACGCTCGTCATTTTCAAGGACAGCTACGGCAATGCCCTTGTACCCTTCCTCACGCAATCCTTCTCGCGGATCTATCTGTGCGATTTCCGCTACTTCGACCGCAATGCCGTCAGCTTTATGCAGGAGGTCGGTGCCACGGACCTGCTCTTTGCCATGTCCACCGTCGCCTGCACCACCTCGGCAAAAGTGGACAAGGTTGCCGAAAACCTCACAAAATAGACGTTTTTCCGACTCAGGGAATTTCTGGATACTACATTTTGTAATGCTTTGTCGGGAAATTTTCCACACTGTCGGATAAGGGCTTGTCTGCGCCGGTTTTCCACAGTTTCCACAAACCTTTCAACATGGACCCCCACGGAAACACCGGGTTTTTCACAGCCTTTTCCACAATGCTGTTGAAAACCCGGTGGAAACTTTTCATTACAGCTTGTATACCCGTCCGGCAAAATGCCCAGACTCCTACCGGAAGGGGGGATCTCCATGCTCAAGGGGACCAGCCGGCGCGTGATCGAGGTGCGCTCACCGGAAAATGCATTTTTTGACAGAGCGGTGCTGTATCTGCGCCCGGAGGTCACGGCGCTCCAGGCAGCGCAGTATGAGGCCGGGCGGTTTCTGCCGCAGGCACCGCGCCGCAGCGGGTGGGGAAGCTTTCTTGCAGGAGCGCTCGTGAGCGCAGCCGTGTTCGGACTGGTGCTGTATTTCTATGGGTGAATGCCGGATCTTCCGGCATTTTTCATAGAAAGCGGCAGGATTTGTACGGCGGATTTGAAATTTTGTTTAAGCCTTGCAAAAGGGTCTTGTAATTTTTTTGTAACCATGCTATAATGTTACTGTATGGAAGGAAACAAGAACAACGCCCGGGGAGAGCGGGCTGACGGAAGGAACGAAAAAGCGATGTCGGAACAGCAAGATCTTATCATCGGACGCAATCCCGTCCGTGAAGCCCTGCGCAGCGGCAGGGAGGTGGATACCGTCTATGTCACCGGGAGCAGCGGACTCGGAGAGATCCGGGCGCTGGCCCGTTCGTGCGGTGCGGTCGTCAAGACCGTCAGCGAGCAGAAGCTCACGCAGATGGCACAGGGGGGCGCGCACCAGGGCGTGGCCGCCACGATCGCCTGTGCGTCCTATGCCACATTGGAGGACCTGCTCGAGGTCTCACGCAGCAAGGGCACCAAGCCCTTCCTCATCATATGTGACGGGATCGAGGATCCCCATAATCTGGGCGCCATCATCCGGACGGCGGAGACCGCCGGTGCGGACGGCGTCATCATCCCCAAGCGCCGCAGCGCCATGCTCACGGCCACGGTCCACAAGACCTCGGCGGGAGCAGCAAGCTATGTGCCGGTCGCACGGGTGCCCAATCTCGTGGCCGCCATCGACCGCCTCAAGGAGGAGGGCGTGTGGATCTACGGCACGGATATGGACGGGACACTGTATACGGAAACGAGCTTTGACGGCGGTGCCGCACTGGTCATCGGCTCGGAGGGGGCGGGCATGAGCCGCCTTGTGAAGGAGAAATGTGATTTTCTGGTAAAGCTGCCCATGATGGGACGGATCATGTCCCTGAATGCTTCGGTGGCAGCGGGGATCTTTATGTACGAGATCGTGCGGCAGAGAGGAATGGAGTAATACATAGTCATGGAGAAAGACAGCTTAACGCTTGAAGAGATCCTGAAGGAATATAACGGCGACGGTCCCGCGCCGGAGAAGCCGCAGGAAGCGGCGGAGAAGAAGCCCGTCCGGCCCCGGTCCGCGCACAGCACCAAGGTCAGCTTCCTCGAGTCGGCAGCGGATGAGCCGATGCCCATGCGGGTGAATGTCCCGTCCGGGAACAAGCCCGCCGCTCCGGAGCCGCCCCGGCGTGAGCCCGTGATCGACGATGCTCCGAAGATCCGCCGCATGAGCGATTCGACGCGGGCAAGGGAGATCGCACGGGAGAAGAAGAAGAGCCAGAAGCGCCCGCTGTTCGGCAGGAGCCGTCCGAAGCCCCGGCCGGAGGAGGAGCGCACCTACGAGAAGGAGCGTCCGGAGGGCGAGTATCTGTACACGCAGATCCACGGTGCCCGCAAGGCCAAGCGCCGCAAGCCCGTGCGTCCGGACGATATGACCGCTGTCGGCACGGAGACACTGCATATTGACCTGCGGGATGTGGTCAATGTCAAGCAGAGCCCGGCCCCGGAGCCGGTCAAGCCCGTGGAGGTCGAGCCCGCGCCGCGTGCGGAAAAGACGAGCCTGGACCTGAGCGGAGGCGGCAGCGTGGCAGCGCCGGCCGACCTCGATGTGACCATTGCCAAGTCCGTGGAAGAGGCAGCGGAGGAAACGCGCCGCCGCCAGGAGATCACGGACCGCATGGATCTGGAGAGCGCCTCGGATATCCGGGAGGATATCGCAGAGCTGCGCGATGCCATCACCTTCCGTACCATGGCACTGACACTGGTGCTGCTCCTGTCTGGGTACTTTGCCCTGCGCAATGTGTTCGACCTGGACTGGCTGGGCAGTATTTCCGAGAACATGTTCGCCATCATCCAGACGCTCCTCGGCTTTGCCGCTGCGGTCGTCTGTTATCCGGTACTCAAAAACGGCTTCTACCGCCTGGTGCATTTCCGGGCGGATACTGACAGCTTGGCGGCCGTGGCCCTGACCGGCACGATGCTCTCGTGCATCCTGGACATCTTCGGACTTGAGAGCGATGCCATCGCGTGCATGTACATGCCGTGCGCCGTGTTGGTGCTGCTTTTGCACAACCTCGGCAAGCTCCTCATCATCAACCGCGAGGAGATCAATCTGCGCCTGGCAGCGGCACGCTTTGACTGCTACGGTATGACCGTCGTGGATGACGAGCAGCGTGCGGAGACCATTGCCCGCGGTGTGCTCGGGGATTTCCCGATCCTGGCCACGATGCGCCACACCGACTCGCTCACGAATTTCCGCAAGTACACCTACTCGGCCGATGTGGCCGACCGCTTCTGCCATTATGCGGCACCGGTCACGTTCCTGTTCGCACTGATCGTATCCGTGGCCGTGACGCTCGTGCGCGGGGAGAGCGTCGGCTACGGCGTCACGCTCTTTTCGATGTTCGCCTGTGCCAGCGGCTGTGCCGCCATCACCTTTGTGGCCAATCTCCCGCTGTATAAGGCCGTGCGAAGGCTCACCAAGAACCGTGCGCTCATGCTCGGCTACCAGAGCGTGGACGACTTTTACGATACCAATTCCCTGATGACCGATGCCGCCACCCTCTTCCCGGAGGGAACGGTGAAGATCGCAGGCGTGAAGATGTACACCGCCGTTCGTCCGGAGGAGACGCTCTATGCAGCGGCCTCCCTTGCCGAGCACGCCGGGAGCGTGCTGCGCATCGCCTTCCGGGATGTGCTCACCGGCAAGGAGCGAAAGCTCCTCCCCGTGGAGAACTATGTCTATGAGGACTCCATGGGCCTGAGCGGCTGGATCCAGAACCGCCGGGTGCTCATGGGCAACCGGGAGCTGATGCTCGCACACAACATCGAGGGTATGCCCTCGGCCACCAAGGAGGAGGAGCTGCGCAGCGGCGGCAAGGAGGTCGTGTACCTGTCCGTCTCCGGCAATCTGTCGGCACTGTTCCTCGTGGAGCTGCATGCGGACAAGGCCGTTCAGTTCTGGGCCAAGCAGGCCGTGCGCCATGACCTGTGCCTGGTCCTGCGCAGTGTCGATCCGATGATCACCCTGCAAAGGCTCTCGCAGGTGTTCGACATCCCGCACGAGATGATCAAGCTCCTGCCCGCCAAGCTCCATGCGGATTATGCGGAGGAGACCGCCCCCGTGGAGACCATGAGTGCCTCCATGGCATCCGACGGCAGCTTCTGCAATGTCACACAGCTCATCGTCTGCGCCAAGGTCATCCGGCAGGCATCCGTGTTCGGCATCTTCATCCAGGCCGTGACCATCCTGATGGGCCTGGCACTGGTGCTGATGGAGGCCTTCCTGCATCTGGGACTCACCCCCGGCTGGATGCTGCTCTTCCAGGGCATCATGGCACTGGTGACCATCCTTGGTGTGAACATCCGCCGGATATTCTGAGAGCTCGTGTTCATAGGCTTCATGCGCGTCTTTTCGGCATCTTTGCACCGTATCTTTGCCCAAAATCCTTGAAATACATACAGTATTCCTGCGGATTTTGTGCTTTGATACGGCACAAATCTGCTCGAAAATCCGCACATTCACCCCATGAACGCAAGCTCTGAGATACCGGTGCATAGAAATAGAAAGGAGCCATGCATGAACGATCCGTCCAATCAGGATATGCCCAGACCCCGCAGGCAGAGCGATCCCGTCTATCCGGGTGCGGGCGGTCTGCCCCCGCTCAAGCGTGCGGACAGCACCCCGAAGAAGCCGGCACCTGTGCAGCAGGATTATGCCAGCGACACCATGAGCTTTGCCGCCGTTCCCCCCGAGGAGGAATGGGTGGACGACGGGGACGATTACGAATACGACAATTCCTATGATGAGGCCTACGAGCGCCGCCTGCAAAAGCGCAGGGCCGCCCGCACAGGCAGCCGCCCCGCACCGGAGCACCGCAGTGAGCCGGTGTACCGCACCGCACCCGAGCGCCGCACCGCTCCCGCTCCGAAGAAAAAGCCCCGCCGCAAAAAGAGCAGCGGCGTTCTTGGCCGCCTTGTGCGGCTTGCCGCGGTCATTCTTGCCGTGGTGTTCTACCTGTATTCGGCAGTGGCCCTCTTCCTCATCGGCAAGATGGAGAAGCTCCCGAAGGGGGAGCGCACCGTGACGACCGGAACGCTTGAGGCCCCCTACGTCCACAGCGTGCTCCTCATCGGCACGGATGCCAGGGACGTCACCGCCGAGCGCGGCCGTTCGGATACGATGATCCTGCTCTCGGTCAACTCCCGCTCCCGGACGATCTATATGACCTCCTTCATGCGGGACAGCTATGTGACCATCCCCGGCCACGGCGCCGCCAAGCTCAATGCCGCCTATTCCTACGGCGGTGCGGAGCTTCTGATGGATACCCTCGAGCAGAATTTCAATGTCAGCATTGATGATTATATGTGCGTGAGCTTTTCCGGCTTTGCGGGGATCATCGATTCCTTCGGCGGCGTGGAGATGACCCTTTCGGATTCCGAGGCACAGGCCGTCAACGAGATCCTCCAGAGCGAGGTCAACGGTCTGATGGGGGATGACCCGATGTCGGATTTCCTGCAAGGGGGCGGCACCTATGTCCTTGACGGCAAGCAGGCACTGTCCTATGCCCGCATCCGCTATGTCGGGAATGCCGATTTCGAGCGCACCTCCCGGCAGCGTGAGGTCATGGCGCAGCTTCTGCACCGTGCCAAGACCCGCGCCGTGACCGCCGTTCCGAAGCTTGCTGCCTCCGCCATGCCCCAGGTCGGCACGAACATGTCCACGGGGGAGGCCTACCTCTTCTCACTGCGCCTGCCCCTGGCAGCGGGGTACCAGGTACAGCAGATCCAGATCCCGGCCGACGGCACCTGGTCCGGTGCCACGATCGACGGGCAGTCCGTGCTCCAGGTCGATCTGGCGGCCAACCAGTCGCTGCTCTCGGAGACCGTCTACAGCACACAGCGTCCGGAGGAACAAAAATGAAACGAATGGTACTGACTGCCGCCGTCCTGGCGGCAGCGCTGTTTCTGACAGCATGCAGGAGTCTGCCGAGAACCAATTCCCCGGCAGAGCCGACACAGGCAGCGCACGAGGCGCAGGAAACGGCCGCCCCGGAGGAGACCGTCCCGGAGACGCATGAGAGCGCACCGCAGCGCATGGCCGACCTTCCCCCCGGGGAGACGGTGCGGGTGTTCGATGAGAGCGGCGTGCTCGGACAGAAGGCGCTGGAAGCACACAATGCCTATCTGTGCGACCTTGCCGCACGGCGTCTTATCGAGTGCGGGGTGTGCATCACCGATTCCCTGGACGGCGCATCGCCCGAGCACTATGCCGCCGAGCGCTACCGTGCGCAGTTCGGGGCGGGCACGAGCGGCTTTCTCATCCTCATCAACAACGACACCGGACACGATGTCATCCACACCGAGGGCGCATGCAGTCTCTGCCTGACGCAGTCCGTGCGGCAGACGGCCGTGATGCAGGCAAGTCCCCTGCTGGTCGAGGGAAAGTATGACGAGGCCCTGACGGTGCTCGAGCCGGTCGGGGAGCATGTGCCGGAGCATGTCTATGACCGCGCAGGGCTCCTCTCCGGGGAGGAGACACAGGCGCTCCTGGATATGGCCTCCTGGCAGCAGAGCGCGTGCGATGTCCTGCTCCTTGTCACGCTGCCGGAAGCAGAAGCGCAAGCATCCGGCCAAACACAGGGGACCGATGCCGATGGGGAGGAGGAAACCGAAGCGCCGGAGCATGACGGGACCGATGCCCCCGAGGAAGAGGCGTCCGATGCTCCGGAGGCACCCGCGGAACCGGAGGCACCCGCCGATGCACAGGAGGCGCTCGGAGCGTATGCGCAGGAGACGGCGGAGCGGCTCGGGTCACAGACGCTGCTCGTATTCGATGTGCAGCATGAGCATTGTGTGATCGTCGGGGAGGCGCCGGAGGACCTGCAAAGTGCGGTCTGGCGCATCTGGCGTGAGGAGGGTGCCTACAATGCCTGCACAGCATATTATGAAGCCATGCAGGGAGAGGGAGGGGACACATGAAAAGAGGGATCATCGCCTTGCTGGGCTGTCTGCTCCTGACGGGATGTGCCGCACAGGAGAGCACACCCGTGACGCTCACCTCGGAGAGCCTGCATGACGGCACATGGGATGCCGTCATCACACACACCGATGCCGGGGAGGACCGCTCGCCGCAGCTTACCTGGACGCCGGTGGAGGGCGCGGCGTGCTACCGGGTGTTCATGCTCGATCCCGACGGCGGGAACTGGCTGCACTGGAAGAGCGGTCCTCTTACGCAGACGCAGCTCCCGGAGGGGGCGGCCGCGCCGGAGACCTATGTCGGCCCCTATCCTCCCGCCGGGCAGACACATACCTATGTGGTCTGTGTGGCGGCACTCCGGGAGGATGCGGAGGCACCGGGGCAGCTCGATGCCGCCAATGACGGTCTGACACAGGAGGCCCTGCGCACCGCACTCGACACCCCGCCGGGGAATGTCCTGGCCTGGGGGACCCTGGAAGGAAGGTACACTGTCAGAGATGAGAGGTAAGAGAGCCTTCCCCTTGCGGGGGAGGCGCAGGCTGTCAAAAAAGTATCGGAGGCCTCTGTGAGGCCTCCGATACTTGCGGGGTGCGGGGCCGCAGGCCCCGAAGTATAGCCCCCTCCGCCCTTGGGGGCGGGGGCCTCGGGGTGGGGAGAACCCGCCCCAGAAAGAGACTTTATCGACATGCTGAGCCGTCCCCTTGCGGGGGCGGTTCTTTTTTGACGTTTCTGTGAACATTTACAAAAAAGACTGTACAAAAGACGAAAAATATGCTATAATTACAGAATAGGCCCATCAAGACCCATCAAGGAGGATCAACCGATCATGAATAAAGATGTCCAGTCGATTTTACAGAGCACCGGCAAGGTCATTGTCGGAAAGGATGAGACCGTATTGCAGGCCGTGATCGCCATGCTTTGCGGCGGCCATGTGCTGCTCGAGGACGTGCCCGGCGTGGGCAAGACCCAGCTGGCCGCTGCCATGTCGCGGAGCGTGGGCGGCGAATTCCACCGCATCCAGCTCACCCCCGACATCATGCCCTCCGACATCACCGGCTATTCCGTCGTCAACCAGCAGGACGGCTCCCTGGAGTACCGTCCCGGTGCGGCTGTTTGTAATTTCCTGCTCGCCGACGAGATCAACCGCGCCTCCCCGAAGGTGCAGTCGGCCCTGCTCGAGGTCATGGAGGAGCACCAGATCAGCCTGGACGGGCAGACCCATGTCCTGCCCGAGCCGTTCATGGTCGTGGCCACCCAGAATCCCGTCGAGACCTACGGTACCTACCACCTGCCCGAGGCGCAGATGGACCGGTTCTTTATGAAGATCTCCATGGGCTACCCCACGCTGCAGGAGGAGCTGGCGATCCTCGAGCGCAACGGGGAGCATAACCCCATTGATAATATCACTGAGCCCATCATCACCACGGGGGCTGTCTGTGCGCTGCAAAAGCAGGTCACGGCCGTGCAGGTGTCCGATGCCGTCAAGGGCTATATCCTCGCACTGGTGCGTGCCACCCGTGAGAGCGACCTGACCACCCTCGGCGTCAGCCCCCGCGGCAGCATCGCCCTGTTCAAGGCCGTGCGTGCCTGTGCCTTCGTCCATGGCAGGAGCTTTGCCACGCCGGACGATGTCAAGTCCCTTGCCGTCCCCGTGCTTGCCCACAGGATCCTGCTGTCCGCCAAGGGCCGCAACAGCCTGGGGACCCCGGAGGCGCTCGTGGAGCAGCTGCTTTCGACCCTGCCGGTCCCGGCATAAGGGAGGGGACATATGAAAAAACTGTCCGCAATGCTCGAGCATGTCAAGCTCGTCTTTGCACTGCTCGCCATGCTCGGTATGGCCTACCTGTTCACTTTCTACCTTGACGGTGACATCGGCGTGGTCATCTGGGCCTTCCTGCTCCTGACACCCCTGATCTCCGTGGGGCTGACCCTGCGTGCAAGGAAGCATATCCGGGCCGGTGTCGAGGCACCGGCGTATCTTGCACGCGGCAGGCGCTTTTCCGCGGATACCGTGCTTACCCTCGAGGGGAGCCGTCTGCCCGTCCCCTTCGTGCGCATGACGCTCGGTCCCTCCCCGGAGCTGCACGATACCGATCCGCGGCCCGTACAGACGGCCATGACCGCCGGGGAGGCGGTGCGCATCGGCCATACGGTCGAGGCCGTCCATGCCGGCTGTGCAAGCCTTGGTATCGAGGGACTGGCCGTGCATGATTATCTGGGACTGTTCCGCTTTGCCGTGACCGCGCTCCCCGAACGGGTGCGCATCGGCGTGATCCCTGCCATCCCCTCCCTGACCGGCGCGGGTGTGATGCTCCATACGGTCAGTGACATCATCCTCACACAGGATGAGGAGGAGGAGGAATCCTCCGCATCCTTCACGGCGCAGTCAAGTCCCGGCTACATCCACAGGGACTATACGCCCGGGGACAACCTGCGGCGCATCAACTGGAAAATGTCCGCCAAGCGCAAAAAGCTCATGGTGCGCATGGATGAGGCCGTCGCCACCGTGCGCCCGGCACTCGTGCTCGATCTCTCTCCGGAAACGCAGGAGGAGGCACTCACCCGGCGCGATACCATGCTCGAGGGCGCCCTCGGGATGCTGCTCCTGCTCGTGCAGCAGGGACTGCCCTGCTCGGTGCGCTATGCCTCCGAGGGGACCTGGCATACGATCATCCTGGAAACGGAGGATGCCGTGCGTTCGGCAGCCGTGGAGCTTGCCATGGCGGATTTCGTCTGCGGGGACAGCCGCTTTGACCGCAGTGCGCTCAGTGAGCGTGCGGGTGCGTACCTTGTCTATACCGCCCGCCCGGATGCGGAGCTTGCCGCGGCCATCGCACCTGCGCGTAACGCTGGCTATGTGATGTGCGTCTACCCGGAGGGAACGGATGCCTCCGCACTCGCCGATGCCGATGCGCTCTGGCAGCTTGCCGCCGATTATTCCATGACGGCGGTGCAGAAATGAGGTGGCACGGATGACGGAAAAGCTTCGTGCCCTGTCGGCACATCCCATTGTAACATTCCTGCATAAGGTCATCGGGGATCCCGTGCAGCTGTATGCCGTGTTCCTCATCATGACCGTGATGTATTACTACCATGCCGCCTTCACCTGGGCCTATACGCTCGTTGCCGTGTTCCTCACGCTTGCCGTGATGAAATTCTACGACTTCGTGGCGCGGCATAAATGGCTCGGCCCGCTGTCCTACATCGGCTATATGGTCGCCGGGCTCTACATCGTCGGGATGGTCGCCCGCTTCGGACAGACCGTGTATCCCATCAGCTTCGGTGTGTGGTTCCTGACGCCGCAGAGCGTTGTGGACTTCTCGCAGTGGTACACCATTGCCATCTACATGCTGATGTTCGGCTTTTTGACGAGCACCGTGTACTATTTCTCCAAGGTGCGCTACCGCATGACGATGCAGTTCGTCATCATGCTCATCCCCCTGAGCCTGTATGGCAAGGAGGGTATCCAGATGCCGGCACTGCTGGTCATCATGCTCTTCGCCGGCTTCTTCCTGCTCATGGTCTACTGCCGGAACCTGCGGGATGACGGCACGGTGCGCCGGATCCACGGACTCCCCGAGCGCCTGAGCGTGGCGCTGTTCGTGGCAGCCTATACGATCATCGCCGCCATTTTCCCCAAGCCCGCCGTTGAGGCCGACCGGGAGTACATCGAGAACGCCATGTCCTACAGCACCCTCTCCGATGTGCTCATGAACGCCATCAGCATGTTCACCGACTCGACCAACAACCGGGTCGCCTCCTCGAGCAACGGCAGAACACTGTACTATGCCTCCGCCCCCGAGGAGCTGCGTCTGCGCACGCAGACCTATTCGTACTACCTTGCCAATGACAGCTGGAACGTCATCCATCTGTACGACTATGCCGATTCGGACCTGACCGAGCCGATGACCTATGCACCGCGCTCCGTTTTGCAGGCGCTGTGCGATGCCGCAGCACTCGACGGGGATTTCGCGGAGGAATACGGCATCGCGGAGTTTGCCGGCACGCAGCTCCCCGAGCAGGACGAGCGCATGCTCTTCCTGTTCTCCCCCTATGAAAGCCGCATGCTGCCCACGGCCACAAGAGCCTTCATGTTCATCGAGGGTGTGAGCAAGTCTTACACAGAGATGTCCTGGGCGCTCACGCTCGATGCGCCCGGCTACGGGGATACGACCACGCAGTACTACTATTCCGATACCTATGCCGACCGTGTGGCCACCCTCCTCTCATGCCTGTCCATGGACGAGTATCCGGAAATGCTCACACAGGCACAGGCCATCCTTGACAAGGCCGGTGAGACGGACAGTGCCGAGCTCCTCGCGCAGGTCCTCATCGAGCAGGAGGCCGCCGCGGAGTATGCCGGCGAGTGCAGCACGCAGGATTATCACAGCGAGACCGTGGAGGCGCTTGCCGCACAGCTCACACAGGGACTGACCTCGGACTATGACAAGGCCAAGGCGATCGAGCAGTACTTCCTGCGGGAGGGCTATGTGTACGATATGGCCTACGAGAAGGCCGACGACGAGAACGTCGATGATTTCCTGAACACGACGCACAGGGGCGTGTGCTACGAATACGCCACCGCCATGGTGCTGCTGTGCCGCAGTGCCGGACTGCCTGCGCGGTATGTGCAGGGGTACAATATGAACGAGCCGTACAACAGCAATATCGGCGGGCGCAGTACCAATTTCGTCATCAAGGTGCGCAATGCCCATGCCTTCCCGGAGGTGTACATTTCCGGCTACGGCTGGCTGAGCTTTGAGCCGACGGTGCCGGGCGATGACCTGGGCGACGGCCGTGCCGAGAATGTGATCGTGACCGTGTGGGGCTTTGTCCTGCTCGGCCTGTTCGGGATCGCACTGCTTTTGTGGCTGAGCCGTCCGCGCATCCGCGAGGCGCTCTTCCGCCGCCGCCTGCGCCGCATGAGCGCAAGGGACGGCGCCGCAGCGATCTTCCGGCGGCAGCGTCTGCTGCTGCACCTGCCCGAGAGCACGACGGTCTCGGCGCTGTACCTGGCATCGGGTGCCTTCTGGCAGGATGCCGGGGCCTACCGGACGCTCGATGCGCTGCTCTACAGTGAGGAGGCACAGGGCGATGCCGCGTCGCTCTACGGCTTCTATACCAAGTGGTCGGATGCCAAGCGCGAGCATGAGAAGCTCGAGAAGAAACGCCGCCGTGCGCAAAGGCGGCAGAACAAACATAAGGAGAATGCCGCATGAACTGGATGGAGATCAGGATCGTGACCGAGACCCCGGCCGTGGATGTGCTGTGTGCGCAGCTCACGGACCTTGGTGTCAAGGGCTTTTCGGTCCAGGATAAGGAGAGCTTTCAGGAATTTCTGGATGACAAGGAGGGCAAGTGGGATTACATCGACGAGGACCTGATGGGACTTGCCGACTGTGACACCACCGTGACCTTCTATCTGCCGGACGATGCCCAGGGTGCCGAGCAGCTTGCCGGCGTGCGCAGCCTGCTTGAGGCGCTGCGTGCAGGGGAGCAGGCTGCCTTCTACGGAACGCTTGCCCTCACCATCGGCAATGTCCGGGAGGAGGACTGGGCCAACAACTGGAAGCAGTACTGGGGCCCGACGCCCGCGGGGGAGCGCCTCCTCATCCTCCCCTCGTGGGAGGAGGTGCCCGCCGGGAACACGCGGACGGTGCTGACGCTCGATCCGGGCTCGAGCTTCGGGACGGGGCAGCACCACACCACCAAGCTCTGCCTGGAGCTCATCGAAGAGGTCCTGCACGGGGGGGACCGTGTGCTCGACCTGGGTGCCGGGAGCGGCATATTGTCGATCGGGGCGCTGCTGCTGGGCGCGGAGCGTGCGGCTGCGGTGGACATCGTGGACAATTCCGTGCGCACGGCCGTCGAGAACGCAGAGAAGAACGGCTTCGGTCCGGACCGGTACACGGCATACTGCGGGGACATCTGCGCGGATGCCGCCCTCCGGGAGCGTCTTGGCACGGGGTATGATCTGATCTGTGCGAACATCGTCGCCGATGTGCTCATTGCGATGTCCGGACGCTTCGGGGCGTTCCTGCGTGCGCAGGGGCATCTGATCGTATCGGGCATCATCCTCGAGCGGGCCGATGAGGTCCTCGATACCCTTGAGAACGCCGGCTTTACCCGCCTTGCCGTCCGGGAACAGGAGGGCTGGGCTGCGGCTTTGCTGCAAAAGCAGTAAGGAAGTCCCTGCATACAAAAAATACGCCTGAAAGCTAAGGAAAGCTTTCAGGCGTTTCAGATTGTCGAAAAAGCTTGTTGCCGCCTAAAGGCGGCAAGGAGAAGGTATGCTAAATTTGATAGGTAGGGCGCGCTTTTTTGCAAAAAAAGCGCCCCTCTTCAAAAAACAGTCCACCGGACTGTTTTTTGAATTCACCCCTGAA
>JAFTZY010000008.1 GCA_017460955.1 Oscillospiraceae bacterium
CAGAATTATGCCGAGCTCCTGCAATATCCCGACATCACCGAGCAGGAGCGTATCGAATATGCCGCTGCCATTTCGGCCGCCTCCAAGCGCCTGACGGAGCTCATCACCAATATCCTCAAGCTCAACAAGCTTGAGAACCAGCAGATCTATCCCGATGTGCGGCCCTATGACCTGAGTGAGCAGCTGTGTACCTGCCTGCTCGATTTTGAGAGTGAGTGGGAGCGCCGGCACATCAACATCGAGCCGGTGCTCGACGAGGAGATCACCGTTTGCGCGGACCCCGACCTTCTGAGCCTTGTGTGGCACAATCTCCTCTCCAATGCACTGAAATTCACCGAGGAGGGCGGCACGGTCGGCATCACCCTGCATGCGGAGGGCGGCTATGCCGTGGTCTCCGTCTCCGATACCGGCTGCGGCATCTCCCCGGAGACGGGCAGGCACATCTTCGACAAATTCTATCAGGGCGATACCTCCCATGCCGCGAAGGGAAACGGCCTGGGACTCGCACTTGTCAAGCGTATCATCGACATCACTGACGCACAGATCAGCGTAGAGAGCGAGGTCGGGAAGGGCAGCACCTTCACCGTCCGGCTCGCACAGGGAGGGGATCTAAATGAGTGAGCAATTCCGTTATACCTACTCGGCAAAGCGCCATGCCGAGGTCGAAACGATCCGTCAGAAATACACCGAAACACCCCCGGCCGAGGACAAGCTCACGCAGCTTCGCCGCCTTGACCGGAGCTGCGAATTCCCCGGCACGGTCGCAGGCTGCGCCGTGGGTGTTGCCGGGACGCTCCTGCTGGGGGCGGGCTTTGCGCTCCTTCTGAAAACGAGCCTGTTTGCAGTGGGTATCGTCATCGGCATTGCAGGACTTGGCATCATGGCAGCGGCACTGCCGGTCTACCGCAGCATCACCCGCGCCCGACGGCGGCAGCTTACCCCGGAGATCCTGCGCCTGAGCGAGGAGATCGAGCGGGGGGAGTGATCCTCTCCTTGATTTAACAAAACGCAAACAATTCCTGAACATCGCGGAAACATCCCTCCTGTAGAATCAGAGCATAGGAATTCTACAGGAGGGATCCGTTATGAAAACGAAAACTGTCAAAGAAATTGCCGCCTTTACCGGGATGCTCCTTGCCGTGAGCGCCGTGCTCCTGCCGCTGTGCAGGATCCGTGCGCCGCGGGCCGATGCCGCGGAAGCACCCGTGCAGGAGAGCCCTGTTTCCACCGGGTACGCAAGGGAGGACGGGCTCTTTGATGACAGCATTGTCCACACCATCGATCTGCACATCACCGGGAAGGACTGGCGCTATATGACGAGCCACGCCACCGACGAAGAGTACGTTCCGTGCGATGCCGTGATCGACGGGGCACTTGTCGAGCACATCGCCGTCCGCCCGAAGGGCAACTCCTCCCTGAGCTCCATCAGCGAGCAGGGGAGCACCCATTTCAGCTACAAGCTCGAGTTCGACCACTACGATGCGGACACCACCTTCGAGGGACTCGACAAGCTGTGCCTGAACAACCTCGGACAGGACCCGAGCTGCATGAAGGACTTCATGGCCTACCACCTGATGAATGACATGGGCGTTGCCGCGCCGCTCTCAAGCTATACGCTTTTGCAGATCAACGGCGAGGACTTCGGACTCTACCTTGCCGTGGAGGCCGTGGAGGATGCCTTCTGCCTGCGCAATTACGGTGGGGCGCCAGGACAGCTCTACAAGCCCGACAGCTTCTCAATGGATACGCTGGATACCGGCTCCATGCTCGATACGGGCGAGGGCTCCCCCCTGCGGACGATCGAGCAGATCATGGACGGCTCGTACTATGCCGAGGCCGGCCCCGGGGAGCGTGCGGACATCCTGGGCGCCATGCTCTCCGCCGTGTTCCCGCCCGAGCAGACCGCCGTGGCAGCCATGCAGTACGTCGGCGGCAGGACGGAGGCGTATGCGGCATTCTGGGACAGTGCAGTGTTCCATCCGGAAAAGTCCGACAAGGTACGGCTCGTGCAGTCGCTCGAGACGCTCTCGTGCAGTGAGGATCCGCAGTCCGTCCTGGATACGGATGCGCTCCTCCGGTACTTTGCTGTACACAGCTTTGTCAACAACTATGACGGCTACACCAGCATGTTCGTACACAATTTCTACCTGCACGAGCAGGACGGCATCCTCTCGCTGGTGCCGTGGGATTACAACCTTGCCTTCGGCTCCTTCACCTATGAAGCCGCCACGGACAGCGTGCTTGCAGGAAGCGGCTTTGATGCCATGCCCTTTACAGGGGAGGCCATGGATATTGACACGAGCATGATCAACTACCCCATCGACACGCCCGTCTACAGCGTTGCGATGGAGGACCGCCCGCTCCTGGGTGTACTCCTCTCGGACCCGGAGACCCTTGCGATGTATCATGGGATCTATGATGCGCTTCTGCGTGAGCACCTGGAAAACGGGGCATATGCGGCACTGTACGATTCTGTATACCGGGAGATCCGCCCCTATGTGGCGGACGGCCTGACCTTCTATGATACCGGACGCTTCGAGCAGGGCGCACAGGCCATGCGGACCTATCTGGAGCTGCGGACACAGGCTGTGCGCGGACAGCTCGACGGCAGCATTCCCTCCACACTCGACGGCCAGCGCGACAATGCCGGAGCACTCCTCACGCCCGAGGGCCTGGATCTGTCCGACCTTGCGGATTTCGCCTCGCTCAAGCCCGAGCTCAATGCCGAGCTCATCTCCGGCGTGCTGCATGTCTTTTTGCAGAATGAGTACGCCTATACCACGCAGGGCGCCGTGGAGGCGGTCCATGACTATGCCGCCCACCCTACACGCCTTGCACGGCGTGTACCGGCCCTCCTTGGGATCCCGGCAGTCCGCACGATGGTGCTGGAAAAGACCGCTCCCGTGCTGGTGATCCTCGTGCTCCTCTTGGGACTTCTTGTCACCGTGCTCTGTGTACGCCGCCGCAAAGTGGTAAGCAGCCCCCTTCACCCGGAGGATGACCCGTTCTTTCAGTGATCTGAAGCTCGGCGCATGCACAGGAAAATGTGCATGCGCTCTGCTTTGCATCAGAAAAAACGTTTCAGGCCCTTGATTTTTTTCGCCGGATGTGGTATGATATAGGGGTTGATGTGAAAAACAGCATGCAGGAAAGAGGTTCATTATGGCGAAGAAGCAGGAATACGGCAACGAAAGCATCACCATGCTCAAGGGCCCGGACAAGGTGCGTAAGCGTCCGGGCGTCATCTTCGGCTCGGACGGGCCGGACGGGTGTGCGCATTCCATTTTTGAGATCATCTCCAATTCCATCGACGAGGCGCGTGCAGGCTTCGGCGACAAGATCCTCATCACCCGCTGGAACAGCGGCGAGGTGGAGGTCGAGGACTTCGGCCGCGGCTGCCCCGTGGATTACAACAAGGCCGAGCAGCGCTATAACTGGGAGCTCGTGTACTGTGAGCTCTATGCCGGCGGCAAGTACGACAACGCCGAGGATGCCTACGCATACTCCCTGGGCCTCAACGGCCTGGGCCTGTGCGCCACGCAGTTTGCCTCGGAATATATGGACGTGACCGTCCACCGCGACGGGCAGGAATTCACCCTGCATTTCGAGCGCGGCGAGAACATCGGCGGCCTGAAAAAGGCGCCTTACAAGAAGAAGCAGACCGGCACCCGCACCCGCTGGAAGCCGGACCTTGAGGTATTCACGGACATCCAGGTGCCGGACGAGTTCTTCCATGACACCCTGCGCCGGCAGGCCGTGGTCAATCCGGGACTCCTCTTCGTGTACCGCTCCGAGCAGGAGGACGGCACCTTCCTGACGAAAGAATATTTCTATGAGAACGGTATCTCCGACTATGTGCAGGAGCTTGTGGGTGACAAGGCCCTCACGGGTGTGCAGTACTGGACGGCCGAGCGCGTGGGGCGTGACCGTGCGGACAAGCCCGATTACAAGGTCAAGCTCTCGGTGGCACTGACCTTCTCCAACCAGATGAATCTGCTCGAATACTACCACAATTCGAGCTTTCTGGCACACGGCGGGTCCCCGGACAAGGCGGTGAAGAGCGCCTTCCTCTCCCAGATCAATGCCTTCATCAAGGCCGGCGGCAAGCTCCAGAAGAACGAATCCCCCGCGACCTTCGAGGACATCCGGGACTGTCTCGTACTCGTCTCCTCGTCCTTCTCCACGCAGACCTCGTATGAGAACCAGACCAAGAAGGCGATCACCAATAAATTCGTGCAGGAGGCCATGACGGACTTCCTCAAGCATCAGCTCGAGGTCTATTTCATCGAGAAGCCCGATGAGGCCAATAAGATCGCCGATCAGGTCCTCATCAACAAGCGCTCGCGTGAGAACGCCGAAAAGACAAGGCTCAACATCCGCAAGAAGCTCTCTGGCAACATCGAC
>JAFTZY010000022.1 GCA_017460955.1 Oscillospiraceae bacterium
ATATATCGTTTCGTGCAATTTTTTTCGTTAAAAATTGGCCGGAAAATGGGCGATTGCGCAGCGAAACGTGGCGAAGTAAACGATTTCGATTCGTCAAAATTGTGGAAAATACACAATTAGCAACCAAAATTATGTACGGAAGATAGAAAAACGGTGCGCGGCTTGACTTTACAAGATTTTTATGGTATAATAAGGCTAAACAGTCGGAGGGCGGACCGATCCTGCCCGGACGGCTTCACGGGAGCACGCAGCGCCGGACCCGCCCCGCGGGCATGGGGAATGGGGAAGACACGGCGAGGCGGTACCGGCGGCAGTTGCCGGACTCCCGCGAACGAAAGCTGCAAGGGAGTGTTGCCGTAGCGTGAAACAAGGGACGGACAGCGGACAGCGAGCGGCGTACCGTATTTTTTCGACGGTGCGCACGATCTGCATTTACCTGCTGGCATTGCTGGTGATCGCAGCGGCGCTGCTGTTTGCAGCGGACAGAACCCCGGACAAAACCTTGTTCGGGTATCGGTACTTTACGGTACTGACAAATTCCATGGTGCCGGTATTTTCAAGCGGCGATGCGGTGCTGGTCCACGCGGAGGATGCGCAGAGCATCCAGGTCGGGGACATCATCACCTACCATCCGTCGGCGGACACGGACAGCTATCTGACGCACCGGGTCACGCAGAAGCTTGAAAACTACGAAGGCACGGGGGTCACCTGCTTCAGGACGCAGGGTGACGCCAACGACGCCGAGGATCCCTTCACGATCGGGGAGGAACAGGTCGTCGGAACGGTGGCGTTGCATATCCCGAAGCTGGGGCTGGTGATACGGTTTGTGCAGCTGCGGTGGTATTATGTGGTACCGCTGCTGCTGTTGGTGTTCCTGTTTTTTCACCTTCTGGGGCGCTACTTCACGCCGGAGGAGGGAACCGGGGAGAGCGGTGACACGCCCCCGGAGGAACGGACTATATGAATGGAGGTAAATTATGAAAACTGCAAAGAAGAAGACTGCAAGAGAAAAGAGAGTCCTGGTCGCAGCTTTGCTGGTCGCCGCTGTGACGATCGCCGGCAGCACCTTTGCCTGGTTCACATCACAGGACGAGGTAACGAACAGACTGTCTGCATCTGCTGACTACAATACGACCATCTACGAGGACTTCACCCCTGAAAAGGACTGGACTCCCGGCGAAGAGGTCAAGAAGGAAGTTGGCGCTATCAATACCGGCAGCGTGGACTCCTTTGTAAGAATGTGGCTGACCGGCGAGATGAAGCTGCTGGCAGCCGGCGAGGGCACAGCACTCTTTAGTGGTGGTACACTGAGTGCGCCTACAATCACGTTTACCGCTGATGATGACCTTGTGACGAATAATAGAACTGATTTGAAGAATGCAAGACTGAACGGCTCTGTTGATAATTCTGGTACAAAAACATATTATAGGGAAGTTAAGAATGTGGATGTAACAGACGATTTGGGAAGTGTTACGAATGAGCGTAAGGCACTTCAGAGCGGTGAGCTGGTTTATGCGACCGGTTCTTTCACCTATACTGCAAATCAGCCGACTGGTTCCACCGAGCAGACAGTATCAAACCATACGGATGGTACTGTTCTGAATGTGGACAGTGAGAGCTTCACGCCTACACAGGCAGGTCTCTACATCTTCCGCAGGAACTATGACCTGACGGAAACGGATGCAGTTGACAATGCCGAGTACAGCGGTTACTATTTTGACGGCACTCACTACTGGGCACTCCAGACGGAAACTGACGGTACTGTAGCAGGCGGTCAGGCCGAGACTGCCGCAAAGCCGTTTATCAGTGCTTTGAAGGATAAGAATACAGCAACTGAAATCACGGGCGCAATTAGCAATATTAAGCTGTTCACTGCTACGGAATCTACACTGCCCAATGAAAAACTGACATGGGCATATAAGACCGCAGCTTCTGACGATCCGTTTGCGACTGGCACGAACTATTTGGAAGTACATCCGACTGAGGGTGCAACAGGTCTCATTATCAATGTAGAACTCGCTAATATTGGCACCGGCGCAGACCAGTGGACGAAGATGGGCGATGGAGCTGCAACGACCTTCTACTATAATGATGACGTAGAGGCCGGCGGTAATACCAAGCTGCTTGTGAAGGGTGTACAGCTTGATAAGGATGTTACTCAGAATACCTTCATTTCCTTCGACTTTGACCTCAATGTAAACCTCGAGTCCATTCAGGTTACTGTTGACAACGAGGGCAAGGAGCTTGCTACAGCGGTTGCAAATTGGGCAGCTACTGATGGAAAGGGCATCACTGGTGCGAACGGTACAGCTACAAATTCCGACAATGAGATCTCTTTGATGACTTGGAATACTTATTCTGCACCGGCTGTAACGCCTGCAGCGACTGAAGCACCTGCAGCGACTGAAGCACCTGAAACGACTGAACCGTAAATCTCACATCTCACATCTAATCTCTAACATCTAAGAGGGGAGGCAGCTTCATGCGCATAAAAAATATGTTTACTGCGCTGGCAAGCTGCCTCCTGCTCCTTACCTGCAACAGCCTTTCGGCTTTTGCGGAGGTCGCTTTGCCCGACGGCGCGGTGAAGGGGCTTCCGGAGAAGCTGACCGCCATGGACAGCGAGGGCAACGTCGTCAGCTCCGATACCGGGGAGTATTTCTTCCGCGTCGAGGATATGAACTACGGCGTGACCTACACCAAGGATGTCCAGCTCATGAATCTCCGGGACGACAAGTCCTACCACATCTACTTCTACGTCGAGCCCCTCTGGAAGGACGGCGAGATCGACCTCGAGGAGGGCTGCGACTGCACCTTCTGGCTCGACGGTCAGGAGGTCTACCGCGGCAAGGTCACCGGCGAGCCGTATGACGGCTACATGGACCTCACACAGGAGGTCCTCGACTGCGGCAGCTACGCCCCCGGCGACTCCCATACCCTGAAATGCTCCGTCATCTGGAATGACCTCGATGTCCTGGTGGGCGTTGATAACGGCCACCGCCTTGTCGATATCGACGGCGAGCACGTCCTCGTCGGCTCCGATGACGAAGGCTATGTTGAGGGCCAGATCGAGTTCAAGTGGATCTTCTACGCCGCCGTGGATGAGGACTACGAGCCCCCGAATACCGGACTCCTTGGCGTCAACGGCGCCTTCTGGATCGTCTGTATCGCCGTGCTCTTCGTGCTTATCGCCGGGATGCTCCTGCTCCTCTTCTTCAAGAAAAACAAGAAGAAGGCCGAAAAGCCATGAAACGCGCCCCCCTGATCGGCATTCTTGCCGTGCTCGTCGCTGCCGCCGGACTGTGCGCCTATCGCTACTACGATACCGCCGTGCTGCCCGAAAAGCGTCTCGATGAGGCGGATGCGCAGCAGCTTGCACTCTTTGAGAGCATCCGTCCTGCGTCCGCCGATGCAAACGGTACGCCCCTCGAAGCGGCACAGGCCGTCAATGCGTCCGTGACCGCATGGCTCACCATCCCCGATACCCATATCGATTATCCCATCGCCCAGGCGGAGGACAACGATTTCTACCTCCACCACGGCTTTGACGGGGCCCTGAATCAGGAGCTCGGGTGTCCGTTCCTTGACTATCGCTGCGAGCGTGATTTTTCGGGCTTCAATTCCATTGTCTATGCCCATCATATGACAAGGCAGCGGATGTTTGCGGACATCGCCCTCTTCAAGGACGAGAGCTTCCTGCAAAGCCACCCCGAAGGGACCCTCACACTGCCGGACGGGACCCATACCGTGCGCTTCTATGCGTACCTGACCGTCCCGAGTACGGCCCCGGCATACCATACAGTTTTTGTGACAGATGTACAGCGCAGAGAGTATCTTGACTACATTGCTTCTGCGGCAAGCGTCCTGCAGCCCACGGGACCCGATGAATCCTCCCGGCTGCTGCTCCTCTCGACCTGTACCTTTGAATATGAGGAGGCACGGGGCGTGCTGGTAGGCGTGATCGAATGATGTGCGGCTGAGAATTTCCCCCATGTTTTCCGGCTGCGGATCGCTGTTCCGGGCCGGGCGCCCGTTGTTGTCATAGAGAATACTATCCTTGCACTTGATTTCAGCTATGGGGGAAATTGGGTGCTTTTTTGTTTCTTCTGCGAACGGAGGTGAGAAGCGTGCGCATTTCTGTACTATGGAAAGACAAACAAAACAGAAGGAGATTGCTGACACTGCTTCTCTCCTTTTTGCTCTATGCCTTCATAATCTCCCGGATCTTCGCCTACTACAGCTCCGATGACGAGGTGACCAACCGCATCACCGGCAAAAGCATCGGACTGGAGCTCTACGAGCCGGAATGGGATGCCGTCGGCTCGAAGATGGCCCGTGCCTCCGAGCCCGGCATGGTCATCCCGAAGGACCCGTATGCCAAGAATACCGGCAATATGGATGAGGTCGTGCGCCTGCATCTGACGATCCGTCTTGACGAGAGCATCGCAAGGCCGCCCTCGGGCAATGCACAGCATGAGGATATGCTCCAGAAGGCGACCGATACCGAGCGCAAGATCGCGATCCTGCGTGCAATCCTCTATGAGAACGGCGGCTCCTTCGTGACTGTGCAAAGCGGTACACAGGCAGCCTCCGGGAATACCATCCCTGTTACGGACGAGGACGGCGACAAGTTCATCGTCAGCTACCAGGGATCGGATTTCCTCATTGAGGATGCACAGCGTGACGGTGAGGCGTTTGACTTCTATTTCTACTATATCGGGAACAATTACATCGGCGGGACCACCGGTACCAATGCGCAAGGGGTCCCCTATGACTACTCTTCGTTCACCCGCGAGGAGACTGTGATGGAAACGCTCTCGCCCGAGGAGTCGACCTCCAAGCTGTTCCATAAGCTGGCGTATCCGATCTACAAGACCGATTATCTGACTGTGTTCGACCAGGGCTATACGATCGATGTGTATGCCGAGGGCATCCTGTGCAAGGACCTGGATGCGCGGAAGCTTGGTCATACGGTCGAAAATTTCAAGAAGCTTGCGGCTGAGTAACTGCTGCCTGATGGGAGGGTATCGAACCAATGAAACATAATAAATCGATCATGAGCAGATGCCTGGCATGCTTCGGTGCATTCTTCCTGTCGGTGTACGCATTGGCGGATGTGGCATCCGCAGCCGCACAGGCTGCCGGAACGGACCGCGTTCCGGACGAAACGGCTGCTTACGAGACCTATGTGTCGGAGGAGGCAACGCAGGAAGCACCGACGGAGGAGGCAACACGGGAATACAGTGAGGAGGTCTCCGGGTATCTTGAGGAGGCGCTCACCTATGAGGAGCTGTCCGACGAGGCCAGACAGTTCCTGTCGGAAGAGAATATCCCTCTTGCCGGGTATGAGGAGTACCCGGCCGAATCGCTTGCACAGATGCAGATGGCAAAGCCCGAGGGGCAGACCGTTCTGGCAGGCGAAGGTGAGGATCCGGGCAGCGATACCGATCCGATCGTCTGGAATGAGATCGTGGATCTGACATACGTTCCGGAAGAGAATGACAGTGATAACCCTGTCCGCAGCTTTCAGGCGACCTATTCGAGCGACATCATCGCCGGAAACGGGAAGGACAACGAGAACTTCCTCTACCGTGAGGATGATTTCATCGTCAAATACACGGTCACACTCAACACAACGCAGACCCTGGACGCCGGCAGTGCCGTGATCGTGATCCCCCAGAAGCTCCTGGACCAGAGAGACGGCCAGCCGATCGAGATCCGCGATGTGGACGGCATTGCGCTGCCCATGTTCTCGGAGGCTCCCACGAAGAACCCCGAAGGCTCCGTGCCCCTCTACAGCGGCGGCACGATCACCCCGAGTACCCGTACACAGTTCGGCTACTATATTGACAATGAGGGAAATTATGTCATTGTCAACTATGCTGCTGTCAAGCCGGGCTCCACATGGTTTGAAGTGGTGTACGACGAGGTCAATGTCTTTGATGCGAAGGACGGCCTGAAGAATGATACCGATTATACCCAGGCGGAGCCGTCCTGGACGATCGATCCGAAGATCAGTGCGCAGTACAAGTTCGAGAAGGAGTGCTGGGTCTATGTGGGCAATATGCCGAACGAGACAACGGACAGCATCACCCTGAGCTCGAAGATCAAGAACAACTGGACGGAATACATGTCGCCGACGTGGGAGGATGAATACCGTGCGATGGTCGCCGATGGATACGATGTTTTCGGCGGATTGTCCGTGATGACCGACGGTGAGAACACCTATTATGGTGTGGATAATACGGATAAATTAAAAGAATATACGGATGACCCATCCAATGGCTGGGATAGCAGCCTTGGCTTTCTGTCCATGCTCCTCTACACAAAGGATGATTCCGGGGAGCCCGTTCTGACATACAGGCAGATCATCAAACTCGATGAGAACATGAAGTTTGTCACAAGCTACCAGAAGCTGGTGAACAATGAATGGGTCGATGTCTCGACGGAGGATGAACCCAAGTCCGCGACCCGCAGAGCCACAAAGTGCCTCAAGGACGGCGAGACCTATTATCGTGTACTGACGACCGAGACGGCCAATTCCAACCAGGCCATCTCCGTCTATACCTATTACAACAGCGAAGGCGATCCCGTATACCAGAGAAAGGTACAGCCGGACGGCAGTGCGATCATCCGGAGGGCGGAGAGCGGCGCATGGGTGGACTGCAGCGAAAGTGAGCTGCCTACCGTTGACTGGGTCTATGAGACCTATGAGAAGAGCTCGGACCCGCTGACGGGCCTTATCAACACGAAGGTGGAGCTCGAGCCCCTTGTCAAGAAGGTCGGCGATGTGACTGATACCGTCAAGGGTAATCTGAACTCCAAGGAGCAGATCCTCTCCTTCATCCCGCAGGCACAGCGCAGTGCGATCGAGCCGAAGCTCGATCTTGACAAGTATATCTATGTCCTCTGGGATGTGGATGTCAGCGGCAAGGACGTCACGCAGCCCTTCCGGCTCTATCTGGATGAAATGACCAGCTACAGCACCGGTGCCGTTGACGAAAACCAGCAGCCCCTGACATATACCTATTATGACGCCAGCACTGGCAATGTCCTGACCAATACGGAGGCAAACAAGAGCTTCATCCCCGGCGGTGAGATCATCTACGTCGCAGGTGATGAGACCTCCACCGTTCCTGGTTATACCTCCATATACGAAGACAGTCAGGGTCTGTACTACATCGGCTCTGCGATCAACGATGAGGTGGACGGCAGTGCCGTCAGCGCCGACGCCGATCTGAGCAAGGCAAGGACAACCGGCAGCTACTCCAAGAAGATCAAGGTCGTGACGGCCTATCCGAGGGATGCCGCCGGAGACACCCCCGGTGTCGCCATCGATACCATCGTAGCCGACAATGAGGGCGACTATGTCTATATCCCTTACGATGCGACCCTGTACGATACAAATCTGTGGAGCGCGGTCAATGCACAGCTTGCTACACAAGCCGCGTCCGGCAAGGGCATTCTTGCCGACCGCAAGACCGTCAAGCAGGTCCTCGAGGGCATTCTAAACACCGCACTTGCCACGCAGGGCAATGACAATCCGCTGCTCCATGACTTTGTCCATGAGCTGGCACAGACCCTCCCGTCCACACCGGGCCTGTCGGCTGATTTTGCCGCCCTGACAACGGAGGAGCAGATCGAGAGCTACATCATCGACTGCTGGAAGGGGAACGTGATCGGCAGCAATGCGGCCCAGATCAAAAAGGCATGCCAGGACTATCTCAATGACATCCTGGAGTCCAATCTGCAGCAGCTCAATGTCACCGTAGGCACCGATTCCGCCCCGCTGCAGAGCTATCGGCAGAAGACCGTCTACCGCGAGGTCAGGAACGATGCCAATGCGATCGTTGTGCCGATCGACAACAAGGATGACAATGAGACGGAGTACGCACAGGCAGTTCACCAGCGTGAGGATAAGGACCCGAGCGTACCGAACGGGTTTTCGTACACCAAGGGTGCCAGCGGCAGCAAGAGCGGCTGGATCGACATGTACGATGCCACCACGGACGAGGTCTTTGGCAGTACCTTTTCCTTTACCGTCAGCACCAAGGCGACTACCTTTGAGGAGACCCATCCGCGCTCCTCGGCCTATTTCTATGACAATGCCTCCTATGTACACCTTGTGACCGCCGATGACATCCTGACCGCCGAGCCCTACGGCACGGATGTGAACGGCAACCAGATCTACGGCGGTTCGTATGTCCTGCAGCCGGCGGATTACTGCTATACCAGTGCCAAGATCGTTGTCAACGACCAGATCTACAACATCGTGGATGACTCCTGGAAATACGGCGCGACCGCTCCGACGTCCGATGAGTTCCTCATCGACAAGGAGGGCTCGGTCGGCCGTGACTGGATCGTCTATGTCAGCTACGACGGCACAAGCTGGGTGGAGTATACCCGGATCACCATGGAGGATTACCTCCAGGAGGCTCCCTCGGATTACAGCAATAATGCCAGGGGTGCCAATGTCCGCGTGCTCGATTTCTCACAGGATACACAGCTGCCCTGCCGGATCAAGGTGGAGCACAATACCATCGACTATGTCTCCACAGTGGATATGACACTGACTGCGGCGATCCGGAAGGATTCTCCGCTGCTCGGAGATCCGGACAGGATCGCAACGAGCCTGCGCAACGAGCTGTACAGCACCGTAAGACCTGACACGCCGTTTACCAGCGAGGATAACAGCATCGATGTGTTCAAGATGCGCATCCGCAACTATGCCGGCCTCTATGCCGAGAACGGGAAGCTCACGGAGTCCGGAGGGACGATCACGGCAACGCCGGGCACCCCTCTGCTCGCGGGTAAGGGGTCGGAGTATGACCTGCTCAACCGCGATCATGTGTCGGGCAATACGCTGCTCTCGGACGATGAGAAGCTCACCGATGACCAGATCCCGGCAACAGCCTTCGGCGATGGGATCGACGCCTCCAACGTGGCCCGTATGAGCCGTGCTGTCGATGTGACGAAGCTCGAGAAGGCCTCCCTTGCCGAAAAGACCTCCACCTATACGAATGATCTGACGCACGGCCGCGCCCACATCACCTACCGCATTGCCGGCTATGAGGGCTATCTGCTCGATGCCTCGTACAAGAACGAGATCGACAAGCTTTCCAGCTACCGCATGCTGCCCGGTGCGAACCGCAACGAAATCTACATCTATGACCTGCTGCCCCCCGGCGTGGAGTTCGAGGGCTACAGCGGTTCCAATGAGAAGCCCGTTGCAGGCTACCTGACCTCCAAGGCAAACATCACCGACCCGGCACAGTGGACGGCAACGGATAAGATCTCCGTCTCTGCCGAGGTCGTCAGTGAGGACAGCCCGGAATGGGAGACCTGGGGCGGCGCTGCCAACGGCGACGGCCGCTACCTCGTCAAGTTCAAGCTGACTCTCGAGGATGCGGAGGATTACGACCGCGTCGAGAGCGGCAACTGGTTCTGGGGCGTGGGCATTCAGTTCAATGCCAATGTTTCCTGGGAACGCTATACCGCTGCCAAGAATACGCCGAACCTTGCCGTTTATGTCACGCCGACGGAGACCATCGGCAAGCACGACCAGACTGTGTACAAGGATGACGGCATTTCCGTTCCGGGCGGATATGAGCTGTTCAAAAACGACAGTGCCAATAACCAGCCCGCCAAGACCGATTTTAATCACGATACCGCAACAGATGACTACACCAGAATGTATGCCAAGTCGCAGGATCTCGGTGAGATCGCGCGTGCCAGCTCCACTGCCATCGGCAAGCAGGTGCGTGCCGATGCGGATACCTATGCCCTGTACACGGACAAGACGGCCGTCATCAAGGGGGAAAACTATACCTATAATGTCAATGTCGAGAACCAGGCAGGCGGTGCCGTCAGCGGCATCATCCTCTATGACTGGCTCGACGGTGCGGGCACGAATACGGAAAATTGGAAGGGCACACTGCGTGCCGTGGATACCTCTGCCCTGCTGCTCGGCCAGATCTACCCGGTCGTGTACTGCTACATGGGAACGGACCTTGCCCGGGATGAGGACGGACTGCTGACACAGATCCCCTACCAGTCCCAGACGACGAACCAGGTGGCCGTGCTGCCGACCGAGGCGCAGTGGAATGCAAAGGGCTGGGTCAGGTTGGATGCGGTCTCGACCATTGCCGATGTCAGGGCAGTGGCGATCGCCCTGTATGCGGATGCTGCACATACGACACCCTATACGCTCAACGGCAAGCAGACACTGTCCTACAAGCTTGCGATGAAGGCACCGGCGACGGAGGATACCAGCAGGCCCTATGCGGTGAATATGCCGAACTACTGCTACGTCAAGGTCGAGGGCTCCACGAATCAGGAAACGCCCTGGGTCGTACAGTCCGACAGCAAGTACTATGACGATCCCGGTAACAAGACCGTTGTCCTGCTTGGTGACAGACGGATGCTCAAGGTCGCAAAGCATGTGGAATCGAATTATTCCGACTCCGAAGGCATCGGAACGCTCGGCAGCGAGGAGGAGCTTGAGTTCACATTCCGCCTGACGCGCTTCACCGGCTACTATGAGAACGATGTGTGGAAGGAGGGCGACGTTCCCTGCGCCAATGTCCAGTACCGGATCTTCAACTGCACATTCCAGACGGAGGGGACCTCCGACAAGATCGAATCGCTCGGCCAGGAAGTGGATGCGGGTATCATCCATACTACGAATGAGAACGGTGAGTTCGTCCTCAAGGACGGACAGTGCGCCGTATTCCAGTATGTTCCCTCTACGATCAATCTGGTAACGGGGACGGCAGCGAATACCTATGATTTTGATAACTACAGGATCACGGAGCTGAGCAAGCCGTTCTGGTATGAGTTCAAGAGCGTCGATTCCTCCACGGAGGGCTGGTATTCCGGCAGCAACCCGGATTCACCGACATCGGAGCCCGGCGTTAGCGAAGGCAATGCCTATACCGGATCCCAGACCTACTACAAGCAGACCTCCATGACGGTGACCAACACCTACCGACCGGTCATCTATCTCTCCAAGGAGACCGTCAGCGTTCCGGGCGATCTGCCGACAACGGACGGACTGACTGCGGCACAGGCTGCGGCAAAGATCGAGGCATTCAACACGTTCAAGTACCATCTCTGGCTCTTTGAATACCCGATCAACCGTATGACCGGTGAATACTTCCAGAACGGTGCGTATGATCCGGAAGCGGACACGGACGGGGACGGCGAGGACAGTGAGCACAACCTTGCTGCATGGCGCAAGTTCAAGGCATATTATGAAGCCATCGGCAATGATCCGGGGGCTGATACGGGCGATACCTACTTTGCACAGATCAACCAAAAGATCAATTCTCTGACGGCCCAGCGTAATGCCATTACCGAATCTGACGAGACGCAGGCGAGGAGAAGTGAGCTTTTGCGGCAGATCGAAAGCTGGGGAAAGCTGAAAAGCGCCCTGATCGCAGATAAGGCGGTCTTTGATGCACATATCGCAGCGGCCACAGCTAACGACAAGACCTTCTTCTCCGCTCCTTTTGAGGATCCGGAGGGGGAGTGGGTCGATAATGCAGACGGGAATGCCTATCTCTATCACTCGATTTCTGACAAGCTCCTTCTGCCCATCGGCGGCTATGCCGACACGGCGGGCGGAACGGATAAGAGCTTCAGCAACCGCGTATCGCAGGGGGATACCCGTTTAAACGGCCCCTACCTCTATAGCTACACCGTCGGCAGCGCTGCGGATATCTACAGCACACCGGACGGCTGGATCGAATGGGAGGTATCCGACGCCGAAAACCGCCGGCAGATCCATGCAACGAGCAATCCCATCGAGTTCGAGGTCAGAGCGGGGACCGTCGTTGCACTGCCGATCTATTTTGACGGCGGCATGATGTACAGCGACTTCGGGATCGGTGATGCAACGGCCGATACCTGGGACGGTCTGTCCGCAGCGAGGTACCTCCAGCGCTACTGCTACCAGATCCAGGAGGCAATGGACGATCAGTACTGGGATGACGCCGCCGGTACCTACAAAACGATCACCGATGCAGCGGCACAGGCTGCGGAAAGAAGCTGGGAGGTGCAGACGCCCTCCGGCAACGTCAAGCAAAAGAACGCCCTCGGTGCATACGGGGACAACTACATCGACTACGACAACAACTACCGCTTCAAGGACATCTATCTGCAAAAGTCCGTGGAGCCGGCCGACCATGTCCCGAAGGGCGATGCCGCCAACAGCGTGGAGACCACGGCCTTTGTCTATAAAGTGACAAGGCGAGCGCTCGATGCAGGAGCATCCGATCCCTTTGACGAGATCCCCCCAAACATCCGCAGCCGGATGACATGGGAGCTGTGGACCAGGGACGAGGACGGCAAGCTGCTCGAGAAGCAGATGATCGGCCCCGTGAATGCCGACGGCATGCTCGTGGCACCGATCGCCAACTACACCGGTGCTTCAACGCTGTACACGATCAAGATCCGCAATGCAGAGGTGGGCTACACCTACCGTGTGGAGGAGGTCATGAAGCTTGAGGACCTGTTCGGTACGGGCTATTCCGAGCTGTCCGAGGAGAACAAGACCGCGCAGCGCAGTACAGCGATCGCGTCGAAATTCCCCTACATCACCTACAATGCTGCATCCAACACCTTTACCTACAATACAGCCGGGGCAAACGCCGTGACCTTCACCTCGGACAGCTTCAGCACGACCCAGGACTACATCCTGGCAACGCAGGAGCTGTATGCCGTGGACGGGACGGACACCTCGGGTGCGCTGAAGATCTCGGACAACGACTCGATCACCTCCGCACTGTCGAAGGTCGATATGAGCATTGACAACGTGTACCGGCTGCGTGATCTGACGGTCACAAAGTCGATCGTGGCAAAGTCCATCGATCCGGAAATGGCGTTCACCATGCGTGTGCGCCGCAGGGATCTTGCGGCCTTTGCACCGACGGCCATTCGCTTCTACCGGATGGTGGACGGCGACAAGGTCTACCTGACGGAATCCGAGATCAAGGCACTGCAAGGGGACAGCACACTGGACGTGACGAGCGTGTATGACACCGTCACGAGCGGCAGCGGGACGCCGACGCAGGTGTTCCGGTATGCCTGCTATGTTCCCGCGCTCATGTACTACGATGCCGATGCAGCAAGTGCAGCGGAGCGGCAGAGCTACGGCGATACGGGCTACTACTATCTGTCCTTCCGGCTCAGGGACGGGTACTATGCCGAGATCGTTGATATCGGCTATGAAAAGGACGAATACCAGATCGCCGAGGAGGACTGGTCGGACATGAACGAGGAGGGTGCGTACATCCATCTCGATCCTGTGGACGATGCCGCAACCGAGCTGTCGGCATGGAAGTCGGTGGAGCTTGGCGACAACACCTCCTGCCAGGTGCGCAACGGTGACGAGGGCTACATGATCCTTGCCAAGACCTATGTGTCCGACAGCGCGGGTGACTATGACGAATATGCCAGGAGCCTACTGCAGACGGGGGATGACCACAAGGTCACGCTCGAGCTGAAGATCGGCGAGAAGAACAGCGGGTCGGAGCCGGCCTCGCGCACGATCCCGGCGGGCTTCGTGACGATCAGCGGCAGCACCGATCCGGTAACCGACCTGAGCAGTATCAAGCTCAAGGGCGGCCAGACGGTCATTGTCAATCTCAAGGGCCTGTGTGAGGCGATCGGGATCGACTACGACAACGTCGTGTACGAGGTCACCGAGACCATTCCGGACGACATCCGGTTTTTCGACGATCCCACAGCGGACGTACTGTACTCCGTGGAGCGGATCACGGATGACGAGGAAATGAAGGGTGACAAGAACAGGACATCGGTCGATGTGTGCAACCAGGTCACGAAATACAGCTCGGTCATCTACAAGCGGCTCGGCGGCAACAGCAGCTGGACGCCGCCCGCGTCCATCGACGGCCCCCTTGTGCTCGAGCTGCGTGACGGCGGCGGAAACAGCCGCCAGGAGGGCGTCAAGTGGATCGCGACGGGCAAGACCTTCTCGCTCGATTCTGCCAAGCTGGAGGAAAACCATGGCGTGACAGGGGAGGATGGCACACTGACCGTACACTCCTTTGACGGCTGGTCGAATACAGCGGACGGCAACCTGACGTATTATGTGAAGGTCTACTTCAATGAGACCGTCGAGTGCAATCTGACGCGCAGTGACAATGCGCAGGTACTGGAGGTCCGGGAGGATCTGCTGGCCTCGGATGACAACTGGGGGTACCTGATCGGCTACGAGACCTACGGCAACGCGGATACCTATGTATCGCAGTCGGCGCTGGAGGACATGACGCAGTGGCACCGCAAGCAGGACACGATCGTCAACACCGTGGAGACGACGGGGACGCGCAAGGTCGAGGTCACAAAGCGGGTCTATAACCGTTCGGGCTCGCTGACGGACACGGACAAAACGGCGCAGTTCACCTTCACGGTCAAGCAGTGGATCAACGGGGCGTATACAGCGGCACCGGGCATCCGCTATGCGGTGTACGATGAGGACGGCCATCCCGTGCTTGATGAGGATGACCTTCCTGTGACCGGCGTGACGGACAGCACCGGCAGCTTTACGCTGCAGCACGGGCAGACCGCGCAGATGGAGCTTCCGCTGTTTGCGTACTGGGAGATCACCGAGACGGGCAAGGGCGATTACCGCCTGCTGGTCGATGAGACCGGCGAGATCGTGTACGACAAGGACGATGACAACGAGCTTGACACCGGCGTGGATGGTCTGGCACCTGACAAGACCGCAGAGGATGATTACAACGCCAAGCGCGCAGCCTCGGGATTTACGCTGAATACGGATCTTGATATTCAGTCGGGTATTAAGCCGGGTGAGGATGTTATTTTGATTCGTATGGTGTATGGTACCAATAATAAAAGTGGAAATGGAAAACAAACGGATTTCTGGCGATGTGGTATCAGGTTCGCTATTCCTATGGAGGGAGCCGATGACAGTCCATTTTATAGTTGGGATGCGCTGCTTGTAAATGGAAATGACGCAGCGAAACACAGGGTTATTTTCGGCGTTAATCAGCCCCTGACGGATGCTGGTAATAGCGAACGATCAAATTTGTTCTCTGCTTTGGTAAGACAAATCGGCACGGATTTCACATATAAGTCTACAGCTAAAAACTTTGAAGACGTTGCCATTAAAGAAATCTACGCTTATGATAAATCTGCCGGCGGTATTGGGACACTCATTTGGTCTAAGACAAAGCCAACGGGTGATAATGCAAATGATTTTCTTGGTACGGAATTAACGGATCGTGGCAATCCTATCAGTGAAAGTTGTGGATGGACTAATAAAAAATATTTAACAAATGATAACGGTTCTACTGGAAGTATGCTTAACAATAATATTGTGATTCCTGAACAGATCTATGTGGTTTATTCCAATGGGGATGTAAAGCTACATACAGTGGTTGGTATTGGAAAGAATGCTGGCAGAGCATGGTACGAGAATGCAAGTACTGATCAAAAGTCGTTAAGTATCGCGTCTCTGACAATTCCCAAATCTGTCAAAAAGATAGGCGATTACGCATTCTATCGTACAGATAACCTTAAAGCGATCAACATTCCTGATGGCAGCGAGCTGACATATATTGGACAGTATGCTTTCACAAAGCAAACAGCGGCTGAAATGAGCTCTACTCTGAATCTGCCGGACACCTTGGAGTATATCGGACAACATGCTTTTGAGAATAGTTACCATTTCTCAGGAGATTTTGTATTACCTTATTCACTTGAGTATATTGGCTGGCAGGCACTTCGTCCCAATACAAGTAATAATGATGTAAAAGATAATGATAAACTTGCTTTTGCACAGGATGCAGCTAATAAAACAGGTGCAGGCACATTATGGGTCGGTTCAAAAGAATATCATGGTGATGACACAGTAACTGAAAATCCAATTGTTCCCGTTTATACTAATATTAAGATGTTGGTTTCGGGTAACAAGGGAAACGGATCGGATATGATAGATTTTCATGGTAGTAATAACTGGCAATATCCTGCCATAGCTCCGTATTCCAGACTATTATTTAAAACTGTTATAGTGGGTGAAGGTGTAAAAACGGTCGATGGTGCATTTAAAAACTTTAAAGCAAATCCAAACAATAATAATTTTTATACTCATGAGTATATTTTCCCTAAATCATTGGAGGAAACAACGGGTGACGTAATTTCACATTTTGAACTGTTAATAGTACAAGGGAACGATATATCTAAGTATTCTGGAAAGTATGGCTATGAGGGCGGAAAAAGATATGTTGTATTTACGGATTTAACGCTTGACGAATATACAGCATATTACAATGCTATCACGGTGCCTGATCAGTGGCAAGGTATTGCGAAATATATTGGCAGCTATGACGCAAACAAAGGCGCATACTACAAGGATGGAAAACAAAGGGTTTATTTTGTCAAAGGGATGACGCAGGCGGAACGACAAGCAGTTGTAGATAAAATAAAGGAAGATTATGGCTCTATGTCTGTCTATGCTGAACGTGTTATTCTTGGACAAAACATCTTAGGAAGCACGCCCACGACACAGAATCTCCCCAAGCCCCCCGTCCACACCCAGCCCAAGGCGGCCGCGTACCTCGCCGAAGCCATCTGGCTCAATGAAAAACGCAGATCCAACTGAAAGGAGTGCAGGCAATGAAACAGAATCCCTTCGGGCGCATCGTCAGTGCGCTGCTCGGCGCAGTGCTTGCACTCTGTGCGCTCACGCCCCCCGGCTTCATCGTCGGGGGCGAGGAGCCGACCGAGCCCGATAACCCCACGCTCTACTTCCAGAACGAAAAGTACGACGGCATCAAGGTCTTCAAGAACATCTACACCAACGACGAGTACTACAAGGAGGACCGCCGCCCCATCCGCGTCACCAACCCCGAGCCCGGCGATATCTACGACATCAACGACCTCGGCTATGACGAGTTCCGTCTCGTCCTCTACGGCGCGGACGACAAGGATGAGCTCTACAACGCCAACGACCGCCCCCCCATGGACGGCGTCAAGTTCCAGCGTAAGCTCGGAAGTCTGCTCTACTACAACCTCAAGCTCCACCAGAACGGCAAGGACCTCATCCTCGCCCCCTACGACATCAGCGACTACTTCCTCTACTATTCCGGGGCCGACGGCACCATCGAGATCGTCTTTGACTCGCGTACCTCCTATTTCACCCACAGCGACATTCCCGCCAAGGACCGCACCCAGGAACAGATCGATGAAGCCGCCGCCTATGCCGCCCTGAATTACCACGAGAAGTACCTCCGGGACGGCGCCTATTATACCGCCAACGGCACCGCCGCACAGAAGGCGGTCTTTGCCGGCTATTCCGGCGCCTCCCCCGATTTCTACACCGGCTCTGACGGCAGCTTCTATATCTTCGACGGCGATATCGTCTATTTCGATGAGTCCGTGCTCGATAAGAAGTACGTCCGCGTCAAGGAGTCCTGGGAATCCGTCCGCGATCTCAATGCCGAGCGCAAAAACAGCGAGAACTACAGCCATTATACCGGCGAGTACATCTACATGATCGGCGACGACGTCGTGACCGATGTCATCGCCTCCTCCCAGAGCGGATCGCTCGAGGTCGCCAACCGCTTCGATGAGCCCAGCCATGAGCTCACCGTCAGCAAGACCGTGCCGTTCTTCGGCGTGGCCCCCAGTGACGTCAACCCCTTCCGCACCTCGGACGTCTTTGAGTATAAGCTGCTCATCAACAACAAGACCCCCGCAAGCATCCAGTATACGCTCCTCGACACCAAGACCAACCGCCGGTACCCCACCGCCTCCGAGGCCGGGCAGACCAATGTCACCGAGACCGCAAGCGGCTACCGCTATGTGGCCGAGAACGGCGTGTTCTCCCTCTATGCCGAGCAGACCGCGATCTTCTACGGCGTCAAGAACAACGATACCGTCGAGATCCGTGAGTATACGAATCCCGATAAGTACAGCGTTCTCAGCGAGCTCACGGGCAATGCCGTGTTCCGGTACGTCAGTGCCTCCGACCCCGGCAACGACGAGACACCGCCCCGGGATTATGCCAGCATCACCGTCCAGTACGGCAATGAGCTCAACCAGCGGCATAACCCGACCTTTACCAATGTCCCCAATGTCCTGCAGGTCAGAAAGCGCGTGCTCGCGTCCAATATCGACACCGAGCGGGAGTTCACCTTCACCATCCGGAAGCTCGTACCCGATCCCGAGGATCCCGCCAAGCCGAAAAAAACGGCCGCAGGGGAGTATGTCATCGATGAGGATGCCCCGACGACCTATACCTACTATGTCCGCGACGGCGATAACAATTACGATCCGGCTGCCCGGACCGCACTTGGCGGCGTGTTCACCCTCCGGCATGACCAGACGGCCATGTTCACCGGACTCAAGGCCGATTCCCTCTACCTTGTGACCGAGTCGGGCGATGCGTCCTACAACTTGCTCGACGGCAATTCCCGCGTGCTCAATACCCGCGGAGAGACCGTGGAGGATACGCTCATCCGCTCCAAGTCCGGCAATCACTACGAGCTGTTCATCAACGAACGCGACGAGATGAAGGGCATCGTGCTCACCAAGAGGGTGCTCGATTCCGATAACCGGCTCAATGCCAAGGCGGAGTATGTGTTCCGGCTCGAAAAGCTCAATACCACGACCAGACAATATGAGGCCGCTGCCGGCGTTGCCTACAGCTACAAGGAGGGCACTTACGATCTGAAAAGCGCAGAGACGGACGAGAACGGCTATTTCCGCGTCAAGGGCAATCTCAACAACACCATCGTGAAATTTCCGACGGCCAACGGCACCTACCGCATCACAGAGGTCGATCCGAATGACTGGAACGACCAGAACAATCCCCTCGGTGCCGCCTCGCCCAACCCGCAGCATGAGGAGTACCTCTATATCACCGACGTGGATTATGACATCTACGATGTGCGCGATCCCGAGAATCCGGAGCTGCTCCAGAACGGCGAGACCGTGACCTACAATGAGGATATGACAACGCATACGGATGACATCGTGCTTGAGGGCATCTCCTGCTCACAGGATCTGGCTGCCTCCGTTGATTTCACGAACCGCATCCGGGAAAAGACCTATTACTTCGACATCGAAAAGCTGGCCTATCTCGATGACAACATCCATGACGGCAAGTCGGATCCGACCCAGCGCTTCCTGTTCAGGATCGAGCGCTTTGATACGATGGCGGATGCGCTCAAAAGCGACAGCACGCCGCTCGAGACCTTCTACACGGACCTGTCATGTACGGAGAAGTTCATCATCACCGATCACGGCAGCGCAGCGTCCCCGCAGTTTACCTACAGCGCCGACGGCAGGAATTACCCCTATCGGTTCGACCCGATCGCGTATACCTACACGGGCAGGGGCGGCGGTGCGGACAGCGTGCAGTATGCCGATGAGATCGTGACGCGCACCTATCAGAAGGCCGATACCGCTGCCGTGTACGAAAACGGGGAAACGGAGACCTATAAGTTCTTCTCGACGATCTACAGAGGGCACCGCGAGGTTGCCGTACAGAAGCAGGGGTACTACCGTATCACCGAGATCTGCAGCTGGTCCAATACGGATTATGACTACTGCCTGTGCTCGAACCGCTACAAGGGCTACCTGGAAGGGAATACCCTTGCCAAAAACCGCCTCTTTGCCGACAACTCGACGATCACGGAGAGCGGCAGCGTGCGGGACCGCTCCGTCATTATCTATGCAGGAGCGCTCGATGACGGGACCTATCCCTATACGCTTGGCTGTGAGTACTTTACGGACACGTCGGGAACGGTGCGGTACATCCGGCCGGAAACGCAGGAGGTCCTCATCCAGAAACGCAATGACAACGGCGACCTGCTCTATTATGAGACGGGGGACTCCGGCGATGAAACGACGGAAAAGTATGACAGTGACGGCAACCGGCGTCTGCCGGTCCCCGCACCGGATAAACAGTTCCGTATTCAGGATATCGCAAACGGCAAGCTGCTGTATTTCGATGCCGAGCATACCCAGCCGGTCTACCAGTATGTTTCCGGCCTTGCAGACGATCAGTTTGTACAGGAGGGGTATCCCGAAGAGGAGGATGACGGCGAGGGAGGGACCAAAACGGTCACAAAACAACGCAAACAAGCGTTCCCTGTCTATGACAGTGAAGGCAGCCCGGTGGAGGGCGAGACAAGATTCATGCTCTCGGATCCGGAGAAGGAGAGCAGTTATACACACAACAGCAAGGTCCGGACCGATACGGTCTACACCGTGCAGACGGACACGGGGGCGCTCCGGCCAATGGCAAGCTTCTCCAATGTGGAGAGCGAGTATGCGCTTCTGAGCTCCAATGCATGGGCCGACAACATCATCGGACGTGCCGGAACGGATCCGTAAGGAAGGGAGGGTGCAGCAATGGCAAACAAGCAGACCGGAAGCAAACTGCGTTTTCCGCTGATCATGGCGGTCACGCTGTCTCTGATGGCGGCAAGCATCCTCGCTGTCGCTGCGATCCTTCCGCAGCTCAGGAAGCATCGGACCAATGACTTCGATCCTGGACAGGCGCAGATCCTGATCCGGGAGAACGAGACCACACCGCTTTCCACCGACGAAAACGAGCTGACGCTGACACCGGATGCGTCGAAGAGCAAGTACACGGTGGACAAAAAGGTGCAGATCACAAGTCCCCGCAACGATGAGTACATCAAGGTCGCACTGGTCCCGCAGTGGTATGATGAAAACGGCCGACTGTGCGGCGGGCTGGGGGATCTCAGCGATTTCGGCGTTGCACAGCCCCCCGATGCGCTGACCAATACGCAGCAGTATGTCAGCTCACAGAACGACAGCTTCGTGATCCTGACCTACCGCCTTGCTCCGGATTGGAGCAAGTACTGGACCTATGACAGCAGCTCGGGCTTCTATCATTACAAGGAGGTCCTGAAAAAGGGCCGGACCACCGAGCCGCTCATCCTGAGCGCGGAGCTCTCCGCGGATGTCTATGCACTGTCCGAGGACTATCAGCTGCAGATCGATGTGATCAGCGAATCCATCCAGACAAACGCCGATGCCCAGACCATCCGGGCCTTCCGGGCGTCATAACAGCAAAAAGCACCATCCCTATTCGGGAAGGTGCTTTTCTTTTGCAGACAGCAGGGACGGCAGCGTGAGCAGGAGAAAGACCGCAGCGACGATCGCGATGCCGGGCTTGCTTTTCAGAAATGTGACGGCGTAACCGAGCTTCGGCACGCTCCACAGAGTCTTCCCGGCATAATTTTCCTGTGTCACTTTCGCGGCATCCTCCGCATTGTTGGCATCCCCCTTGGTGGTGATCCCCTCCGCATCGATGCGGACAGCCCGGTGTGTGACAAGCATGTTTTCACCGATGGAAAATGAAATGATGTCGCCCTGTGCAATGGCATCGAACGGCGTGTTCCGATCGACCAGGCAGATGCTGCCGACGGGAATGGCGGGCTCCATGGAGCCGGTCGTGACAACATAGAACCGGAATCCGAGGCAATAGAGCAGGATGAACGCTGCCGCCAGGATCATGAACAGGACCTGCAGGGAGTTTCGGGTGAGGGAAAGGGCCTTCTTCATGTGCGGGCCCCCTTCGCTTTACCGTATCCGGAGGGCACCCGGTCAGCTGCCTTGAGCGTGCGCTTGTGTTCATACATGAACTGATCGGCACGCTTGAAAATGTCGTTATAATTGCGGTCCTGTGCCGAATCAAACACGGCAAGGCCGCAGGATACGACCACATCCCCCGTTTTCAGATGCACATCGACCGTTTTTCGGAAGGTGTTTATCAGCTCCTCCCGTCTTTCATGATCGCTGCCCCTGAGGACCGCAACAAATTCATCGCCGCCGATCCGGAACACCGGGCTATGGTCAAAGATCCGGCAGATCAGGCGGCAGCCGCTCTTGATGTACGCATCCCCGGCTTCGTGCCCGAGCGTATCGTTGATCGTTTTCAGGCCGTTCACATCAAAGACGACCACGCCGTATTCCGTTAGCTCTTCGTTTTCAATGGAGGTCTCAAGCTCTGCTAAGTACTCAAGATACGCAAGCTTGTTCCTGACATTGGTCAGGCCGTCCTTGTAGGCCTTTTGCTTTGCGAGCTGGATCGCCATATTCTGTTCGGTCTCTTTGTCCTTGTAAATGAACGTGTGGATCAGACAGGTACCGAAAAGACATCCCATCGAATAGAACGGCATGAGCGGGAAAAACATCTGAATGCAGATAAAGAACAGCATGATGATCCCGGAAATGCTGATCGTCCTGTAGTGGGAGCGGCTCACGCCTTCCGAACGGATGGCCATGATCATGGAATAGACCGAGGTGACGAGGAACAGGACCATTTGCAGGATCAGCCCGATATATCTTGCGGGGAGCGGCACATATTCCTTCTCCTCATTGAATGTGAAAGAGACGGGAACAAACAGATTGAAGAGCAGAACGATGATCTCAAACGAAAACACCATCAGGCCGCTCCATACAAGGAGTCTGCCGTATTTGTTCCTGTTCCCGGCAAATGCGACGACACCCCTTGTCCAGAAGAGAACGGACAATACCATGGATGAGAAAAACAGGCAGGTATCTATGTAGGTCAGGATCACCCATTTGTTTTCATGAAAAAATCCCCAAATAATATCCGAGATAAAGAAAAAGATCAGCGAGAGCAGGTACTGGCGGTATTTCAAGCGCACATCATTGCTGCTCGTGTTCTCCACCTTTCTGAGGGCCTCAACATTGATGATGACCAGAACGATCAGTGCGATGATCCCGACACTGGAATAATACATGAGCATTCTCCCTTTCTGTACAGCTCCTGTCACACAGCGGCGGCCCTGCATCTGCCGGTGCTCTTTTCGCTTCCGTCTGTTTTCGTACATGAGCTGATCCGCACCAGCTCCCACAGCGACACGGCAGCTGCATTGATCGTTTTCTGGCAGTCGCAGTCGAATACACCAATGGCAAATTCCAGCCCCATTGCACCGCAGCAGACTTGCCTCGATCGGCACGGCAACGGCACACTTGGCGATATTCGGGACCAGTCCCTGCCAGTCCCCCTCCGTTTCGGATGCGGGTACTGTGACACACAGGCGCATGCCGTTGCACTCTTCGGCCATTGTGGATAGTCCGCTATGATCCCGACCACACCGAGGAACTGTCCCTTCCAATACACGGGGCGTCGTAGGATATGACACGGACGAAGCAATGCGGAAGTAATAGGTCAGGACGCCTTCGGTCTTGGAAGCCGTCATCTTCACACAGCATCCGGAGCGACTGATCGGATGTGTGTGCATTTTGGGGGTATGTATATGCTCCCATAAGTATCATTGCCCGATCTGCAGGAGCTTTTACTATTATACCATAAAGCCTTACGGATTTCAACCCTTTTTGCACCAAAGTACTCCCGGAGTAGGCGCCCCTGCCGGGATCCGCACAATTCCCGCAGAAAAAACAAAATTTACATTTTCAGCACAACTTTCAACAAAGCCGCATCCGCATTGGCTCTTATGACGTTTTATCCCCTGCGCTGTGTGTTTTAGGAAATGCACTCTTGAAATCGTCCACTCTTTGTGGTATAATGTATGGAATGAGGCTATCTTTTGATATAATAAGTAAGCTGTTCTGCGTGTGCAGGCGGACGGCAGGGAGGCGCACGGTCGCGTGAAGCATCAGCATCTCAGGACCATATACAACACGGTCTACATCATCGTCTCCACCACGGTCATCACCGTCGGTGTGCTCCTTGTGCTCCAGACACTCTGCGGGATCCGGATGTACCACGTTCTCACCGGATCGATGGGGTCATTGTTGCCGGTCGGGAGTGCGTGCTTTGTGAGCACCTATTCCCGGTACGAGGATGTCCGGGTGGGGGATGTGATCGCCTACCGGTTAAGTGACGAGATGCTCGTCACCCATCGGGCGGTCGCGGTCACCGACGAGGGGATCATCACGCAGGGCGACATGAACAATACGCCCGATGAAACGCCTGTGACGGCGGAGCTTTACATCGGAAAGACAGTGTTTGCGCTGCCGCACCTTGGTGCGCTCCTCGAGTCGCTCCATACTGTGAAGGGTCTTGTGTGCATTATTCTGGGCCTGACTGCCCTATGGCTCGGCGGATTGCTGTATAGAAGCGAAACGGAGGATCCCGGGCGGCGCAGCGGACAGTGAACATCCTTGCAGGGAGAGGAGGGTGTCTTGTGAAGGAATCATTTCGCAGCTTGTTTCGTGACCACACACGGCAGAAGCTGACGATACTTCTGGCCGCATTTCTGGTCATTCTGGTACTGTTTACCGGCATCTTCTCCTATCTGCAAAGCAGGGATTCCGTGTCGAACCGCATGACGGGCAGGAACGGTTCCGTGACCCTGCTCGAGCCGGAATGGGACCGGAGCGGACAGGAACTGGCAAAAGCCGCGGAGCCGGGGATGCAGATCCCCAAAGACCCCTACGGCTACAATGACGGGCAGGCCGACCTGTATGTACGGCTTGTGATGACCGTGGAGCTGGGGGCATTTGACACTTCGGGAAAAACGGAGGCCTATCGATCCCGCTACAACGCGGACGAAGAAGCGCGGGATCAGCGGCGGCTGCGCTCGATCGCGGAAGCAATACAGTACGTCAGCGGCGGCACGGCCGTACCGCTTCTGACGCTCGATTCCACGGGGGATGTGAAGGACTGGACGATCACCTCCTGTGAGAATGCGGACTTTGTGTACGACCCGGCCAACCACGCGCAGACGGACGACGAGCTTGTGTTCTATTTTTACTACACGGCAGGGGACCGGGAGGGCAGCGATGACATGATGCATCTTGTCGCGCCGGACGGCTCCACCGCACGGCTGTTCCAGCGTGTGGATATCCCGGTTTATAAAGAGGATTATTTTGGCGTGTTCGATCAGCGCTTTCAGATCAGGATCCAGGCGCAGGCTGTTCCGGCAGCGGACTACCCGGACGGATTGAAAGCAGAAGATGCGGCGGGTGCATTTGACGCATCCGCATGAGGGGGCGGGAGAATGCTCAGGAAGATACGCGATCGGTTCATCAGCTGCATCACGGCTGCGGTCATGACAGCGGCACATATCAGCACGGTCATGCCGCTGCGTGCGGCGGATGCGCAGCAGGATCTGACCTACCGGAGCATTGAGCTGTACCCGAACGGCAAGCATGCAGAGCAGGTCGTGACCCTCGACGGGATGATGCCGGAGGGGGCAAGAGCCAGGGCGGTCGATGTTTCGGAGGACTACGAAGGCGAGGCGGCCTATGATATCACCATAAAGGACGGATGGGAGGAATACCAGCCGGGAACGGAGCACCCGATCCTGGTGGAGATCACCGACCCTGTCATTACAGAGAACATCACGCTCTGGCATATCCACGATTTCGGAGCGCGGGAGCAGATCTTTGACTATACCGTCGAGGAGGGCAGGGTCAGCTTCTATGCCACCGGGTTCTCGGTGTATGAGATCGTGAACGAGGAGGTTGACTTTAACGTGACCTGTGATGTTGTCCCGGTGACGGGCAGCACCTCGTCCTTTGAGACCTATACTGTGCAGGCAGCCGGCGAAGCGGAGATGTTTTCCTATCCGGTGGTGGAGAAAACGTATCCTGAAATGTATGGGACGGCGACGCAGATCACGGGCATAGATGATTTGAAGCTGAAAATTGCTGATGGTGAAGGCTTTTATATTAGAAGCAACGCACATGGCTCTTATGCAAAAAATAGCCAATGCGTTATATCAGGCGCGAGAACAGGTATTTCCGTTACGACAAAATACACCGATGCAAATGTCAGCAAGAATATGTATGATGCATATAATGCAGGCGCCCAAAAATATTATTTTGAGGAAGTGGATGCTTCACAGAATCAGTACTATATTTATACCTATGATGATGAGAATGAAATACAGTATGTGGGATGGAATGCAGTTGGATCAAATAACAATTTATATTTGACGAATGATAAAAATGCTACCACCTATCCTGCACATGTATGGAAGGTCAATATAGAAAATGGGCTGTTTTATTTTAAGGATAGCAATGCAAATCGATTTTGGACATCTAAGTATGACAACGATAATACAAGAGGTTTTGCCAATTATACATCCAACAGCACCGGCGAAAAATTTTCGCTCTGGAGCTACACCCCGCCTGACCTCTCAACAGACCCCTACGAGCTCGACGGAAACATCTACGGTCTTGTGAATTTCCAGTCTGCAACAAAGGGAAGCGCTCTTCTTGCGGGAAATTATAACAATTCAGGAAATACGCTGGGAAACAATCAGTACTTGACACCCGATAGTGGGACCCCGACCGTGTATACCTCCTCCTACGGTATCACCGGCTGGAAATTTGAATGGGTCGGCGGGACCAGGTATAGGATCAGTGCAATCGCGGATGACGGTGCATCATGGAAATACCTGAAGCTGGACTCCACCGGTCTATCGCTGACTGCGGATGCTTCGGAAGCGACTGAGCTGACTGTAGTTCCGGGCGCCAACAACAGGATCAGGCTGACAGCGGATGGACGCGCTGTGAATAGAAACGGTGATACCAGCTTTAATGCGGCAACAAGCAACCCAAATGATAAACAATACTTCGACCTTGTGGACGTTTCAGGCGTGACGAATGACGGTCTGTCCCTGAACGGCTCCACCTTCGGCTTGGTCAGCAAACAGAGCGCCACGATCGGAAACGCAATGATGGCCTCAGCGTATTCAGCTACGCATCTTGATAATCAGGTCGTAACTGCGGGCGATGCATGCTATGTTTTCCCCGGAGGGATCTCCACCTGGACGTTCCACAATATTGATACGAATCGCTATACGATCTCCAATGGCTCTCAGTATCTGAAGCTTGATAGAGGTGGACTGTATGTTTCTGACACTCCGTATATTTTGACGGTAGTAGCGGGCGAAGGCGATAATGCAGGAAAAATCAGGATCCTCAATACATCGGATAAGTGCCTGATTCGGAAAAACGGCAATACATCTTTTTATTCTAATACTGATTTTGCAAGTGTCTCTGCTGACAAATGGTTCGACCTTGTCACTGTCCCCGAGGCGCCCGCATCCGATCCGCTCGGCCTTGACGGCAACACCTATGGGATCATGAACCGGAACAATGCATTAGGTTACGCGATGATGGCAGAAGCGGAAACGGCAGCAGCTCTTCGCAATCAAAATGCAACATTCGATAGCGACGCCTTGCAGTACAAATCGTTCGGTGCGATCAGCGGATGGACATTTCACTGGCAGGGGTATGCCAACTATACACTTTCTGCAACCGCAGCTGACGGAACAGAAAGGTGGATAAAGTTTGATTCTACAGGCATCTCATTAGTCGATGCCAGTGAAGCAACACCGATCACAGTTGAGGTCAATACCGGTAATTTCCCAGGCAGGATCAGGATCATTCCGTATTTGGACAATAATATCAGCTCACTCCAAAGAGCTAATGCGAATTTTGGAAGGAATATAAATTCAAATTACGCAACAGGAGGACAGTATTGGCACGACCTCGTGACCTTTACGCTCGATGACCCCTACAGCCTTGACGGCAAGAGCTACGGGCTGATCTACAGCACCGGCGGCTCCATCGGCTATGCCCTCGAAGCGGAAGCGTCCTCCTATTTTGCAGAGCTCGACAGCATCGTGACCCGTGATGCAAGCGCGATCAAGACCTATTATGTCAGCCAGGAAAGCGACATCACGCTTTGGTCCTTTGAAAAGACGCAGGAGGACAGATACCGCCTGAAAGCGCCCTCCGGTCAGTACCTTACGTTCGCCGGCGATGCTCTCGCGCTTGTGGATACTGCGGACAGCGCCGCCGATTTCCGGATCCTGCCGCAGTCCGACGGCAGCATCTATGTTGCCTGTGCATCAGGCTACCTTGCCTTTGACGGGACCGGATTCTCCGTGGCGGGCGCACCGTCCAAACTGCATTTCGTCAAAAAGACGGACGTGACCGGCTCGGACTCCATCACCTACACGGCGGACAGGATCAGTGTTTCCGACGGTGAGAAGGCGAAGGACGGCGAGCAGGTGATCGTCTATACCCGTATATGGGATGATGCGAACAAGCGGTATGAATTCTTTGCGATCGACCATGACGGCTCGCTCAAGGAGGTCTATGCCTACGGCGATAAGATCATGTGGCTGGGCGATGCCGTTCAGACGCTCTGGTGGAAGCTCACGGTCTATGAGAATGCGGACGGCTCCGAGACCGGCTATTATGAGCTGCAAAATACCTACTCCGGCAAATACCTTGCGCCCCAGATCTCCGGCAGCCAGACGCTGTCCGATACGAAGATCGGCATCCAGCTCCCCGGACGCTCCTACGAGAAGGTCGCCGCTACCGATGAGACGACCGGTGAGACAACGTACACCTACAATTACGGAGAATACTACTCGGCAGTCATTGCATGGGATAAGCGGTATTACGACTATGCAAGCCTCGATGCCGTCGTGACCGACCAGACGACAAAGACGGGCGAGATCCGGGCAGCAAGCTATGCCGCAGCCGATACGTTCTATTTCGCCGTGCCCGATGACGTGTTTGCCAACGAACAGGAGGCCACCCTTCATCCGGTCAAGACGATCGACAATACCGAATACGGCATTTCGATGAAAATGATCGATTTTGGTGATGACAGTCTGTCAACCGCGGCAGGCAGTGATGTCACCAAGTACTATTTCGGCGGCGACTCCGGCAACACCACCGGGCTGTTGTCCACACGCCTTGATGCAGACGGCCATCCGATCGTAGTAAAGACAAGTGATGCGGGAAAAGATTTCGGTGATGCGTTTAATGATGCAGTCGGGGTAAATCATCTGTTCATCAATAGCATCCACGAATCCAGCGGCTATTTTGAGTTTGACAGTACGCAGAACTATGCCACCCTGCTGCAGGCGGATGGGACGGTCGGCAATGAGTTTACGGTGTACAGAGAACTTGGTACACATGACTCCTCGACAAAGAACTCCCTGCGTCACGGGCAGTTCTTCCCCTACAATACGATCGAGCCCGGTGTATTTGATGACGATCCCGCTAAGGATAATGACGGCCTCAATCTATACACATTCGATGCCACAACGGCGAATGATACAACCGTTGCGAAGGGCCAGCTGTCGGACGATGACCCCCGTAAATATGAAAAGCTGTATAAGATCCAGGATCCCGACTACTATTTCGGGATGGAGATGGAAGCGGAGTTTGTCCAGACCCCGAGCGGACTGGACGCCTGGGGACATGACATCATCTTTGAGTTCACCGGAGACGATGACTTCTGGCTCTATGTTGACGGCGAGCTTGAGATCGACCTGGGCGGTATCCACTCCGCCGAAGCGTGCAATGTCAATTTCCGTACCGGCAAGGTCGTTGTGAACGGCCAGGCGACAACGCTCAAGCAGATATTTACCGAGCATTACAAAACCTACCCCTACACGGAAGAGGAAGCCAAAGCCAAGATCCTGAGAGTGGACTGCGATGCTGACCGGAATATCACACTGGCTGAGTTTGAGGCGTGGTACCATACAGAATACGAAGATGCCAGAACTGCCTATGTGACCGACAACCCTGACGCAGAGGAAGCGGAGATCACGGCCTATCTGACGAAGAACCTTGCAAACAGAAAGGTCACATATGACGAATTCAAGGAACACTATCCCGATCAAGTGGCCTATGACACCCTGCTTGCAGGGTATCTCGCACAAAATCACGATGATGAGGCGACCGAATTCTATATCAGCAGTATCTTCGAGCCGAACGGGGAGACCGGCGATAATGCCGGCTATGTATTCAAGGACTATACCACGCACCATATGAAGATCTATTATATGGAGCGCGGTGCAGGGGCCTCCAATCTGCATATGCGGTTCAACCTCTCCGCTGTCACACCGGGAAATGTCTTGTTTGCAAAGCAGCTCTCCGGTGTCAGCGCCAAGGATGACATGGATTACAGCATGGTGCAGTATCCGTTTCAGATCTTCTGGAAATTTTCCGATGATGCAAATGAACCGTGGCGTTCTCTTACCAACAAGGATGATGAAAATCATCTGACCGTAAAATATCAGAATTCCACACAGACGGTCCGGTTTGCCGAGAAATACACCCCGGCTGTGGAGGCGGCCAAGCCCGTCGGAGAGCGGCACATCTATGACAATGTGTTCTTCCTGGTGCCGGGACGAAGCATTGAGATCAGCTTCCCCGATAACGCCATGTACTATCAGATCATCGAATGCGCTGTCAATACGGACATCTATGACACGGTATCGGCAATGGGCGGTGACGGGAACGAAATACAGCTGATAGAAAATGTAGTGAGCGGCAATATCAAGGACCTGATCGCAGAAGCAACACAGGTCAAGGAGCAGCCCACGATCGCGTTTGATAATCAGGTCAGACCGGGCGGTGTGCGGTCTCTGAACATTACCAAGATCCTCTACAACGAAGAGGATGACGGTACCAAGCAGTCCGGGCATCGTCTGAGTCATGCGCAGGATCCGACGACCTTCAGCTACAGACTCTATCTTTCCAACGGCGTCAGTGCCGAGATGCAGCTTGCGAATCTGCAGCGGTACTATGTGCTCGATGAGGATAACTATCTGTGTACATGGGATTCCGATACGCAGGAATTTGTCCGCTACACACCGCAGACGCAGGAGGCCGCAGCGCTCAGCGAGGAGGAGAAGCACAAGGTCACGTTCCACACCTCCCAATACGGCGCGATCTCCAATATCCCCGCAGGATATACGGTCAAGGTGCCCGGCCTGGTCGCAGGTACGAGATTCATGATCGAGGAGCGGGACAACGAGATCCCCGTGGGCTACGGATTGATGGATTATGAGTGCGGAACGGAGCTGATCGATGGTGTCACAGCGCAGGCGTCCTATCTTGCCGATGACCCTGACAATCCAAATACGGGAACGATCCTCACCACGAGCGATGCACATGCGATCATCAACAACCAGCGCGGCTTTGGCATCCGGGCCGACAAGGTCTGGTCCGACACCGATTTTGCAAGCGGACACGGGACGATCTATACCGCGGTGTATGTTGGCGACAGCCTGACACCGCTTCCCGGTTCCGTAAAAAGCATTGAAACGGATGAGACCGCCGTGCAGTATTTCTACCATTCGCTGGAGCCCGGCAGAACGCTTTCCGACTATCGGATCTGTGAAGTCCTGCTGACCGATCCGGTCAAAAACAGCGACGGGAGTATCAGCTATTCTTCTATTACGAAGCTTGAAAACGAGTCCCTGCTCGTCAGTCATCCCGTGACGGATCACAACGGCACGGAGACGGCCGATGACTACATGGTCAGCTATATGCTCGGGCCCCCTGAAAAGTCCATCCCCTCGCTGGATTATGAGAACGCCCGCACCGATACGATCAAGAATACCCGGAAGGGCGGCCTTGCGATCAACCTGCATGTGTGGAACACGACAAGCGGGCCGGATACGCCGCTTGCGGACGGGACCTTCCGTCTGACGCGCACACGCGGCGGTGCAGAATCCGCAGTCGGGACGTATATCTCCGATGCGGACGGCTCCGTGACGGTCCTGTACCATTTTGAAGCCGGGGATGTGTATAAGCTCGAGGAAACGATCTCTCCGAGGGGCTACCTTGGCCTGACCGAGCCGATCTATTTTACGATCACCAAAACGGGCGACGTGTACAGTCTTGTCTCGTGGAAGAATGAGAACGATTCTGACATGCCAAAGCTCGATCCGGAAACGGGCGAGCCGATCCTGAGGACCGATCCGAATACCGGGGCCCCGATCCCAAAGATCGATCCGGCAACGAATGAGCCGGTCCTGAAACTGGATCCGGCAACGGGCGAGCCGATCCCGGAGACAGACCCGGTCACGGGGGAACCGATCACCGATCCTGAGGGGAATATAGTCTACCAGATCGAATATGAGACCGTGCCCGAGAGCGATCTGGAGCCGACGGACGGCAAGTACTGGGCGGAATACAATCTTACCTCGGGGATCATGGTCGCCACGATCGATGTGTACAACAAGCCGTTTACCCTGCAGGTCGTCAAGGCGGACAGTGAGAACACCGACCAGGGTCTGGGCGGTGCGCATTTTGAGCTGTACAAGAGCGTCATGAGCAGTATCGCAGGCCAGATCAAGGACTTCCGTCCCCTGACCGGATATGAGGATCTCATCACGGATGCAAACGGCGTCATTCCCGGGATCGACCAGACCCTGCTGCCCCGGACGTACTATCTGACGGAGACCCAGGCGCCTCCCGGCTATGAGGGACTCAGCGAGGATATCGTCTTTGAGATCAGGGATAACGGCGAGATCTCCTGCGATGAAAGATTCCTTGCCCGCAGGGAAGAGACCGTTGGCGGCACGCTCCATGTGACATTTACGATCAGCATCCCCAATGTCCGCTCGGCACGGGCCTATTACTTTGACATCGAAAAGCTCATCCTCATTGACCGCTATGTCCATGACGAAGATACGGAGCAGAAGTTCCTGTTCAAGGTGGAGCGCTTTGCAGATGAGGACGCCTACAACGCAGAAACGGTTGCCGGCACGTTTTATGTGACCATGAACTGCGACCGGGATCTGACGGCGACGGGCTACCCCTATGCGCTCAGCGCAGACACCGGGCACAACTATAACGAATCACGCGGCGAGGTGACGATCACCTATGACACGGACCGGCAGTACACCTTCCCCGCCGGGATCTGGCAGGGCAGACAGACCGTCATGGTCAGCGAAGGCGGGATCTACCGTGTTTCGGAGGTCTCTGACTGGTCATCCACGGACTACGATCCCTGGGAGGGTGCCAATATCTATACCGGCTGCGGCAGTGCCATCCGGCAGGGCCAGACCGACGGCTATGTGGTGTTCAATGTGGAAAGTGTGAAGGCTGACAGGTTTGAGAATGAGACAGCACAGATCGACGGAGCCACGGTCGGACGACCCACAGCAAGCTTTACCAACACCGAGACCGAATACGCATACCTCAGCTCCCAGGCTTACGCTGAGAATGCGATCACCAGGAAATAAGCCGGAATCCCGCAAAAGGAGGGGTGATGAATGAAACGCAGACAAAAACGTACCATGCTCATCGGCGGTATCGCAGCAGCGCTGTTCATCACCGCTCTTGCCGTTCTGGCGGCATTGTATCTCAGCCGGCAGCGTGTGAATGTGTTCCGGCCGGCCACAGTCGATATCGAGGTCAAGGAAGGCACAAAGAAGGACGAGCAGCTGGAACGGACCATGGAGCTGGATGAGGAAACCGGGCGCGTGGAGAAGCCCGTCGAGATCTCCGACACCCGTTCCCGTGCGCAGGAGGCGCTGCGTGTCTGCCTGGTACCGATGTGGTACGACAGCGAGGAGCGGGTCTGCGGCAGTCTGTTCCGTATCGGCACACCTGCCATGAACAGCGAGGAGACCGCACTGGTCTATACGGACGGCGACATAACGATCACACTCGGGCTGCACGAGGGCTGGAAGGAGAGCGGCTGGGAATACCGCAGTGACGGCTGCTTCTATTATACCGGTGCGCTCCTGTCCGGGAAGCTCACGCCGCAGCTTCTGGACAGCGTGGTGCTGAACGATGACGCATACGCGCTGACGGAGGACTATACCCTGCGTATCGATGTCCTTGCCGATGCGATCCAGACAAGCGGGGATGCCCCGGCGACCCGGGGATGGACGGAATGAACGGCAGCTGACATGGGCTGCACTGTGAAAACTCCGTAAAACCCATTGACAACCCGCTGCATATGTTGTATAATAATACTATAGTGTGCCGCACGCAGCTGCGGCAGGAAAGGAGCCATGGTATATGGAACGGATTCTGGAATTTCTGAAGGAGGCCGGGGTGTTCTATCTGGCCACTGCCGACGGGGAGCAGCCGAAGCTGCGTCCGCTCGGGCTCTGCTTTGAAAAGGACGGGAAGCTTTGCTTTGGCGTGGGCGATTTCAAGGAAGTGTACCGCCAGCTGCGTGCCAATCCGAAAACCGAGATCGTTGCCTGCCGTCCCGACGGCCATTGGCTGCGGTATACGGGCAGCACCGTTTTCGAGACCGACCCCGCCTATGAGGCAGCGGCACTCGAGATCATGCCCGATCTGAAGAACGTGTACAACGAGCAGACCGGCAACACGCTCTGCGTGTTCCATCTTGAAGAGGCAAGCGCCGTCATCATTCCGATGATGGGCGAGGGCGAGCGTATTTTATAAATCCTGCGGCCGCCGTTCCCGATGGGGAATGACGGCCCGCCAGCGGCATTTTTTATGCTGCTGGCTTTTTGTTTGCGCGGGGGTGCATGTTTTTTTTCAGATTACCCCTTGCATTTTCTGCGTTTTTATGCTATGATAATACTAATGGCGCCAAAAGAGATGCAGATACCGCAGCGGGCGCTGCAAGGAAATTTTTCGTGCGATGCACGGGTAGGGAGAGTTACTATGCCGAAAAAACAGGATATTCACAAGATTATGATCATTGGCTCCGGACCGATCATCATCGGTCAGGCCTGCGAGTTTGACTACTCGGGAACGCAGGCGTGCAAGGCACTGCGCAAGCTCGGCTATGAGATCGTGCTGGTCAATTCCAATCCCGCCACGATCATGACCGATCCGGATGTGGCAGACATCACCTATATCGAGCCGCTCAATCTCATGCGGCTGACCCAGATCATTGAAAAGGAGCGCCCGGATGCGCTTTTGCCGAACCTGGGCGGTCAGTCGGGCCTCAATCTGTGCTCCGAGCTTGCCAAGGCAGGCGTGCTCGAGCAGTACGGCGTGAAGGTCATCGGCGTGCAGGTCGATGCCATCGAGCGCGGTGAGGACCGCATCGAATTCAAGGAGACCATGAACAAGCTCGGTATTGAGATGCCAAGGAGCCATGAGGCCTACTCTGTGGACGAGGCCGTGAAGATCGCCGAGGAGCTGCATTATCCCGTTGTTCTGCGCCCCGCCTACACCATGGGCGGCGCCGGCGGCGGTATGGTCTACAATGTCGATGAGCTCAGGGTCGTCTGCGAGCGCGGTCTGCAGGCCTCCCTCGTCGGACAGGTCCTCGTTGAGGAGTGCATCAGCGGCTGGGAGGAGCTTGAGCTCGAGGTCGTCCGCGATGCCAAGGGCAATGTCATCACGGTCTGCTTCATCGAGAACATCGACCCCATCGGCGTACACACCGGCGATTCCTTCTGCTCGGCACCGATGCTGACCATTTCCGAGGACGTGCAGAAGAAGCTCCAAGAATACTCCTACCGGATCGTCGAGGCCATCGAGGTCATCGGCGGATGCAACTGCCAGTTTGCACATGATCCGGTCTCCGGCAGGATCGTCGTGATCGAGATCAACCCCCGTACCTCCCGCTCCTCCGCACTGGCCTCCAAGGCGACGGGCTTCCCGATCGCACTGGTATCGGCCATGCTCGCCTGCGGCCTGACGCTCGACGAGATCCCCTGCGGCAAGTACGGTACGCTCGACAAGTATGTGCCCGACGGTGACTATGTGGTCATCAAGTTCGCAAGATGGGCATTTGAAAAGTTCAAGGGCGCACAGGACAAGCTCGGCACCCAGATGAAGGCTGTCGGTGAGGTCATGAGCATCGGCAAGACCTACAAGGAGGCCTTCCAGAAGGCCATCCGCAGCCTCGAGACCGGCAGATACGGCCTGGGCTTTGCGAAGGATTTCCATGAAAAGACCAAGGATGAGCTGCTCGGGATGCTCCATTACCCGACCAGTGAGCGGCAGTTCATTATTTATGAGGCCCTGCGCAAGGGTGCGACCATCGACGAGATCTATGAGCTGACAAAGATCAAGCATTACTTCCTTACCCAGATGAAGGAGCTTGTCGAGGAGGAGGAGCAGCTTTTGTCCATGAAGGGCAGCGTGCCGGAAACGCCGGTGCTGCGGCAGGCAAAGCTTGACGGCTTCTCCGACCGCTACCTGAGCATGCTGCTCGAGGTCTCCGAGGAGGAGATCCGCGATGCGCGCTATGCCGCCGGCATCCGCGAGGCCTGGGAGGGCGTGCATGTATCCGGCACACAGGATGCCGCCTACTATTACTCCACCTACCATCTTGCCGAGGACAAGTCCCCGTGCAATACCGAAAAGCCCAAGATCATGATCCTCGGCGGCGGCCCGAACCGCATCGGCCAGGGCATCGAGTTCGACTACTGCTGCGTCCATGCAGCCCTTGCGCTCAAGAAGCTCGGCTTTGAGAGCATCATCGTCAACTGCAATCCGGAGACGGTCTCCACTGACTACGACACCTCCGATAAGCTCTATTTCGAGCCGCTGACGCTCGAGGACGTGCTGGCGATCCACGAGAAGGAACAGCCCGTGGGCGTTATCGCGCAGTTCGGCGGTCAGACACCGCTGAATCTGGCAAATGACCTGAAGAAATACGGTGTCAACATCCTCGGTACGTCCCCGGAGACCATCGACCTTGCCGAGGACCGCGACCACTTCCGTGCGATGATGGAGAAGCTCGGCATTCCGATGCCGGAGGCCGGCATGGCGGTCAATGTCGATGAGGCACTTGCCATTGCCAACAAGATCGGCTATCCCGTCATGGTGCGCCCGTCCTATGTACTCGGCGGCCGCGGCATGGAGGTCGTGCATGACGATGAGATGATGCGCGTGTATATGTCCGCCGCTGTCGGCGTGACACCCGACCGCCCGATCCTCATCGACCGCTTCCTGAACCATGCGACCGAGTGCGAGGCCGATGCCATTTCCGACGGCGAGCACTGCTTTGTGCCGGCAGTCATGGAGCATATCGAGCTTGCCGGTGTGCATTCCGGTGACTCGGCATGCATCCTGCCCTCGAAGAACCTCACAGAGCAGCAGATCGCGACCATCAAGGACTACACCCGCAAGATCGCCGTGGAGATGGGCGTGCGCGGCCTGATGAACATGCAGTACGCCATCGAGGGCGATACCGTCTATGTGCTCGAGGCAAATCCGAGAGCCTCGAGAACGGTACCGCTCGTATCCAAGGTGTGCAGCATCAATATGGTGCAGATCGCCACCCAGATCATCACCGCACCGCTGACCGGCAAGCCCTCCCCCGTACCGGAGCTGCGTGACCGCAAGATCCACCACTACGGCGTCAAGGAAGCCGTGTTCCCGTTCAATATGTTCCAGGAGGTCGATCCGCTGCTCGGCCCGGAGATGCGTTCCACCGGCGAGGTGCTGGGCATTTCCGATTCCTTCGGCGAGGCCTACTACAAGGCACAGGAGGCCACCCAGACCAAGCTTCCCACGGAGGGGACCGTGCTCCTGAGCGTGTGCGAGCGCGATAAGCCTGAGCTTCCGGAGCTTGCCCGTGCCTTCCATGCACTGGGCTTCAAGATCCTGGCAACGCACAAGTGCTATAAGCTCCTGACCGCCGAGGGCATTCCCTGCGAGCGCATCTTCAAGATGTACGAGGGCGGCCGCCCGAACATCGGCGACAGCATCGCCAACGGCGTCATCAACCTGATCGTCAACACCCCCGTGGGCAAGGAGAGCATGCACGATGACAGCTACATCCGCAAGGCTGCCATCAAGCACCGCATCCCGTATATCACCACCATGGCCGCTGCCAAGGCCAGCGCAGAGGGCATCCGGGTACTCAAGGAAAGTGAGCACTTCGGCATCAAGTCCCTCCAGGCACACCACGACGAGATCGAATAAGCATCCCATACATCGCCGATGTCACAGCATCGGCGATGCTTTTTGGTACGCGCCTGCATTTTCTCCACCAATTCCCGCAAAGCTTCACATCACAAAAGTCTCATAACTGATATATCCTCTGCTAATATTGACTTTTGGTAGAAACTTAAAAATTTATACAGTTTTTAAGAAATCTTTAAGAAACTAACTGTATAATAAAGCCAATCTGATGGGAGGCATGAACCATCAAATTGAGAACCAGTCAACCGACTTTAAGAGAATGAAAAGGAGAATGTACCATGAAGAAGCGTAATTCGTTCAGCCGCAGCATGGCAGCCCTGATCGCAGCAGGTACTCTGTGCGCCGCACTGCCGGCAGTTCCGTTTACCGCAGCCGCAGCCGGCGGCTCCGGCGACGTCAATGTGGACGGCACCACCAGTGCGCTTGATGTTGTCGCACTCCAGAAGTACCTGGTACGGCAGGGGAGCCTGAGCAGACAGGGCGCTGCCAATGCCGATGTCACGGGCGACGGCAAGGTGAATGTCATTGACTTAGCTGCCCTCAAGCAGATGCTCGTAGCAGATCCGGTGACCAATGTGGTCTACATCCACCTCAAGGGCAATTCCATCACCGTGGAGGGCGATGACAACAAGGTCGTGAATGTAAACGGCACCACCGCGACCATCACGGCTTCCGGTCAGTACTATGTGGACGGCTCGATCACCGACGGCCAGCTCTATGTCAAGACCGCTGCCTCCGATGTGAATGATGTCGAGCTCATCCTGACCGATACGACCTTCACCAACAGCACCAAGTCCGCGATCTACACCGATGCCGAGACCGGCAGCGACAAGACCAAGATCACGCTCAACGGCACGAACACCATGACCGATACCGCAGCCGCTGCTTACACGACCGGCTCCGGTGTGATCTTCACCAACAACAAGCTGACCGTGACCCGCAACAGCACCGGTACGCTGAACATCGCAAGCTACATGAACGATGCGATCCACAGCGAGAAGAAGCTGAACATCAACGGCGGTACGATCACCATCGATACTGATACCGCGCCCGTGGACGGCTCGATTATCCCTGATGCCGATGCGATCGTATCCGACAAGAACATCGAGATCGAGAATGCAGTGCTGGATCTGGACGCTTCCGGCGACGGCATCAAGAGCGGCAACGCAGGCGTTTACATCACCTCCGGTGACATCTCCGTCAAGGCCGGCGCCGATGCCATCCAGGCAGCCACCGAGCTTGCGGTTTCCGGCGGTAATGTGGTAGCCGGCGGCGACAGAGGCATCCGCCTGAACGACGGGGCTCTGCTGAACATCACGGGCGGTACCGTAGTGGCAACCGCGACCGATTACCAGTTCAACAACGGCATTACCGTGGACACCAGCGGCAGCACCCAGGCCATCATGACCTTCGATATGGCAGCCGAGTGGAAGAAGGCAAACACCATCATGATCGGCACGAACGAGTATGCGGCCACCAAGAAGTATGACTATGTCTTCATCAGCGACAGCACGCTGGGCGCATCCGATACCTACAAGGTCTATGTGGGCGGCTCCCAGATGAAGCATTCCACCGATGCAAGCGGCAGCTTCAAGAACACCGGTACGCTCACCCAGTACTATGCAGTGGATGTCCTCTCCGGCGGTGAGACCGTTGTCACCAGCGACAATGTGGTATCCTCCATCGTTTACAGCACCTCGAGCGTGGCTCTGTACAATGCAAGCGGCGCAGCCGTGAGTGCATCGGCAGCCGAGAACGTACAGGTCTCCAACAATACCTATGTGACCATCACCAAGTCCGGTGCCTACACCGTATCCGGTACGAGCACGAACGGTCAGCTCAAGGTCTCTACCGATGATACCGCAGAGCCCGCCGCCATCGTGGAGATGAGCTTCGACGGCCTGACGCTGTCCAACTCCACCGCAGCACCGGTCTACATCGAGAATGTCGGCGATGAGGCAGTGATCTCCGCCAAGAACGGCACCACCTCCACGATCTCCGACGGTACGAGCCACACCGATACCTACACCAATTCCGAAGGCGAGACCAAGACCTGCGCCGCAGCCATCTACGCAAGGGATGACCTGAAGCTCAAGGGCAAGGGCACGCTCGTTGTCAAGGGTAACTACGAGGACGGTATCGTTTCCACCAACGACATCAAGCTGTGGAACGGCGACATCCAGGTAACGGCTGTCGATGACGGCATCCGCGGCGATACAGTAAAGATCGGCGATGCAGACGATCTGGCAGTGGCAGGCGCTTACGATAACCTCAAGGTCACCGTCAACACCAACGGCTCCACCACCGGCGGCGACGGCATCAAGGCCTCGAGCACCGATACCGGCAAGGGGATCGTCCTCATCAACGGCGGCAGCGTGAACATCAATGCTTACGCTGACGGCATCCAGGCCGAGCAGGACTTCACCATGAACGGCGGCGACCTGACGATCTACACCTATCAGGGCAGCGGCTACACCGGCTCCGGCACCTCCACCGGCTCGACAACGACCGATCCCAGACAGGGCGGCTTCAACCCCGGCGGTATGGGTCAGGACGGCAACTCCAACAAGACCGACATTTCTGCGAAGGGCATCAAAGCAGTGGGCCTGTACGATGCATCCGGCACGACCTGGCAGAGCCTTGGCAACATTACGGTAAACGGCGGTAACCTCACCGTGAATTCCTCCGATGATGCCCTCCACTGCGGCGGCGATATGACCCTCGTCGGCGGCGTATTCACACTGGAGAGCGCCGATGACGGCCTGCATTCCGATCATGCCCTCACCATTGGCAAGAGCAGCGCCAATACCTTTGATGACGTACAGATCTACATTTCCAAGTGCTATGAAGGCGTTGAGGGTGTGGATATTGTCCAGAACAGCGGTACGGTCTATGTGATCGCAGGCGATGACGGCTATAACGCAGCAGGCGGTACGGACGGCTCCGGCAGCACCAACCCCGGCGGCTTTGGCCCGGGCGGCATGAGCACCTCCACCGGTACCCTTACGCTCAACGGCGGTCTGGGCATCGTCAACTCCGCAAGCGGCGACCATGATGCCTTCGACTCCAACGGCAACTTCACCATCACCGGCGGTTACTTCTACGCAAACGGTCAGGAGCCCATGGACTATGACGGCACCTTCACCAACAACGGCGGCTCCATTATGACGATGACCGTCGGCAACACCAACCTGACCTCCCGGTACAGCTTCGTGGACAGCTCCGGTAAGGTGATCGTATCCTTCCTGTCCGGCTCCGGCAGCCCCGGCGCGACCTGCAGCGGCTGCACGGCATACTCCGGCGGCACCGTTTCCGGCGGCACCACCATTCTCTCGAATGCAGGCAGCCAGGCAGTGACCGTGGGCGGCACGCTCTCCGGCGGCTCCCAGATCACGCAGTCCGCATCCACCGGCGGCGGTGGCATGCAGCCCTGGTAATCCATCAGAGATTCACCATTCTCTCTTTAAATTCCTTTTCATCACGGGAAGGCGGCAGCCCTACGGCTGCCGCTTTCTCTTTGACTTTTTTCCCCGGATGTGGTATACTATGAAGGAATCAGGAAAGGAGTGCTGCATATGCAATATAAAAAGGAGATCGAACAATATCTGGAGGCGAACAGGGAGGAAATGCTCGCGCTCCTGCGGGAGCTCATCGCTGTCCGCAGTGTGCAGGGGGAGCCGGCGCCGGGAGCGCCCTTCGGGGAGGCGCCCTTAAAGGCACTGCATCTGATGCTGCAAAAAGCGCAGGAATACGGCTTTGCGGCAGAGGAGGTGGACGGCTATGCGGGGTGCATCTCCTTCGGGGCGGCACCGTCCCTCGGGATCCTCGCCCACCTCGATGTGGTCCCGGAGGGGGAGGGCTGGACGCATCCCCCCTACACGCTCACCTATGAGCCGGAAACGCAGTACCTCTACGGGCGCGGTACCTCCGATGACAAGGGCCCGGCCGTGGCTGCGCTCTTTGCCATGCGTGCTGTGAAGGAGCTGGGGATCCCCCTGCACAGCGGCGTGCAGCTCATCCTCGGGACCAATGAGGAGAACGGCTCGGAGGACCTGCGCTACTATATGGCGCACCGCACCCTGCCGCCCATGGTGTTCACCCCTGACGGGGAGTACCCCGTGATCCACCTCGAGAAGGGCATGGCCAGACTGCGCCTGTCAGGGCGCTTTCCGCAGGGCGGCCCCCTGCTGCATCTGAAGGCGGGGGAGGCCGTCAATGCCGTGCCCGTGGTGGCGGTGGCTTCCCTGCGCGGCTTTGCAGCAGGAGCGGTGCAAAGCGCCCATCGGTCGCTTGCCGATCTGTACCCGGACTTCCCGGTGCTTGAGACCGTGCCGGAGGGGGAGGTGCTGCACCTGACCATGCGCGGCACGTCCGCCCATGCCTCCACCCCGGAGAAGGGCCGCAATGCCCTGACTGCGCTGCTTGCACTGCTCCATGCCCTGCATCTGCCCGGTGCGCAGGGGGAGACCATCGCGCTGCTGCAAATGCGCTTCCCCTACGGGGAGACCGACGGCAGTGCCTGCGGGGTCGCAGCGCACGATGCACGCTCCGGAGCGCTCACGATGGTCCTGAGCGTCATGGAGCTGTCAAATACAGATTTTACAGCCCATGTGGACATCCGCTTTCCCGTGTGCTGCACGGGAGCAGAGGTTACGCAGGGGATGCAGCGGGCACTTTCGCCGCTTGACTGTGAGGTGCTTATGTGCGATGAGCCCCATGATACGGATGAGAACAGCCCCTTCGTGCGCACGCTCCTGCGCGTCTATGAGGTGGTGACGGGGGAGGAGGGGCACTGCCTTGCCATCGGCGGCGGCACCTATGTCCATCACATCGAGGGCGGCGTGGCCTTCGGGTGTGAATTCCCCGGCACGGATATCCGGATGCACGGTGCGGATGAGTTCATCCCCCTGCCCCATCTGATGCTTGATGCACAGATGATGGCACTTGCGGTCACGGAGCTTTGCGGCGGATAATTTTTCCCGGAAACCCCTTGATTTTTTGCCGGATGCATGGTATAATGGAGATATCATATTTTGGGAGGTCAATTTCATGGATATCAAGGCAAAAATCACTGAGATCGTAGAAAAGGTCAAGTCCGACAAGGATTTTGCAGCAAAGTTTTCCGCAGACCCGGTCAAGGCTGTGGAGGGCGTGCTCGGCGTGGATCTTCCGGATGACCAGGTCAACGCCGTCATTGAAGGTGTCAAGGCACAGGTGAACGGCGGCGGCATCGTGGACAAGATCACGGGACTTTTCGGGAAGAAGTGAGAAACGCAGGCTGCCGCACAGGATGCGGCAGCTTTTCTTTATGACGGCAAAGCGCTGAGGGGGAGCTATGAAGGATTCCATCGAAAAAACCAATGTGATGCGGCTGCTGGATCAGAAGAAGATCCCCTACCGCAGTTATTGCTATGCGGACACGGCAGCGGTGAGCGGTGCCGAGGTCGCCGCCGTGCTCGGACAGGATCCGGCACAGGTGTTCAAGACACTCGTGACCGTGTCGGGAAAGTCGCAGTACTATGTGTTTGTGATCCCCGTGGAGCAGGAGCTCGACCTGAAGAAGGCTGCCAGAGCGGTGGGGGAGAAGAGCATCGCCATGCTGCGCGCAAAGGAGCTCTTGCCCCTGACCGGGTACATCCACGGGGGCTGCTCGCCCATCGGGATGAAGAAGGCGTTCCGGACGGTCGTGGATGCATCGGCCCAAGGCTTTGAGACGATCATTTTCAGCGCCGGGAAGATCGGCTATCAGGTGGAGCTTGCACCGGCTGCGCTGTCGCACTTTGTCCGGCTGAGCTTTGCGGATGTGACGGTATCACAGGAGAAGGAGGATGCTGCATGGAACTGAAAACACTGTGCCTTGGCTCGCTCGGCACGAACTGTTATCTTCTGGACTGCGGCGGCAGTGATGTGCTTGCCGTGGACATCGGCGACGGCGCACAGGAGGTGCTGGACGTCCTCTCGTCCGGGGGGCGCCGTCTGCTTGCCATCCTGCTCACACACGGGCATTATGACCATGTGGCGGGCGTGGAGGAGGTGCGCCGTGCCACGGGCGCAAGGGTCTATATCCACGAGGCGGATGCCGTGATGCTCACAAGCGCACGGGCCAATCTTGCCTGGCAGATCAGTGACACCCCCTATATCCCCGTGGAGGACTTTGAAACCGTGCAGGACGGGCAGGTCCTCACCGTCGGGACACGCAGCATCCGCGTGATGCACACCCCCGGCCATACACCGGGAGGCTGCTGCTTTTTCACGGAGGATCTGATGTTTTCCGGGGACACCCTGTTCAAGGGGAGCATCGGGCGCACGGATCTTGGCGGGAATGTCGCACAGATGCAGGAGACGCTCCGTATGCTCTCCGGGATCCCGGGGGAGTACAGGGTCTATCCCGGGCATTTCGGGAGCTCCACGCTCACCTGGGAACGGCAGCACAACCCCTATCTGAGGCAGCGCTGATGGAGCGCTATGCACTGGTGTTCCGCGGACACCGTTTCGGCTATGAGGTGCAGGCGATCGCTAAGCTCTTTCTCCCCGGCGTGCGATTTCTGCTGTGTGAGGACGGCCAGCCCGAGCCGGAGGCGGAATACTGCCTCCTGACGCAGATCACCCCCACGGGCGATGCGCTGACGCTCCTGTGCCGCGCTGTGCTTCCCGAAGGAGCGAGGGAGAGCGTGCAGACACAGCCGACGGCGCTTTCCGGCAATGCACTCGAGAAGGCGCTTTGCACGCAGCTCTATCTGCTCCTGCGGGAGATGACGGGCTACACGCCGCCCTGGGGGATGCTCACGGGCATCCGGCCGGTGCGGATGATCACCCAGGCCGTGCAGCAGGGGTGTACCCCGGAGGCTGCCTGTGCGCGGATGCGGGAGGAATATCTTGTCAGCGAGGAGAAGCTGCGCCTTGCACTCGAGACCGCCCGTGTGCAGCTGCCCATCCTGCCCCACGCGCAGGAGGAGATCGGACTGTATGTGTCCATCCCCTTCTGTCCGACCCGGTGCAGCTACTGCTCGTTCGTGTCGCACTCGATGGATTCGGCCAGGGCGCTCATCCCTGCGTATGTGGAAAAGCTCTGTGAGGAGCTGGCCGTGCTCGGGAACATCATCCGGGAGCGCGGCCTTATCGTGCAGTCGGTGTACATCGGCGGCGGCACCCCCACGTCCCTGACAGCCTTGCAGCTGCGGCAGGTGATGGAGGCGGTCGCGGAGCACATCCCACTCACGCACGCACGCGAATACACCGTGGAAGCCGGGCGTGCGGATACCATCACAAGGGAGAAGCTATCCGTCATCCGGCAGATGGGCGCGACGCGCATCTCCGTCAATCCCCAGACGCTCCAGGACAGCGTGCTCGAGGTGATCGGGCGGCGGCATACCGCACAGCAGGCGGTCAGGGCCTATGAAACGGCGCGGGAGATGGGCTTTGACGACATCAATATGGACCTTATCGCAGGACTTCCCACGGATACCTTCGAGGGCTTTGCCGATACGCTCTCGCGTGTCATGGCGCTCTCTCCCGACAGCATCACCGTGCATACCCTCACGCGCAAGCGGGCCGCCGATCTCTATACGGCGCAGGGACTGACCGGGGTGCAGGAGGTCTCGGCCATGGCAAAGCTTGCCGCAGACCGGCTCCCGCAGGCCGGCTGGCGTCCGTACTATCTCTACCGGCAGAAGAATACCATCGGGAATCTGGAGAATGTCGGCTATGCAAGGCCGGGCAAGGAAAATCTCTACAACATCCTCATCATGGATGAGACGCAGACCATCCTGGCCGCCGGCTGTGCGGCATCGACGAAGGTCGTAAAGAACGGACAGATCACGCGGGTGATGAATTACAAATTCCCGTATGAATACATCGGACGCTTCGATCAGCTGATGGAGAAAAAACAGGAGATCCTCCGTGCGCTTGACGCAGGAGGCAGGAGCGCAGGGGAGGACCGGACATGAAGAACGCACTGCTCGTGATCGATATGCAGAATGACTATCTGTGGGAAGCAAGAAAGCCGAAATTTGCCTATAATACGGCAAAACTGGTGGATGATGTCAATACGCTCATCCATGCATACGCGGATGCAGGACATGATGTGATCTACATCCGCCACCTCATCCAGAACCTGCCGACCAACCGGCTCCTGTTCGGGTATTCCATCGCCGGTACCCCCGGGGCGGAGCTCTACAGCGGGCTCGACATCGTCTCAAAGTACCGCTTTGACAAGCTCTTTGGCGATGCATTCACCAACCGCTACCTCGAGCGCATGGTCCGGGAGCGCGGCTATGCACAGCTTTGTCTGTGCGGTCTTGATGAGGCGGGCTGCGTGACAGCGACCGCACTCGGTGCGAAGAAGCGCGGCTTTGAGGCCGTTATCTGCGAGCGCGGTGTGGCAACGGTCATGCCGGAGAAGAAGGTGAGCAAGGCAAGGGAGAAGCTCGGACAAGCCGGCATCCGGCGCATATGAAGGAGGGGAGGTCCTGCGCTGGGGGGACCGCATCAGCTACCCGACCGAGATCTGAGATACGAAAGGAGGACCCCTATGTTCCGGGAGGTCGCAAGAGCCAAGCAGGCGCTCACAAGAGAGGAGTGCCTTACACTGTTGAAGGAAACACGCAGGGGCGTGCTGGCACTGCAGGGGGAGGACGGATACCCCTATGCCGTGCCGCATAACCACTGGTACAGTGAGGAGGACGGCGTGCTGTATTTCCATTCCGGGCAGCACGGCGCCAAGATCGACGCGATCCGGCGCTCGGACAAGGCATCCTATTGTGTGATGGACGAGGGGACCCCCGTCCCGGACGCATGGTGGCTGCAATTCAAGAGCGTTATCGCATTCGGACGCCTGGAGGTCGTGGAGGACCATGCGCGGGCGATCGACATCAGCCGTGCCCTTAGCCTGACATTTACGCAGGACCGGGACTATATCGAGCATGAGGTCGAGAAATCCGGCCCCGGTGTGCTGGTATTTGCCCTGCACATCGAGCACATCACCGGAAAGCGCGTCACCGAACGGTAAAGGAGCAGTATGCAGAAAAACGAGATCTATGAAGCGGCCGTCACCGGCATGACAGCGGAGGGCAGCGGCGTGTGCCGTGTGGAGGGCATAGCCGTGTTCGTCCCGCAGACCGCTGTGGGGGATGTGCTGCGCGTGCGCATTGTGAAGGTCCTAAAGCACCACGCCTTCGGCATCATCGAGGAGCTGCTCGTACCAGCGCCCTCGCGCACCGAAGCGGACTGCCCGGTGTTCCGGCAGTGCGGCGGGTGCGTGTACCGGCACATGACCTATGAGGCCGAGCTTGCGGTCAAGGCGCAGCTCGTGGAGGATGCCTTCCGGCGTATCGGGGGACTCTCACCCGAGTTCGAGCCCATCTTAGCAGCGGACAGCCGCTGCGGCTACCGTAATAAGGCGCAGTACCCGGTCGCAGAGCAGGACGGGCAGCTTGTATGCGGCTTCTATGCAAGGCACAGCCACCGGGTGATCCCCCATACCGCATGCGCCCTGCAGCCGGAGATCTTCACGCAGATCCTGGAGACGCTCCTGCCGCTTCTGACACGGGCGGGCGTACAGGCCTATGACGAGCGCACGCATACGGGGGAGCTGCGCCATCTCTATCTGCGCCGGGGGTACCACTCCGGGCAGATCATGCTGTGCTTTGTGACAAGGTGCAGCATCCGGCGGAAGCTCTCTGCGCCCATCGAGGCACTCCGGGCGCAGTTTCCGGAGATCGTGAGCGTGATGGAATCGGTCAACCCCGAGCGGACGAATGTGATCCTCGGCAGGCACTGCACCTGCCTTGCGGGAGCGGAACGGATCGAGGATACGATGTGCGGCATCCCGGTCACGCTCTCGCCGCAGTCATTCTACCAGGTGCATACGCAGCAGGCCGAGCGCCTGTACGGGATCGCAGAGGGGTATGCGGCGCTGACCGGGCAGGAGGTGCTGCTCGATCTGTACTGCGGCGCCGGGACGATCGGGCTGTCGATGGCACACCGCACGCGCCGTCTCATCGGCGCAGAGATCGTGCCGGAGGCGGTGGAGAACGCAAGGGAGAATGCAAGGTGCTCCGGCATCACAAATGCGCAGTTTCTGTGCGGGGATGCGGGGGAGGTGGCAGGACAGCTTGCGGATGAGGCGCTGCATCCGGACGTGATCGTGCTCGACCCGCCCCGGAAGGGATGCAGTCCCGATACGATCGCAGCCTGCCTTGCCATGCACCCGCAGCGGATCGTGATGATCTCCTGCAACCCTGCCACCGCCGCCCGCGATGCCGCTGCCTTCGCCGCACAGGGCTACCCCGTGCAGAAGGTTCGCGCCGCGGATCTGTTCCCGGGGACGGCGCATGTGGAGTGTGTGGTATTGATGTCAAAAGATAAAGATTGAAAAGCTCGATTCTACGGCGATTTTCGGGGCTACAGCAAAACTGCATACGGGGCTATGGTTGTTTTTTTGCTGTATCTGGAAAGATATCTACGCACTGAAAGCGGCTGACAACATTTCTGCACACTGAAGTTAGTGCGTCGGTATGATAACAAGCGGTCGAGAGTGCGCCAAAATGTTGTCAGAGGTTGAAAAGTGCGTAGAATCGCAGAAAATAGGACATATCAAATGTTGCGATTGAGATATAGGGCTGAGGGCGTGGAAATGTTGTCATGCGCCACTAAATCGCAAATAACTGGCATTGGGGCATCTCCCAAAGCCTATCATTTTGTAGTTTTCGCACTTCCAAAAACACGTAAATACGTTATCTGATATTGAAAATCGGGGTTTTTAGAGGTGTCCATTATTTAAATTGACAATTCGAGTGAACTGTTAGATTGATTATCAGCTCGAATATCTTAATGGTTGTAAAGCCATTAAATGATATTCATCAATGTTTACAAGAATTAACCATATGGCCCAATAATCTGTGTGTGGCAAATACTCTTTTTCAAAACCTGATATTAGCATAAAACAGTAAATACTATTATTTAATGGAGGAAACCAATGAGATCTGTTAATTTACTTCAACTCACTGCAATGGATGATCCGTCATTGTTTGAAAGATATGAAAAACAATTATCATTTCGAAATGAAAAGTTAAAAGTTGATATGGGCGAAATACAGAGTATCAGAAAAATCATGCAACACTTAAATGAGGAAAAATGTACTATTGAAGACTTAGCTGGATATTTCTATGCTTTTAAGATTCCTCAAATCGGGAAAGAATTTGATCTTTTACGCATTGGTGATAATACAATACTTAACATCGAAATAAAGAGTTTCCCAACAACAGAAGCTAAGATTCTTGAACAATTAAAAAAGAATCAATACTACCTTCAAAGTTTATGTAGAGAAATAATCCAGTTTTCATATTTACTTCCAGATGATAGACTTTATGTTTTGAATCAGGATGGTGAATTACAAATATCATCTTTTTCTGTTTTATTGAAGGCCATTTCAATACAGAGAAATGTGTTTAATGGTGATATTAGTGAACTTTTTAAAGTATCGGACTTCCTCATTTCTCCTTTGAATACCCCGATGAAGTTTTACAAAGGAGAATACTTTTTAACAAACCATCAAGCTGAAATAAAAAGAAAAATATTACAATCATTAAGTGGTCAAAGCCATAAATACTACGGCCTTACTGGTGATCCCGGAACAGGAAAAACAATTCTGCTATATGATTTGGCACGTGAATTATGCAAGACGAAAAAAGTGTTAATAATCCATTGTGGAATTTTATCGGATGGTCATCATAAGCTTAATGAATTGATTAATAACATTTCAATTATTCCAGCAAAAGCATTGAATGATGACCTGGATCTATCTCGGTACCAATATATCATGACGGATGAAACTCATCGAATGTATTGGCCTCAGTTTGAAAATTTAGTTGAAAAGGTTAACCTGATTTCTGATTTGTGTGTAATATTCTCATATGATATAAATCAGACTCTATCCAAAAATGAGATAAAAAGCAATATTGCCGAGCGAATTGGTAACTTACCTTTAGTAAGCATCTTTGAATTATCTGGAAAAATACGTACCAATCCTGAAATATCTTCATTTATTAAACGACTTCTCGATTTGAAATCCCATGATATTAAAGACTCCTACCCTTCGGTTGACATCAATTACACTGCAAGTGAGAAACAAACTATCGAGTTATTGAAATATTATAAATCACGCAATTATACCTATATTAGATATTCGGGTTCGAATTATGTAACCGGTTTATATGATCAGGTTAATTTAATTACTACGTCTGATTATGATACTCATCATGTAATAGGCCAGGAATATGATAATGTTGTTATGGTTATAGGCCAAAACTTTGAATATAATGAAGAAAAAAAGCTAATATCCCGCCAACATCCAAATCCAGATTATTTATATAGACAATTACTATTCCAAGGACTAACTCGTACGCGAGAAAAACTTGCAATAATTGTATGGAATAATAAACCAGTGTTTGAAGCTGTTCTTTCTATTGTTCAAAAAGAGCACACTCCTATTCATGAGGAATGATATTTCTGCTTTAACACAGAACATCTAATATAATAGGTGGTGTTGATGGCGTTATTTCTAAAATTGGATATAATACAAAAAGGGCTGCTGATACCGTGTGAACCTTATCACACGATACCAGCAGCCCTTATCATTATATTCACTTTTCCACGCTGACCGCCACACCGGACTTGAACCGGAACTCCAGATAGTCATCGTACACAGTCACTTTTTCGAGCAGCTTCCGAACCAGCGCCTCGTCAAATACCAAAACATCGTCCTTCTGCTTTCAATATCTCCTCATTGACCGTTCTTGCATGGCACTCGCCCTTATGATCCAATCTGGTAAGGCACCGCCACACGATCGATTTCTTGCCGCGGTTGTTCCAGTGAATCCTGCGGAACTCCTCACCGCACTCGGCACAGAACACGAGTTTTGGCTCTTCCGTCTGCCGAAGCAGGCGTTCTGTTATCTGCTGCGGCTTCTTCATCGATCACCAGAAAGTGCCGTACACTACGCACGTTCATCGGTTTTCGGTTGCAAGTCACCAAAAAGCCGATGTGCAGGGACCTCCTGCCCCCCTGAACAAATTCCCTATCAAAAGTAAGGATGCACCTGTGTTTCTGTGACTTGTAATGATTGGATTTCCGCCAATCAAATCATTCAGAAAATAAAGCAGTCGGAGCTTTAGCCCCGACTGCAAGTTTCATTATAACATTCGGTTTTGAAATTGACGGATGAAGCTTGTGCTGTCAATTGATGAACGTAAACAGTTTCATGTCATCTGCATATTCGGTATCGTCATCCCACTCTACTGTATTTCCCTTGAATATAAGCGTACCAGAACCGCCTGTGTACGCGGTTTCATCGGATACAACTTCACCATCAGAATTATATTCCACGTTTCTGCAAGTGGAGTCCTGATAGGAAACATTCAGACGATCCTCTGTCAGAACACATGCTCCGGACATTGTCCATTCCGTCGTACTCCATGCACTGTTTCCCCATGAAATCGTGACCTTTGCGCTGTTATCACCCAATGCCTCCACAACCATTGAGGCTCTGTCAACCGGGTATTCACCTGCGTATCTGCCAACAAAGCCCATGATCGGATTCACATCACTTTGCGGCAGTTCTCCGCCTTTCGTGAATGACCGATCCATACCATCCACATCAACCGTGATGGTATCACCGCTGATCGTGTAGGGGTAGGTAAAGTCTGCGCCGACCAGCTCATGATCATTCCACTGAATGGGGATGGTATCCTGAAAGGCTATCGTGCCTGTCCCATCGGCATTCAAGGTGATGATGCCGTATTTAGAGGAATAGACACCTGCGGAAGTTTCTGGCAGTGCTGTCTGTGTATTGGTTTCCTCGGCAGCAGACTGCGGCTCGGTCACCTGCGGCTCGGCCTCCTGTATGGGTGAGGTCTCAGAAGGTTCTGCGGCAGTTACGGCAGCAGTTGTATCCAATGAGGTGATATCACCAGCGCCTGTAGCAGCTGTAGTAGAGGAATCAATGCCATCGGGGGCAGCAGCGGGAAACGTTCCTGTGTCGATCAATGCAGAAGTTGCAGCAGTAGCAAGCATCTCATAAGACGCATCGACAGATCCGTCGTCTAAGGAAATTTGCAAGGGGGGGTGCTTCATCAGCAGTACGATTCCTGTGCCCCCCATTACGGCAATAAAACAAGCCGCAGCAGTCGCAGCGTATCTTTGCCATAAGGGCGGGGGACAGGTGCCTACACCCTGCACCCTTATTTCAGGATCATCGTTGACGGCTGCTTTATGCGCAACGATGACAGCCTTAGCATTTTTTCTCTTATGATACTTTCTTTCGCTCATTTTAAAAAGGTGATTGATCTGTGCATCAGACAATTCAGGCGTTTTATCAGTAATCTCATTTAGTTCATCATCCATTGCATGTTCAAGATAATCAAAAATGTCTTTCACGGTTTTTCCCCCCCTTATGCCGAGATTCCTTTGGATTCGAGCAGAGACCTCAGTTTTTTCATTGCTCTTGTACAGCGTGAACGAACTGATGATGGATTCATGGAAAGCGCTGCTGCGATCTCCGAAGAGCTTCGGCTGTAGTAGAACTTCTGAAGGATGATCGTTGCATCCGGTTCGCCCAGTGAAGCTATCGTGTTAAGTAAGACCCTGCGGATCTCATTACGCTCAGCGATACGCTCCACATCAAATTCCGAAGCCATATTCTGTATGTCCTCTTCCTCCATAGGCACAGATCTGCCGTTTCTGGATGACAGGCTGCGAAAATAGTCTACAGCACGGCGTTTGGCGATCGTGCCAAGCAATTTTTTGATATCTGTGCAGTTCCCCGCATCAATGGCAAGAAACAGGTCAGAAAAAACATCACTTATGCACTCGTCAATGTCCTCAGAACTTCCATAGCTCCTGAGTTTATTGTACACAATTGCATAGACATAGCGGCCGTATTCTTTCATCAGCAGCCTGTGGCATTCCTGCGGCGATTTATGAAGCAGGTCTGTAAATTCGGTGTCGATCATGCGTTTGACCTCCTTTTTACTCCTTTCATAAATAACAATCGGAAGAGAATAGAAAAGTGCTGCAAGTTTACATTCATTTTTATTTCAGAGTACAATCATTATGTATCAGATACGATATTGCAATCAGCCTTCTCCCTTAAAAATCTTGTGCAAGGAGCACGAGTGTCATATAGATATATGAAATCTATTCCAGAACGATCTGTATTGTACAGTTTTCCTTTTCATGGTTGCTTTTATTATAGCTCAGAGCGGGGCGACTTGCAATGAGGATTGAAAATAGAATCATTTGTCGAATAAGAAATGAACACCACAATTCGGAACGAAAATAAAGCTGCTTATGCGGTCATCAGTTCGGCATATGCAGCTTTGTTTTGCAGGGGGATATTGACTTGTTTTCGGATTTGAAAATGTCCACGCCGTCATTGATCGCAATGTAGCGAACGTCATAATCGGGAAATACCATTTCGATCAGTTCACTCGTTTTGAGATAGTCACGACCGAGGCAGCTCAAATCCTTTGTTATAACAGTGCCGACCTTGCCTGCTTCAATATCCGCAAGCATAGCTTGAGGCCTTCAGGCTCCCACGTCGTTTCCGAAGCTCCGTCATCGACATAGAAAGTCGTATTGGGAAAGACGCCCACCTCAGCACACTTTTTGAGTATCGCTTTCTGATTCGTGATACTGTTACTCTCGCCGTTGAGCATATCATCTTGGCTCAGGCGGCAGTATAAAGCTGTGATCTTGTCTGTCATATAGCTTGTCTGTGCACTTAACCCTGTTGTCGGTGCAGATAATCGACTGCATAATCAAGCTCATAGTCCTTTTCTGAATCGCTGAATATCATCATAGCCGCATCATGATCCACAGGTATCCTAAGATCAAAACCTACTTTTGCACGGCGGTCAGCAGTGACTTCAAGTATCTCATTATTTTCATCAAGTGCGTATATGATCGGATAATACACCTCAAACATATCATCCGAAAGGTAGCAGCATCCGCCTATTGTATGCGTTGAATTTGATGTCGAGGTTATGCCCATTACAGTCACATTGGGGCAGCGTGAAAGCATATCAGTCAGTCTGTCACCGCAGCTCATTGTTGCATCATTCACCAATACAGCAACAGGTATATCCTTCCATTTTCCTTCGCTGAAAGTGCTTATTGTATGGATCGGAACCAGTCTGCCGTTAATAGTTACAGCAGACCTGCCTGTCAGTGTTCTGTCGGCAAACAGTGAAGCAACAGCGGTTCCGACCTGCTCATAACCTCCGGTATTGTTTCTGAGGTCGAGCACAAGATACTTCATGCCCTTGTCTGAAAGCGCCTGAAGCTTTGCATCCGTTTCATCGTAAACGCTTTTCTGCTTTCCGACAGCATATGTAATAATATCATTCAGCTCGGTTTCGTAGCGTTCTTCTGATATGCGCAGGTATCCTACATCATCACTGATCATTTTGCAGGAAAAATTCTCGTTGGGAATACGGTTTTTGCTGTAAAGGCGATTGATCACCTTAGCTTCCCTTAGCTTATAGCTCCCGATCGAATCAAGATTAACAGTTTTTGTACTGCCATCGTCAGAAATAAAAGTCACCTCTGCTGTTTCCTGACCTTGTCCGGCAAGAAATATCGGTTTCATCAACGCTTCGTTTTCCAACACCTCAAACTGATAATTTCGATCAATGCAGAGAACAGTATTGACTGCTTCATCAACATCTGTCCCATTCCATTTTTTAATGACTGTACCATTGTGAATACCGGCTTTTTCCGCCTGAGAACCGTCTTCTACCATGACCGCAATCATATCGCCGTTGTCGATCCTGTACATACTGAGTCCATAATCATTACCGACCAGCTCGTGTTCTGCCTGAGCAACTGCTGATTTATTCTGCTGCAGCCAGATATGGGAATCGTAAAATTCATACTGATATTCCAGAAGAACCTTTGCAAATTCTTTTTGATCGTTCTGTTTCTCCGCTTGTTCGACCATAGGAACATATTTTGACTTGAGTTCCGCAAAGTCGATATTCTTATCATCTCGGCTAACGTAACTCTCGGACATCGTGTCTACCATACGGGAAAATGAATCTGCCCAGCCAAGTGCGGAATAATCGGAAATGTAGGCATTATTTACGAGACTGATGATCACTGCAAGGTATGTGACACCTGCGCCGCACATCAATAATCCGTTTACTACAGTTAGGATAAGGGGCTTTCTCTCTTTTTTACTGTCGGGAATCCACATGACCGCCGTCAGCATCAACAGTATCAGACAAAGCAAGCCGCCCCTTGAAATGAAATAACGAAAAGTGGCCGGATGTATATTTGTAGCTGCATAGATAAGGCACAGTATTAAGGGCGGCAGACACGCAAGGCCTCGTAGTAGACGCTTTTTTGCGCTGTTTTTTGTAATTTTCTTTATTATTGGAGTTGCAATAAACCAAAGAAGTGTAAATAGCAGAATAAGCTTCGTAAATTTTTCTGTACTGGCGATCATTAAAATGATCGATGCTATTATATTCATGTTGATTCTCCAAATAACTTCCGATTTTCACGAACAAGCTGACCGTCTGCCTTCATCCTGCATCAAAGGGATTCATATGTCCGCCTCCATACGATCATAAAGCATTTTGCAACAAAGTAAAACTATATTTTACACAAAGTTTCACTTTGTATTATAGCATAGAAGCTCGCAGCTGTCAATCGACAAGTTCACAGGGTGTCATTTCTGCGACCAACACCGTTACCTCAGAGAGACGTTTCTGAGACGATCCGGATATGCGGCGCCGCTTGCTGCAAGAGACGCACAACGCGCTCCAGATCGCCTTGATGGACAGCATACATCCGCTTCATACCGGCAGCATCGCGGAGGATAAGATAATCGGGATTCCCCTCCACATAACGGTCGGCGGCAGCATTCAGCGCAGCAGATGCGGCAAAGCTGACAGGATCCGGTCCCGCATACATGCGCATGTTTGGAAGGGATGCTGCCTGGATCGTCTGAATATCCCGAAGCTCCATATAGCTGAACAGCTCCATGCCCGATACGATGAACGTATCCGTGATAAGCGTCCCGAACGGCTTGCCGTGATACGTCAGATACAGCGGATGCGCCAGTCCCTCGTTGATGAGCTCCGCCAGAAGCGGTGCTGCGCCATAGCGTTCAAAAACAGGATGCCGCCTTGTCCGCACAAGGCGGATGAGGGACCGCCCGATCAGAACAAGGCAGAAGAGCAGGGCTGCTGCACCAACCAGCGAAAACGGGTGCAGCCAGCCGAGCTGCGTCCCGCAGAAGACTGTGCAGAATCCGACGATCCCCCCTGCGATCAACTCCGCCGTCAGGTAGGAGCCGCTGCTGCGCCTGAGCTGCTGATAGATGAGCTTTTCTGTGACCTTTGGCATCTGTTCTCACGACCTCCATTTGGTTTTGGATCAAAATATGACTGCGTAGAGTCCCATCTTTCTGCAAGGTTCAATCATCACCGCTCCGGCGCTGTTTCAGGAAGTATCGGATCGGGACGATCCAGCCTGCAAGGGCGATCACCGCAACCATCCCATAGGTTAGCGCCTTCAGGCCGGCTCCTGCCGGGACGAACACCTCACCCGGTTTGCTGGAAAGCACATATGCCCGGATCTTGTCGCCGGGTGTGACCGTGTAGGAGGACCGGTTCAGGGTGGCTTTGGCCCGCACTGTTTTTCCCGCAGTATCGACATATTCCACCTGAATGCTGCTCGCCGATCCCAGACGTGTCACAGACACAACGGTGCATTCTGTCAGCCTGCCGTTTCGGACATAGTTGTCCGACTTTTCGCTCCCTTTCTGCATCGCGCCGATCATCACAAACGGAAGCAAAATGCCGAGCAGAAGGAATACCAGAACCTGATAGGCCATACTGTTACGCTGCATGTTCACATCTCCTCTCCTTGCTGCACAGCCCCCGGTACCGGCCGTGCCTTTGGGAAATTCACTTCATGCTTTGATTCTATCATAGTTTCACTGTCAGGAAAAGACTTCTAAGAACAGTTTGTTGTGAATCCGCTGTTATTTGTTGTGAATGAAAAGGGACTGCCGTACTATGTGCGGCAGTCCTCTTGTGTATCATGTAAATACAGCATGCATGTTGCAGTCACGGTCCGATCCCGTTCGGAAAAGAGCAGTTCGCCGTGATAGCGCTCGAGCGCCCGCCGGACATTGGCAAGCCCGTAGCCGTGTCCCGGCGTATGCTGTTTGCCGAGGAACTGCCCGTCCCGGATGCAGATCTCCCCGGCGGCGGGATTTTCTACCTGCAAAAACAGCCGTCCCTTGTCGTATTCCATCCGCAGATGCAGGAAGCGCTCCTCCTCCGGGAGCTGCACGGCGGCATGGATGGCGTTGTCGATGAGATTGCCGAGAATGACCGTAATGTCCGCCGCCCGGAGTGCCAGGTCCTTCGGAATGCGCAGTCCTGCCTCCACGCGGATCCTTTGCGTGACAGCTTCGGAAAGCTTGAAGTTCACGATACCATCGACCGCAAGATTCCCGGTATCGCAAAGCTGCGCTCTCCCGCGCCCTTCCTCGCCGGAAAGCTCCCGGATATAGCGGATGCCCTCCTCATTCTGTCCGTCCTCCAGAAAGCCCTGCAGCGTAAGCAAATGGTTCCGGTAATCATGCCGGAATGCCGCCATGTCGCCGGATGCCTGTGCCATGTAGTCGCACTGGCTGCGGTAGTAGGCGACCTCCTGCTCGAATACCGCGGATTCCAGGCGTTCCTGGTACACGGCCCCCAGCTTCTCATAGAGATAGAAGATCAGGGCATTGATGAGCAGAATGGAAAGGAGCAGCAGCATGGCATTTGCTTTAGTGATGGTGGGGGAGGCGTTGAGCACGAACAGGAGGAACATTGAGATCACCGGAACTGCCACGAGCGCAAACCATTCGCTTCCCTGCACCGCCTGCTTCTGCCGGACCGCCTTCACGTTCTTCATAAGCTGGGAGACGGCATAGGTGAGGATCACGCTTGCCACATTGCCGCCGATGTTCTCATAGGTCCCGCGCTCCATGCTCGAGATCCCGAAATAATTGGTGAAAACGGCAACGACCGTTTCCAGCACCAGTGTGAGGATACTGATAAACACGATCCCTGCAATGCGCTGCCGGAGCCTTGCCCTGTATTGCAGGGAGATCACCGCAATGCCAAGAATGTGGGCAGAAAAATTGACAAGCGGGATATTCACAAAAAGATTTGCCGCAAGCGGGAACACGATAAACGGTAGATCGGTCAGCAGCCGGAAGAGCCGGCCGCGCTCCGATTGTCCGAGGAACACCTGCAGGAAATTCCGTACATACAGCACGGAGAAGAGCTGCAGGAGCACCAGCACAGCGTTATACATCCTGCCAGTCCTCCTTCCCGAATGCCTCCATCTGCTTCTGGCGGAGCTCCTTGCGCTTGGTCACGCCGATGGGGATCTCTGTGCCGTCCCAGAGGATAACGCAGTCATACCGGTATTGTCGGATGAAGGCAGGGTTGACGAGGTACGAGCGGTGGACATCCAGAAAGCGGCAGGGCTGCAATTGCCGGAAGGCATCCGACAGCTTGCCGGGAAAGACGCGCTTGTGCGCAGGGCTCTCATTGAATGGAGCATTGTCCGAGCCTTCCAGATAGACCGTGATCTCGCGGTTATTGGCTTTCAGATACCGGATCTGCCCCACCTCGAGCTGCAAAACGTCCCGTCCGACCTTGTAGCGGAAAAGCTGCCGCTCGTCACGCCGCATATTGCAGTAGGCACCCAGCACCTCCCGCAGATCGTCGGGGGTGATCTCCTTGATGAGAAAGTGCAGCGGGTGGAACCGGTGGAGCGCAAGGCTGTACTGCGTATGCGCCGAAATATAGACGAGCTGGAGCTGATCGTCATGCAGCTCCTGCCGGATGTACTGCCCGACCTCAATGCCGGACTTTCCCTCCATTTCAATGTCGAGGAACACAAGATCGAAGAGGGCATGGCTGCCCCGTGCCGCATTTTGCTCCTGTAAAAAGCGGATCCATCCATCGCCGGAGGAAAAGAGCAGTATCTCCATGCTGAGTGCAAATTCGGGGGAGAGCGCATGCAGCATCTCCCGCAGCCGGGCACGCATGCGGGCTTCATCATCAATAATAGCGATCCGCAGTGTTGTCACCTCCGATCCGGGTCTCATAGCACATCCTGTTGACGGACATTCCAGGGGAACCTGACCGTCAACCGGCTTTCTGTTTTCATTATACCGCTCTTGCTTTTGGTTGTCAACCCGTGGAGGGGAGAAAGCATGGCAACAGCATTTACTCTGCAAAAGTCCTTTCTTGGGAAAAACATGCAAAACTTGCCCCCTCCGCCGCCGTTCGGCGGCACCAGCCAAGGCATAAGCGACCAGCAGCGCTCACAAGTTCGCTTGCTGTCTGCTTATCCCCCGCAAGCGGGGAGGACTTTGCGGCGGGGCTGCCCCAGAGGCGCAGAAAAAAGTAAATGCTGTTGCCTTGGGGAGAAAGCGCATTAAGGTGTAACCCCGGACAGACTGCCGGCCGTCAGGGGGTAGCAACCAAAATGCAGCCCGGGACGCAGGATGGTCTGCTTCTAAGACAAAAAAGTGCAGAATATGTATTGAAAAATGCAGCGGATCGTGGTATAATGAGCATGGTAGCAGCTGAAGGACAGCGTTTCCAAGCAGAACAGTGTCCGCAGCGAATACACAGTTTGCCTTGCCGGTTTGTCGTGCTTCACCAACAGCTTTCTGATGGGGCAGGGCATTCCTATCTGAAAGGAGCATTGTATCATGGGATCCATCGTGATTTATTTCAGTGCCGAGGCCGGCACGACCAGAAAAGTGGCACAGGAGCTTGCCAAGAAGCTGGATGCGGACATATTCGAGATCAAGCCGGAGCAGCCGTACACCGCTGCCGACATGAAGTGGACAAATCCGTTTGCCAGATGCAACAAGGAAAAGCTCGGCAAAAAGGATGTTCCCGTTGAGGGCAGGGTGGAGAACTGGGACGAATACGACACCGTTTATCTCGGCTTCCCGATCTGGTATTATGCTGCGCCGAACGTGATCGGCACGTTCTGCAAGGGCTACGACTGGAATGGGAAAACACTCCATATCTTCGCCACATCCGGCGGGAGCGACATCGGAAAGTCCGCCGAAAAGCTGGCTCCCTATGTCAAGGGCGCAGCCATCGCGGATGCAAAGCGGGTGACCTCTGCATCGGAGATCATATGAAGGACTTTGCAGACAGGATCGCCGTCATCACCGGCGGCGCAAACGGAATCGGCAAGTGTATCGCGGAGGAATTCCGCAAAAACGGTGCGAGGGTCTGCGTGATCGACAAGGCGGAGGGAGAGCATTTTGTCGGGGATATCTCTGACAAGGCGGTGCTGGAACAATTCACAAAGAAGGTCCTTGCAGAGCATGGGCACATTGATTTCCTCATCAACAATGCGCTCCCGCTGATGAAGGGCATTGCTGCATGCAGCTATGAGGAATTTCAGTATGCACTGTCCGTTGGCGTGACGGCGCCGTTTTATCTGTCAAAGCTGTTTGTGCCGTATTTCAATCCCGGCGGCTCGATCATCAACATTTCCTCCTCCCGTGACCGGATGAGCCAGCCGCAGACTGAGAGCTATACGGCGGCAAAGGGCGGTATTGCAGCGCTCACCCATGCGCTTGCGGTGAGCCTGGCCGGGCGGGTGCGGGTGAATTCTGTCTCACCGGGGTGGATCGACACCGCCTACACGGTTTACGAGGGCGCCGATGCCATCCAGCATCCCTGCGGACGTGTGGGAGATCCGATGGATATCGCCAACATGGTGCTGTTCCTGTGCTCTGACAAGGCGGGCTTCATCACGGGCGAGAACATCTGCATTGACGGCGGCATGACCAGGCAGATGATCTATCACGGCGATCATGGATGGTCGCTGGAGGTGTCCGATCCCTGAAAAAGCCGGCCTCTGACAGCCCGGGATCCATAACCGACGTCCCCCCAAAAAAGAAAAGCGCCGCCGCTGCGGCACTCTTCTTTCAATGGAGCGCCTCCGTGCGCCCGGCTTGTCAGGCCTTTAATATACAATGTACTTGTTCTTGCCGGTCCTCTTGGCTTCATAAAGCGCCTTGTCCACGCGCACGAGCAGGGCATCCGACGATTCACCGGGAATGGCCTGTGTCACGCCCAGACTGATCGTCCGGTGTCCCGCATACGGGAAGGCGATCGCTGCGAAATCCTTGCGGATGTCCTCCGCGGCAAGCTGGGCATATTCGAGCGGATACGGCAGCATCAGCATGAATTCCTCACCGCCCCAACGGCCGGCAGCACCGTCCGGATTGTGCTCGGTGATGCCGTGCCGCAGCAGCTCGGAGAGACTGGCGATCACGCGGTCGCCCTCGTTGTGACCGTAGGTATCGTTGACGCTCTTGAAATTGTCGATGTCCATCATGATGAGTGTCATGGGCTTGCCGCTTTCAAGGCGTTCGGAGATCATGCGCTGGATCTCCTTGCGGTTGTAAAGCCCTGTCAGACCGTCGGTCACGGCCATCTGGACAAGCTTCCGGTTGGCCTCCTCCAGCTCCTCCGTGGCGGCATCGATGAACTTGGCAAGGCGTGTGATCAGCGAGACCTTGCCCGAGTACTCGTCGGTGTCCACATCGAAGAAGGAGGATGTCTCACCGGAGCCCTCTCCCTCACGCAGCGCTGCCACGACCATCGTGACATTGTGCTGATTCATCTTGCCGTCCGTGCGCAGGAATTCGCTGGAGGTGTAGAAGCCCGAGGTCGGCGCGATATGCTCGAACGGCATCGACTCCTTTCCGATATCGCTGTCGCCCCAGAACGTCCTCCGCGCCGCGCACGAATAGATGTGGATGACCTCCGGCATATAGTCGCGGATGACCTGTCCGTCCACACGCACGCTGTTCAGGATCGTCCACGGGTCGCCGTAGGCAAGATGTGCCGTGACATTCTCATCGATATTCGAGGTCATGGTGAGGGACCCGTCCGGATTGCTGGCGATCGGCGCACGCAGGATCTTCATGCCGTTGTGCTCGAGATAGAACGGGAATTCGAGCGAATTGAAGAAGAAATGCTCGTTGTTCTTGATGTTCAGATACTTGTAATAGGCCTCGTATGCAGCCCTGCCGTCGAGCTCGTAGAGCGTGCTGCCCTCGGCGCGGGTCACATGGAACGCCTTTCCGAGCGGCTTCCAGCCGGTGATGTGCGTGGTGCGCACATGAAGATCGTCGCCGCCCATCAGCAGGAAGACCACGGCATTGTCCGTGCAGGGACCGGCGCTTGAAAAGACCCAGGCGGCATTGTTGTCAATGTCGGCTGCAAAGGCGCCGCCGCCGAACACCGCGATATCCTCCCGCTCCGCCTGCAGCCGGTCGCAGAATTTCGTCATCGACATGCCGCGGATGGTGACCAGCAGCTCTATGGCACGCACCCAGGGATTGGCCTCCAGCTCCTCATGGAGCGCCTGCATCGTCGCATCGACCTTGGCATCGGAGATCGGGTATTGCAGCATCTTCACCTGTGTGGAGGCATATTCAAACACCGTACAGGTGATGCAGATATTGTCGGATTCCAGCGTGCCCTCCAGAATGTTGCCGTTCGATGAGCAGCCCATATAGAGCGCTTCCGGGATCTCTTCGGAGATCCGGCCGCAGATCTTCCGGATCTGTTCGGGATCCATGACAGCCGTAAAGATCTGGAATACGGCTGCAGAAGTCATGCGCGAACGGCTCCACTGACGGATCTTCCGGAGCTCCCGTCCCAGAGCAGCTGCGCCGTTGTAGCGGAACTGAAACTGTTTCATATATACCTCCCTTGCGGTCTGTGTACTGTTATTGCCCGATGCGGGGGCGTTCGATCATACTACTATCAGTATAGCATATCTCATAGCATCCGTCAACAGAATTATAGAATTATATAAGTTTTGTCCATAACGATCGTCTTTCCGATGGCGGCGCGGTGTATGAGGGGAACAACTGCATTGCCGGCGGCCAGAGAGCCTACGAGAGGCGCCGGGTCGGACGCATTCGCCGAAGCGGCCCTGCGTGCCTGCTGCATCAATGCCGGAATGCTGACAGCGCTGGGTCTGCCGATATTCGTTTCCGGCTTTTTTAACTGATCTTGAAAGGAAGGATCCCATGCTCATCGATATTTCACAGGAGGTGTTCTCCTGCCGTGTATACCCCGGCGATCCGGCCCCGGAGCGCGAGCGCCTCCAGTGCCTGGAGCACGGCGATGCCTGCAACCTGACCGCCTTTTCCATGTGTGCGCACAACGGCACCCATGTGGATGCGCCGTTCCACTTTTTTCAGGACGGCGATACGGTCGGGGAGATGGGGCTTGTACCGTTTGTCGGCCCCTGCTATGTGGCAAGGCATGCGGGTGACGTGACCGCGCAGGACGCGCATGCCATCCTTGCGCGTGCCGGGGACTGCAAGCGGCTCCTGCTTGCCGGAGACCTGACTGTCACGGCCGGCGCTGCCGCGGTCTTTGCCGATGCGGGCCTGTGGCTCCTTGGCAATGAGAGCCAGACGGTCGGACCGGAGACAGCGCCCCGGCATGTGCATCTGCTGCTGCTCGGCGCCCGCACCGTCCTGCTCGAGGGGATCGTGCTTGCGGGTGTGGCGGAGGGCCGGTATTTCCTGAGCGCGGCACCCCTGCACCTGGGCGGATGTGACGGCGCTCCCTGCCGGGCCTATCTGATGACCGGGGAGGACTGGCATGAAGCATAGTCCCTTCCTCTACCGGGACTTATGCGGGCAGTCCAACTGAACCGATAAAATAAACTGCAACTGGCTCTATGAGGGCGCACCCCTTTCTGCTATAATAGACGTGACCGGCAATGTGCCGGCAGGAATTTGCAGAAAAGAGGTCATCCCTATGAAGGAACAATATCAGCTGAACAAGGAGCTTGCCCAGATGCTCAAGGGCGGCGTCATCATGGACGTGACAACACCGGAGCAGGCACGCATCGCCCAGGAGGCCGGCGCGTGCGCGGTCATGGCGCTCGAGCGTATCCCGGC